>JBOHAM010000201.1:0-4752 GCA_050697735.1 Gaiellaceae bacterium | reverse complement strand
GCCCGAGTCGGACTTGTGCAGCGGACCCACCGCCTTGAGCACGACCGGGAACCCGAGCTCGGCGGCCGCGGGAAGCGCTTCCTGGACCCCTGCGACCTGCCGCGCCTCGGCGAACGGGATGCCCGCCGACGCCAGGAGCGCCCGGGCGGCGAAGTAGTCCTGCTCGCCCTCGACAGGCGGCGCCGCGGCGGGCAGCTCGGGCACCATCCGCAACGCCTCCGGCGTCGTGCGCGCCAGCCGTCCGGCGGCCCAGACGGCGGCCTCGACCTCCCGGAAGACGGGCACGCCCTCGGCACGCAACGTCTCCGCCGCATGGCCGCGCCAGTACATCGTGTGGACGAGCAGCGGACGCCCGGTCTCCTCGGCGGCGCGCGCCATGCCCCTGGCCGACTCCACCTCTTGCCGGTCCGACTCCTCCGAGTACTGCGAGTAGCCGCCGAAGTAGCCGGTGAGGAGGGCAGTGTCCACCTCTCCGGACTCGAGGAGCGCGCGCGTCACGCTGGCGAAGCTGGAGATGTCCTGCTCGCCGCCGCCGGCGAAGTCGACCGGGTTGGTCAGCGTCGCCGTGGACGGCAGCGCCTTCGCGAGCCGAGCCCGCGTAACGTCGGAGAGCGCTGGCAGCTCGAGCCCGGCGGCGGCCACGAGGTCGGAGGCGACGACCGTGTGGCCCCCGCCGTCGGCGGCGAGCGCGATGCGCTTCCCGCGCGGCCGCCGGCCCGAGAGCAGCGCCTGGGCCAGGTCGACGACCTCCTTCGGCGAGTGAGCCAGCTCGATGCCCGCCGCTGTGCACGCCGCCTGGATCGCGGCGAGGTCGCTCGCGAGCGCGCCGGTGTGCGAACGCGCGGCGCGCGCTGCAGCCTCGGTAGCCCCGCCGGCCAGCAGCACGACGGGCTTGCCCGCCCGTGCGCAGGCGCGCGCGAACGCCCTCCCGTCGCGGAAGTCCTCCAGGTAGACCGCGATCAAGCGCGTGGGCTCGTGCGCCGCGTACGACTCGACGAGCTCCGCGGCCTCGACGTCCGCCTGGTTCCCGAGTGAGACAAAGCGCGAGAAGCCGAGGCCGAAGTCCGCTCCCAGGAGCCCGATCTCGAGAGCCAGGTTCCCGCTCTGCGAGATGAGCCCGATCGAGCCTGCCTCGAGCTCCTCCGAGCAGAGCTCGAGCTCGGCGCCCGCGTCGTAGACGCCGAGGCAGTTGGGACCGACGAGCACTGCGCCGCCTGCCCGAACCCGCTCCACGATCGCCCGCTCGCGGGCCGCCCCGTCCGCTCCCATCTCGCCGAGCCCCGCGCTGATGGCCACGATCGCCTTCGCGCCCGCGGCGAGCGAGGCCTCGACCGCCTCCTCGAGCCCCGCTTCCGGGACGGCGATGACGACGAACTCGGGCGGCTCGGGCAGCTGGTCGAGCGCCGTGTAGGCCTGCCGCCCGAGGATCTCGCCGCCCTTGCGGTTCACGAGGTAGACCGAGCGGCGGCCCTCGCCCTTGACCGCGCCGCGGGCAAGCCAGAAGCCCCACTTGCCCGGCGTCGCGGAGGCACCGAGGACGGCGACCGAGCGAGGGTCGAAGAGCGCCGAGAGGTCGCGCTTCACTTCAGGAGGTTCCGCGAGATGATCAGCCGCTGGATGTCGGACGTGCCTTCCTCGATCTCCTCGAGCTTCGCGTCGCGCATCCACTTCTCCACCGGGTACTCGCGCGAGTAGCCCCAGCCGCCCAGCGTCTGCACCGCCGCCCACGTGCACCACATGGCCGTCTCCGAGGCGTAGAGCTTCGCCATCGCCGCCTCCGCAGGGATGCTCTCGCCGGCGTCGAGCTTCCGCGCCGCGCGGTGCACGAGCAGCCGCGCCGCGTCGACGCGGGTGGCCATGTCGGCCAGGCGGAAGGCGACCGCCTGGTGGTCCGCGATCGGCTTCCCGAACTGCTCCCGCGACTTCGCATACTCGACCGCATACTCGAGCGCCGCTCGCGCGATCCCGGTCGCCGAGGCGCCGAGCGTGACGCGGGAGCGGTCGAACGTCCGCATGAGCCCGTAGAAGCCCTGGCCCTCGTCGCCGAGACGGCGGTCCTCGGGGAGCTCGGCGTCCTCGAGGAACATCTCGGTGTTGACGATCGCGCGCTGGCCCATCTTCTTCATTGGCGCGCCGAACGTGACCCCCGGATCGCCCTTCTCGACGACGAATGCGGTGATGCCGCGAGAGCGCGAGCCTGGCTCGACCGTGGCGAAGACCACGTAGTACTCGGCGAGGCCGCCGTTCGAGATCCAGGTCTTCTGGCCCCGCAGCCGGTAACCGCCCTCCGTGCGCGTCGCCGTCGTTTCGATCGCGGCCGCGTCGGAGCCCGAGCCCGGCTCGGTCGTGGCGAGCGCGGTCAGGGGCGGGCGCTCGCCGGCGATCGGCTCGAGCCAGCGGCGTCGCTGCTCGTCGCTGCCGAGCTCGAGAACCGGCTCGGCGAAGAAGCCGCCCGACGTGATCAGGTTGCCGATCCCGGCGCAGCCCCAGCAGAGCTCCTCCTGGACGACGCAGCCGGTGACGCAGTCGGTCAGCCCGCCGCCCCCGACCTCCTCCGGAAGCATGAAGGACGTGAGGCCGAGCGCCGCCGCGCGGTGGAAGACCTCGAGCGGCGTCTCGGTGTCCGCTTCGTCCACGGCCGCCGCGACGGGACGGATCTCGCGCTGAGCGAACTCGCGGCACACCGCCTGGATCTCGCGCTGCTCCGGGGTCAGGCCGAGGGGGTCGGAGACGACCTCGTTCACGGCCGAATCCTCGCAGATCGCGCCTCCCGCGCATCCGCGTGACGAGATAGCCTCGCGCCATGCTGCCCGGGTCGGCCGAAGTCGTCATCGTCGGCGGCGGCGTCATGGGGACGAGCGTCGCCTACCACCTCGCCAAGCTCGGGGTGACCGACGTCGTCCTCGTCGAGCGCGAGTCCCTCGGCAGCGGCTCGACGAGCAAGTCGGCCGGCGGCATCCGCGCGCAGTTCACCGACGAGCTCAACGTGCAGATCGCCCTCCGCTCGATGGCCGAGTTCCAGGCCCTCGACCGCGTGAGCGGCATCAGCTACAAGCGCGAGGGCTACCTGTTCCTGCTCGACCGGGAGGAGGACGTCGAGAGCTTCCGCCAGGCGCTCTCGATGCAGGACGCGCTCGGAGTCCCCTCGCGCCTCCTCTCCCCGGACGAGGTGAAGGAGCTCGTGCCGGCGCTCGAGACCTCGGACCTGCTCGCGGCCAGCTTCTGCCCCATCGACGGCCACGCCTCGCCCGAGTCGGTCGTCCAGGCCTACGCCGGGGCGGCCACGGCGCAGGGCGTGCAGATCCTCCAGGGGACGACGCTCGAGCGGATCGCCGTGCTGGGCGACAAGATCGTGAGCGTGGAAACGTCGGCGGGCCGCATCCGCACCGGCACCGTCGTCTGCGCCGCCGGCGTCTGGTCGCGCGACATCGGCAACCTCGCCGGCCTCGACATCCCCGTGCAGGGCGAGGCGCGCTGGATGCACTTCACGCCCGAGGACGGCGGGCTCCCGGAGACGTTTCCATTCACGATCGACTTCTCGACGGGGTTCTACGTCCACCGCGAGGGCAAAGGCCTGGTCTTCGGCGGCCGCGAGCCGACGATCGAAGGAGTCGCCAGCCGCGCGACGCATCGCCTGCCGCTGCTCGCCGAGCTGCCGATCAAGTCCTCCTGGTGGGGCTGGTACGAGATGAGCCCCGACCACAACGCCGTCATGGGCGAGGCCTCGCTGCCGCGGCGCTTCCTCTATGCGACCGGCTTCTCGGGCCACGGGTTCCAGCAGAGCCCGGCGATCGGCGAGCACCTCGCCGAGCTGGTCGTCGGCAAGCCCCCGACGCTCGACCTCTCCCCGCTCAGCCTGGACCGCTTCGCGGGAGGCGGGGAGCGCCGCGAGCAGTTCGTGGTGTGACCCGGCTTTTCGTCTTCGCGCGGCACGGCGAGTCTGTGCTCAACCTGGAGAGGCGGGTCAACGGCGACCCCGATCGCGACGTGCCGCTCACCGAACTGGGCGAGGAGGAGTCGCGGCGGCTGGGCCAGCAGGTGTCCCAGCTCCCGCTGGACGCCTGCGTGCACACGCGCTTCCCGCGCACGCGCGAGACCGCCGAGCTCGCGGTGGCCGAGCGCGATGACGTGCCCCTGCTCGTGGAGCCGCTCCTCGACGACATCCAGATCGGCGAGCTGGACGGCGCGGCGATCGACGAGTACCGCGCCTGGAAGCGGGCGCACGCGCGCAGCGATCCGTTCCCTGGCGGGGAGAGCCTCGACGACGCGGCGCGCCGCTACGCGGAGGGCTTCCGCACGCTGCTGGCCTCCGAGCACCGCTGCGTGCTCGTCGTCTGCCACGAGATCCCAATCCGCTACGCGCTGAACGGCGCGTCGGGCTCGGACTCCCTCGACGGGCCCGCGCACGAGCTCGCGAACGCCGTTCCCTACATCTTCGACGAGGAGGCGCTCGAGCGCGCCGTCGCCGGGATCCTGCGGGTCGTTAAGATCGCGGCGTAGAGTCCTGAGACCGGGGAGCCGCTGCCGCGGCTGAGAGGGGGCCGGAGGCCCCGACCCGCCGAACCTGATCTGGGTAATGCCAGCGAAGGGAGGCCGCATGGAACCGACCGAGCGCACGTGGGGCATCACGCCCGTGCCCGACCGGCTGCGCACGCTTTCGACCCTCGACGTCGGGCTGCTCTGGGGCAACCTCGGCATCAGCCTGCTCGTGCTCTTCACGGGCACGTTCCTCGCCGGGCTCGGGCTCCAGCG
>JBOHAM010000200.1:0-12564 GCA_050697735.1 Gaiellaceae bacterium | reverse complement strand
CCAGCCACGCGCCGCTCCACTTCGACCTCTCCGTGTTCGACCTCTTCGCCGCGGTCGCGACGGGGGCGGCCGTCGTCCTCGTCCCCGACCAGCTCTCGCTCTTCCCGGTCGAGCAGGCGAGGTGGATTCGCGACACGAACATCACCGTGTGGTACTCCGTGCCCTCGATCCTCACGCTGCTCGTCCTGCGGGGGAAGCTGGCCGAGGTCGAGCTGCCGGCGCTGCGCACGATCCTCTTCGCGGGTGAGGTCTTCCCCACCAAGTACCTGCACGCGCTGATGCAACTTCTCCCCCACGTTCGCTTCGCGAACCTCTTCGGGCCGACGGAGACGAACGTGAACACCTGGTACGAGGTCCCGCGCTGGGAGGGCGAGCCGCCCCCGTCGATCCCGATCGGGAAGCCCGTGCGCGATGTGGACATCTTCGCCGTGGCCGAGGACGGGACGATCCTCGAGCCGGGCGAGACCGGCGAGATGTACGTGCGCGGGCCGACGGTGATGCAGGGCTACTGGGGCGACCCGGAGCGGACCGGCGCCACCCTCTTCCGCGGCTGGGGGCCGGGGTCGAGCCCCTACCCGACGTACAAGACGGGCGACCTCGCCTACGTCGACCAAAACGGCGACTGGATCTTCCTCGGGCGCCGCGATTCCCAGATCAAGAGCCGCGGCTACCGCATCGAGCTGGGGGACATCGAGGCGGCGCTTCACCAGCACCCGGCGGTCGTCGAGTGCGCCGTGGTGCCCATCCCGGACGAGCTGGTGACGAACCGGATCAAGGCGTTCGTCGTCAGGCGCGGGGAGGTCGGCGAAGACGAGCTCGTCAGCTTCGTCTGCGAGCGGGTCCCCCGCTACATGGCGCCCGAGCTCTTCGACTTCCGCGAGGAGCTGCCGCGCTCGTCCACCGGTAAGGTGGACCGCCGCGCGCTCGCCGCCGAATCTAACTGATGACCCGTGTCGACTGACCAGACCGCCCAGCGCATCAGGCAGCTCATGACCGAGAACCTGACCTACGGCGGCTCGTGGAGCGAGGTGGACGAGGACTACCCGCTGCTCGCGAAGCACGTGATCGACTCCCTCGGGATGCTGAAGCTCGTCTCCCTGATCGAGGAGGAGTTCGACGTCGAGATCGACGACGACGACGTCGTGCCCGACAACTGGAAGACGATCAGGCATATCGCCGCCCTGGTCGACTCGAAGCGGTCCCCGTCAGAATGAAGAAGTGGAGATCCGCGCTCAGGTCGAGCAGGAGGCGATCGAGGCCAACCGCGCCTCGGCGTCGCTGAGCGACAGCGCCGTCGCGTCGGCCCTCGGGGAAGCCGCGGCGCTCGTGCGCGAGCGCAGCGCGGCCGTGCTCGCCGCCAACGAGGCCGACTGCGAGGCGGCCCAGGGACGCCTGGACGAGGGCACGCTCGACCGCCTGCGTCTCGACCCCAGGCGCGTGGAGACGCTCGCGGGCCAGGTGGAGGCGACCGCCGCGATCGAGCCGCTCGAGCGCGAGATCGGCTCCTGGACGCTCGCGAACGGCCTCGAGGTCAGCGAGCGGCGGATCCCGATCGGCACCGTCGGAGCCAACTTCGAGGCGCGGCCGAACGTCGCCCTCGACGTCGCCGGCCAGCTCCTCAAGAGCCTCAACGCCGCCGTCCTGCGCACCGGCGGCGCCGCCCTGCGCACCGTGACCGCGCTCGTCGACGAGGCCCTCCGCCCGGCGCTGGAACGGGCGGGGCTCCCGCCGGCCGCGGTCGGCCTCGTCCGCACGCCCGACCACGAGGGCGCGCGTGTCCTCGTCTCGCTGCCGCAGCGAATTCCCCTCGTGATCCTGCGCGGGAGCGGCGAGACCACGGCAGCCCTCGCGCGGCTGGCGGCCGAGAGCGGAGTCCGCGCGCTCGCCCATGCCGAGGGCGGTGGGGTGCTCTACGTCCACGAGAGCGCCGACCGCGACCGCCTGCTGGCGATCGCCGAGGCGAGCCTCGACCGGCTGGGCGTCTGCAACCGCCTCAACCTGGCGCTCGTCGACCGGCGGGCGCCGGACGGCGCGCTCGAGGAGCTCGTCGCCACCTTCGAGCGGCTCGGGCTCGACGTGTACGGGACGCCGCGCGCCCGCGACGGAGCGGAGCTCCGGCCGCTCGAGGACCGGCTCGGCCACGAGTGGGCCAGCGACCCGGAGCGCGTCACGGGCGTCACGGTCGACGTCGTCGACGACCTCGAGGAGGCCGTGCTGCTCGCCAACGAGGAGACCTCCGGCCTCGCGGCCACGATCGTCGCCGAGGACGAGCCGGCGGCGCGCGCGTTCCTCGACGGCTACCGCGGGACGGCGGCCGCCTGGAATGCGCCGACGCGCTTCGTGGACGGCTTCGAGCTGACCGGCGCCCCCGAGACGGGGATCAACGTCGGCCGCGAGCCGGGGCCGCGCGGCCCGGTCACCTACCGCGACCTCTGGTTGCGCCAGTACCGGATCGTCGGCGACGGCACCCAGCGGCGGTGAAGCAGGGCCCGGTCGTCGTCAAGCTCGGGACGAGCCTGATCGCCGCCCCGGGCGGCCGGCTGCGCCGCTCGCTGCTCGCTCAGCGCGCCCGGGAGATCGCCGAGCTCGTCGACGCGGGGACGCCGGCAGTCGTCGTATCGTCCGGCGCGATCGCGCTCGGCCTGCCGCGTCTGGGCCTCACCCGGCGGCCGGCGAGCGTCCCGCAGCTCCAGGCCGCCTCGGCGCTCGGCCAGGCGCGCTTGCAGGCCGCCTGGGACGCCGCGCTCGGGCGACACGGGATCGCCGCCGCGCAGATCCTCCTCACCGCCGGCGACATCGCCGACCGGGCCGCCTACGTGAACGCGCGCAACGCGCTCGGCGCCCTCTTCCGCCTCGGCGCCGTCCCGATCGTGAACGAGAACGACGCGACTGCGACGGACGAGATCACCTTCGGCGACAACGACGCGCTCGCGGCGCAGGTCGCCGTCCTCGTGCGCGCCCGCCTGCTCGTCCTGCTGACCGAGGTGGAGGGGGTCTTCTCCCATGCCCCCGGGACGCCCGGGGCCGAGCTGATCCCCCAGGGCTCGGCTGCCCGCGACGCCGTGCTGGGCGACGCCGCCCCGACCGGGAAGGGCGGCATGCGCAGCAAGGTGCTCGCCGCGGAGATGGCCGCAGCAGCCGGGATCCAGACGGTGATCGCGGGCGGAGCGGGCGCCTCCGTGCTCGAGCCGATCCTGGCCGGCGAGCTGCGCGGGACGGTCTTCGAGCCTCGCGGCCGCGAGCATTCCGCCTTCAAGCTCTGGCTCCGCTTCGGGAAGCCGGTCGCAGGGCGCCTGCACGTGGACGAGGGGGCGCGGCGGGCGGTGGCGGAAGACGGCGCCAGCCTGCTCGCCATCGGCGTGGCCCGCAGCGAGGGCCGCTTCGAGCCCGGCGACGCGGTCGAGCTCGTCGGGCCGGACGGCACCCCCTTCGCCAAGGGCATCGCCGGCGTCTCGCCGGCAGACCTCGAGGGCCGCCCGCGCGGCGTGGAGGCGGTTCACCGCGACCGCCTCGTCCCCTACTGAGGCTGACTCAGCGCGGGCGGTCCGAGACCCAGCGGTTGCGCCGCGGGTTCCAGCGCTGGCAAGTGAGGTTGGAGAAGGTCACGCTCGCCCGGATGTCGCATGGCGGCGCGCCCTGGAAGTTCCGGCACCGGGGATCCGAGCCGTCCGTGCGGCCGGAGCGGAAGCGCGCGCGGCGGACCGAGCCGCTGCCGAGGCCCCCGAGGAGCGAGCGGTTGCACGCGATGAACCTGCCGCGCACCACGTCGATGTTCCGGGGGCGGTTGCCATTCGCGCCGGAGTAGAAGAACGCGCCGCCCGCCCCCTGGCACGTCGAGCGGCCCCTGGCGTAGCGGCCGACGCGGAAGTCGACGAAGGTGATGTTGCGGCCGCCCTGGAGCTGGACGCCGTCCTGGTGCATCGCCGGCGTGTAGCGCGGCCCGCAGTCCGCGCGCCCGGTGATCTGGATGCCGCGGTTGTAGCCGGCCCGGTGGCGTACCTTGACGGCGTCGACGCCGGGACCGTACGTGCGACCGTTGCCCCTCACGAGGAGGATCAGGTCGACCGTGCGGGGGTTCCGGTCGCCGGCGCAACCCGTCGTCAGGTCGACGGCGTTCTGCCCGAAGCGACGTCCACGGCTGAAGTTGAGGACGACCTTGAGCGGGAGGCGCCCCCAGCGGCGAAGGGGCCGGTCGCAGTAGAACCGGCGGTTCGTCCGCGTGATGGTCCGGCCCGCGTCGCAGTCCCGCGTGGTCGCGACCGTGCACCCGGGGTCGGCGGCGGCTGCGTCCTGGACCGTGCCTCCGATCCCCGTTCCCGTCGCTGGGGCGAGCGCCGCGGCGGCTGTCAGAATGGCGCTGGAAACGAGGAGGCGTCTGAGGGACATGTGCGAGGAGCCCGGGCGAAGGCGGCGCGAGGCTAGCAGCGCCGGCCGACGCCTTCCGGCCGTCTACAAGGAAAAATCTGACTCTGTGCAGCAAGAATCGGCGTTTGTAAAAAATGGTTGAGGATTCCAGCCCTAACGGTTCGCTTACGTCTGGAGGCCCGGCCGGGCCTGTGGACGTCCTGCTCGTGTGCTCGACGGGAGGCCACCTTCTCCAGCTCCTCGCCCTGCGCGGCGCCTGGGAGGGCTTCTCGCACGTCTGGGTCACCTTCGACAAGAGCGACGCGCGCTCGCTCCTGGCGAAGGAGCGAGTCGTCTTCGCGCACGGTCCGACCAACCGCAACTTTGGGCTCCTAGCGGCGCGGAACTTGCTGCGGAACGCGCTGACCGCCGTCCGCCTCCTGCGCGCCGTCCGGCCGAAGGTCGTCCTCACGACCGGGGCCGGCGTCGCCGTCCCCTTCGCGTGGGCCGGGCGGCTGCTCGGAGCGCGCGTCGTCTACGTCGAGAGCCTCACGCGCATCGAGCGGCCCTCGCTCAGCTGCCGCCTGATCGCGCCGGTCGCGAGCCGGATCTACGCGCAGTGGCCGGAGCTCACCGAGGCGGTCCCGAAGGCCCGCTACGTCGGCAACGTCGTCTCCGGCAAGTGATCCTCGTCACGGTAGGGACGAACGAGGCTCGCTTCGACCGCCTGCTCGAGGCGCTCGAGGGGCTGCCCGCCGGGACCGAGCTGTTCGTCCAGCACGGCCCCTCGCCGGTCCGCCCGCCGGGCGCCAGGTGCACGGACTACCTGGCCTTCGACGAGCTGGCCGAGCAGGTGAAGGCGGCCGACGCCGTCGTCACCCACGCGGGGGTCGGCTCGGTGCTGACCGCCCTCCTGAACGGGACGCGGCCGATCGTCGTGCCGCGACTCCAGCGCTTCGGGGAGGCGGTCGACGACCACCAGGTGCACTTCGGACGGCGGGCGGCCGAGGCCGGGCTCGTCACGCTCGTCGAGGACACCGGGGAGCTTCCGGCGGCGATCGCGCGGCTCCAGGCGTCGCCCCCGCAACCGCCCCGGCCCGACGAGCGGCTCGTGGAGGAGCTGCGGGACTACCTCGCCGCCGCGGTTGGACACAGCGCCGGCGACTAGAACTCCTACTCGATGTAGCCGAGGCCGCGGAGACGCTCCTCGACCGCGGCCGTCTCGCCGGCGGCGTACTCCTTCGCCTCGCCCGGCCGGATCTCCGCGGCCTCCTCGTACTCGGGCGGCCGGCGGTCGATGAGATCCGGGTCGATCGCCTCCAGGAGGACGCGGCCCTCAAGCTCGGTCGGCACGGGCTCACCCAGCAGGTAGAGGAGGGTCGGCGCCACGTCCTGGATCGACGCCGAGAGCGTCACGCCGGGTTGCACCGAGGGCCCAGCGAGGACGACAAGGCCCTCGTGGCGGTGGCTGCCGACGTACGAGTGCTCGCTTCCCGGCTCGATCTCGATGCGGTCCCAGATCGACTCGGAGCGGCTCTTGAGGTTCCCCTTCCCCAGCCAGGCGTACTCGTCGAACTCGACCAGGAGGTCCGGCACCTTCTCCAGCTCGGGCCCCTCGAAGAGGTCCTCCCGCCGGTGCACGGCGGCCACGATCCGCTCGCCTCCGGGGCCGCGCAGCTCAAGGAGCCGCTCGGCGATGCCGTCGCGGACGCGCTCGTACTCGTCGCCCGGGGCGACGACTCCGTTCGCCTCGCGCCCGCGCACGTTGACGACGATGTTGCCGAAGGTGCCGTAGGAGAACGCCCGTGTGCCCGCCCAGTCGATCGCGGAGTACTCCTCGCGCTCGTAGACGCGCTCGCGCAGCCCCGGCAGCCGCCGCTTGACGGCCGTGCGCAGGCCCTGGGGGACGCGCGTGCGCAGGGCGAAGAGCCGGTCGACCGCGCGGCGCCCCAGCCGGGCGCTGCCCGGGACGTACGCCAGGTACCCCTGGGTCGCGAGCCACGCGTTGAGGTTCACGACACCGTGGAGCGGCCCCGCGCCGTGGTCGGAGACGACCAGCACGTCGCGCTCGGGGCCGAGCCAGTCGAGCACCCGGGCGAGGCGCTCGTCGAGGATCCGGTACACCTCGGCGAGCGGGCTCTTCGCGCCGTCCCGCTCCCAATCGGTCCAGCAGAGGTGCTGGATGTGGTCGGCCGCCATGAAGACGATGAAGAGCAGGCTCGGCTCGAACCGCTCGGCGAGCCAGAGCGTGAGGTCGACCTTCTGGTCGGCCGCGCGGCGGACGATGTCGAGGTCGACCCGACCGCCCTTGCCGAGCGGGAAGCGGTTGTCGAGCTCGATCGAGCCGTACCGGCGGCCGATCTGCGCGACCAGCTCGGGCGGATAGGTCATGCCCTCCTCGCGCTCGGCGGCGTCGAAGCCCGCCACGGAGAAGCCCTCGACGCGCGGCGCCGGCCAGGTGAAGGGAATACCGACGAGGCCCACACGGCGCCCCCTGACGGCGAGGCGGTCCCAGACCGCCGGCGCGCGACGGAAGCTCCCGTTCACGAAGCGCATGCGGTAGCCGCTCTCGTCGCGCTCGGTGAAGTCCCAGATGCCGTGCCGCCCGGCGTTCACCCCGGTGACGAGCGTCGTCCAGGCGTGCGGCGTGAGCGGGTGCGTGGTCGAGCGCAGGACGCCGCCGCTCCCCTCCCGGAGCAGGCGCCCGAGCGCGGGCAGGTGGCCCTCCGCCACGAGCGGCTCCACCACCTGGAGCGTGGCCGCGTCGAGTCCGATGACGGTCAGGCGTGGTCTGGGCGTGTCGCTCACGGCCTCCCTAACTTACTCGCTCCCCGAGAACGGCCGAGGGCCGCAGCGAGTGCGGCCCTCGGCCCTGGCGTCTCGGTCGGGGCGCCGCTATTCCCAGCGACCGGACGTCCTGTTCCAACGCTGGCAGGTGACGTTGCTCATGGTCACCGCGCTCGCGCCCTCGCACGCCGGCGAGGCGTGGAACCCGACGCACACCGGATCCGATCCGTCCACGCGCCCGGAGCGGAACCTCGCGCTGGCGACGTCGCCGGTGCCGGTGCCCCTGAAGAGCGAGTGGTTGCACGCGATGTAGCTCCCGCGCACGACGTCGACGTTCGTCGGCTCGTAGCCGGAGGCGGCCGAGTAGAAGAACGCCCCGCCCGCGCCCTGGCACGTCGAGCGGCCGCCCGAGTAGTCGCCGACCGAGAAGTCGACGAACGCGATGTTGCGGCCGCCCTGGAGCTGCACGCCGTCCTGGTGCACGTCCGGCGTGTACTTCGGCCCGCAGTCGACGTGACCGGTGAGCTGGATGCCGCCGTTGTAGCCGGCACCCTGGCGCACCTTGAACGCGTCCACGCCGGGGCCGTAGGTGCGGCCGTCACCCTCGACGTCCACGATCAGGTCGATCGTCGAGGAGTTGGCGTCGCCGGCGCAGCCGGTGTAGAGGTCGATGGCGCCGTTCGCCCCGAAGCGCCTGCCGGGGGTGAACTCGATCACGACCTTGAGCGGCAGCGGTCCCCAGCTCGAGAGCGGCCGGTTGCAGAAGAACTGCTCGTCCGTCAGCCGGAGCGTCGTGCCCGGGACGCAGCCCGAGGTGTCCGCGACCGTGCAGTCGCCGTCCGGGTCGGGGGGCGGCGGTTCGGGATCGGGATCCGGCGGCGGGGGCGGGGGCGGGTCGGGATCCGGGTCGGGCGGGCTTCCGCCGACAGGCCCGACGGCCCTCGAGGTGGCCATCCGGGCGCCTGCCGAGTTCTCGGCGGTCACGTTGACGCGCAGGGTCCGCCCGTCGTCCGCGGCTCCGACGACGTAGGTCGGCGAGGTCACTCCCCAGAGGGTCAGACACGAATCCCCGTCGGCGGCGCAGCGGCGCCACTGGTAGGCGAACGTCGGGTCTTCCGAGGTGGCCCACGACCCGGGCGAGGCGACGAGCGTCTCGCCCTCCGCCGGCGTGCCGGAGATCGTTGGCAGGGCGGTGTTCCGCGGTGGGCAGGCGCGGGTCCTCGTGCGGACCGAGCGCCGGGACGACCGGACTCCTTCGCGGTCGAGCGCGCGGACGCCGAGGCGGTAGCGCTGGTCGCAGCGTAGACCCCAGAACGTGAACGTCCGGGGGCTCTCCCGTTGCCAGCCGGCGCCGGAGCTGCCTCTGTAGAGGCGGTAGGTGCGCGCCGTCGGCACGCGCGTCCATCTCACCGTCACGGAGTACGACCGCACGGACGTCACGTTGATGTCGGCGGGCCGGTGCGGGCGGTCACGGTGGTGAGCGCCGGCCGGGGCGGCGAGCGCGAGCGCGGCGGCGCCCGCGATCAGAACGAGGGCGACCCGGGCCTTCGACCGGGTCCGGAAAAACAGGCAAGGTTGTATGCGGCTCATGCCCGGCTGATCGGCACCCGGGCCGTGCCGCGCGAGAGAGCGAATCCCTCTTGGGGAGTCCCTGGATCGGGGGGTTGTCGGCTAAAGAGCTGTCAGCCGGCGCGCTCGAGGAGGCTCTTGCGGCGGACCTTGCCGGTCGCCGTCGTCGGCAGAGCGTCGAGGAAGACGACCTCGCTCGGCACCATGAAGTTCTCCAGGCGCGTGCGGCAGGCGGCGATGACCTCCTGCTCGGTTAGCGCCGCTCCGTCGTCGAGGACGACGAAGGCGCGGATCGCCTCGCCCAGGACGTCGTCGGGAACGCCGACGACGGCCGCCTCCTTGACGCCGTCGACGTCGAAGATCGCGTTCTCCACCTCGATGGGGCTGACCTTCTCGCCCCGCGTCTTGATGATGTCGTCGGTGCGCCCGACGAAGTAGAGGAACCCCTCGTCGTCGACCGTGAAGTGGTCCTGGGTGCAGAGCATGCGCTCGCCGGGGAGCGGGCCCGGGACGATCATCTCCGCCGTCTGCTCGGGCTTGCGCCAGTAGCCCACCATCACGTGTGGCCCGCGGACGTGGAGGATCCCCGTCTCCCCCGGCTCGACGGCCGTCCCGTCTTCGCGGAGCACCATCGTCTCGGTGCCGGGGATCGCGCGGCCCACCGAGGTGGGCTTGCGCTCCAGGAGCTCGGGCTCCAGGTAGCAGACGCGCTTGCATTCGGTCAGCCCGTACATGGCGAAGATGAGGGCGTTGGGGAAGATCCGCCGCATCTCGCCGTGGAAGGTCGCCGGGAGGGCGGCCGCCGTGTTCGTCACGCGGCGGACGCTTCCGAGCTCGAACTCCATCCCGCGGCGCATGGAAAGGAGCGTCGCGTACACCGTCGGCACGCCCGGGAAGACCGTGATCTCCTCCTCCTGCACGCGCTTCACCGTCTGCGCGGGGAAGGCGAAGGAGCGCTCGAGGACGAGCGTGCCGCCGCGCAGGACCGCCATCAGGAGCTGGTAGAGCCCGTAGTCGAAGGCCAGCGGCAAGACGCCGAGGATGCGCTCGTCCGGCCCGAGCCGCAGGTACTGGGCGATCGAGCCCGCGGCGAAGACCATGTTCGCATGGGTCATCATCACGCCCTTGGGGAAGCCGGTGCTCCCCGAGGTGTAGATGAGCGCCGCGAGGTCGAGCGGGATCGTGCCCGCCGGGCGCGGGTTCGTCCCGGCGGAGGCGAGGACCTCCTCGAAGTCGAGCGCGCCGTCCACTCCGGCGGGCGCGGAGGCCGAGACCACCGCCTTCACGCTCGGCGCGCTCGATGCCGCCCCGAGCGCGGTGCGGGTGAGCGCGCCCTCGGTCAGGAGCACCACCGCCTCGCAGTCGTCGAGCACGTAGAGGAGCTTGTCCTCCTTCGTCTGCGGGTTGACGACGACGAAGACGCCGCCCGCGAGCATCGCCGCGTACACGGCTGTCGCGGCGCCCGCAGAGTTGTCCATGTAGATCGCCACGCGGTCGCCCCGTCCGACGCCGAGCTCCTGCAGCGCCCGCGCCAGCCGCAGCGCACGGTCGCGGAGCTGGTCGTACGTGAGCCGCTCGTCGCCCGCGACGACGGCCTCGCGCTCGGGCACCCGCTCGGCGGAGGCGAGCAGCGTCTCGTGCAAGAGCCGAACGGGCGGCGCCTGGGTCACGCGACCGCCCTGGGCCCAAGTAACACCGTGTTACTTGGAACGTCTTCCGCACGCGAGGTGCGCACTTCTGCGCCGACGACCACGCGGTCCGGGACGAGCGGGTCGGCGAGCTGCGGGCTCGCGACGAAGCGGTCGTGCAGGAGCATGGTCGAGAGCACCCCGACGAGCGCCATCTCGTCGGTCTCGCTCACGGCGTCGCGAGGCGCGCCTGCCTCGCACTTGCGCACGACGCGGGCGACGGCCTCGGGCGCGAAGATCCCGGCCGCCTCGAGGCGGGCCGGCTCCAGGAGCTCTCGCACGTACTCGGGCGCGTCCGCGCCCACGAAGGCGCCGACGATCGGGGCCCGGTAAGGCCGCTTCTTGCGCGCGGCGATCTCGGCGGGGAGCCGGTGCGCGACCGCCTTCCGCAGCAGGTACTTCTCGTGGAGCCCGCGCAGCCGGAGCGCGTCCGGGAGCGCGGCGGCGAACTCGGCCACGCGGTAGTCGAGGAACGGGAAGCGCCCTTCGATCGAGTTGCCCATGAGCATCCGGTCGCCCTGCGAATGGAGCAGGTAGCCGTTCAGGAAGGTCGTGATCTCGAGGTACTGCGCGCGGCCGAGCGGGGTCAGCTCGCCGAACCAGGAGGGCAGCCTCGCCTCGAGCCGCTCGGCCGGGTCGCCTCGCTCGGCCGCCCGCTCGAGGACGTCGCCCTGGACGAGAGCGAGGATCCGCCCCGTGTTGGCAAAGCGGATCCGGTGGCTGTAGAGCGGGTCGTCCGTGTCGGTCAGGCCCTTCTTGTAGAACCCCGCCAGGAACGCGCCGGAGCGCTTCAGGTCCTTGCCGATGAAGGCGTTCAGCCGCGTGAGGAGGAGCGGGCGGAGCTCGGACTCGGGCTCGCGCGCCCAGAAGTGGCGCACCTTGTTCTCGCGGAAGAGGTCGTAGCCGGCGAAAAGCTCGTCGGCGCCCTCTCCCGTGGTCACGACCTTGAGCCCCGCCTCGCGCACGGCCCGCGAGAGGCGCAGGAGCGGCGCGGGCGCCGTGCGGAGCGTCGGCTTCTCGGACATCTCGACCGTCCGCGGCAGCAGCTCCGCGATGTCGCGGGCGCCCACGACGGCGCGCGTGAGGCTCGTGCCCGCCTCGCCGGCGAGCCGGTCCTGGAACTCGCTCTCGTCGAAGCGCGGGTCCTCGAAGCCGATCCCGAAGGAGTAGAGCGTCTCGTCCATCTGCTCGAGCGCGAGAGCGACGATGGCCGACGAGTCGAGCCCGCCGCTCAGGTACGCCGCCACCGGGACGTCGGCCCGCAGGCGCAGTCGGGTCGCGTCGGCGAGGAGCGCGTCGAGCTCCTCGGCGAGCGCCTCGCGCTCGGCGGCCGGGACGTCCCCGTCGGTTGAGAAGCGCAGGTCCCACCACCGGCGCTCCTCGCGGATCCCGTCCGGGCCGGCGAGCAGGTAGTGGGCGGGAGCGAGCTCCCGGATGCCCGGGAACGCGGAGCCGTCCGGCGAGACGCACCACGTCGTGAACGTCTCCACGAGCCCGGCGGGGTCGAGCTCGCGCCGCGCTCCCGGATGGCGGAGGATCGCCTTCGCCTCCGAGGCGAAGACGAGGTCGCCGCCCAGCTCGGCGACGAAGAGCGGCCGGACGCCGAAGCGGTCGCGCGCGAGGAAGAGCTCCTGCTCGCGCCGGTCCCAGACGGCCAAGGCGAAGTCGCCGTTCAGGCGGTCGAGGCAGGCGGGCCCCCACTCGGCGTAGGCCTGCGCGATCACCTCGGTGTCGCACGTCGTCGCGAAGCGGCGGCCGAGGTCGCCGAGCTCGGCGCGCAGCTCGACGTAGTTGTAGACCTCCCCGTTCTGCATGACCCAGTAGCGGCCGTCCTCGGTGCCCAGCGGCTGGTCGCCGCCGGCCAGGTCGACGATCGCGAGCCGGTTGTTCGCCATCCCGTAGCGGCCGTCGAGGTAGAGCCCGGTGCCATCCGGGCCGCGGTGCCGGAGCTCCCCCGCCATCTCGAGCAGGAGATCGGGAGGCGCCCCGACCCCGGGGCGTGCATAGATCCCGGCGATGCCGCACATGAGCCCTCTGACGATACGGGCGCCCCGGACCGTCGGCAAGGGCAGGAAATCCTGGTCGAAAGCGTCGAGGATCGCTGCTACTCTCAGACCGTCGCCCCGTGCACTCCGGGCGACTTCTCTTTGTCCGCCATGCCCAGCCCCGACGCCAT
>JBOHAM010000199.1:0-27933 GCA_050697735.1 Gaiellaceae bacterium | reverse complement strand
GACATGCTCGAGCTGGACGGCGCGGACGCGTTCCGCCTCGCCGCCTACCGGCGCGCCGCCGCCCGGATCCGCGAAGCTGCAGTGCCCGTGGCCCAGCTCGCGCTCGACGGCGAGGCGACGCGCCTCTCGGGTATCGGCGGGACGATCGAGGCGAAGATCGTGGAGCTGGCGCAGACGGGCGACCTGCAGGCGCTCGCCAAGCTGCGGGACAAGCTTCCCGCCGGGCTCGTCGAGGTCATGCACGTGCCGGGCCTCGGCCCGAAGACGGCGCGCAAGCTCTGGGAGGAGCTCGGCGTCGACTCCCTCGACGGCCTGCGCGCGGCCGCCGAGCAGGAGCGCCTGCGGGAGCTGCCGGGGCTGGGCCCCAAGACCGAGGAGAAGGTGCTGAAGGAGCTTTCGAAGCCCAAGCGGCGCTCGGCTGCCACCGGCCGGACGCTGCTCGGGCGCGTCCTCGGGGCCGTGCGCAGCGCGGTCGAGGAGATCGAGGAGAGCGGGCTCGCCGACCGGGTGTCCGAGGCGGGCAGCGTGCGCCGGCGCCGCGAGACGGTGCGCGACCTCGACCTGATTGCCACCGCCGCCGACCCGCCCGCGCTGACGGCCTTCCTCGTCGAGCGCCCGTGGGTGGCGGAGGTGGTCGCCCACGGGCCGACGAAGGCGACGGTCGTCTCGCACGACGGCCTGCGCTTCGACCTGCGCGTCGTGCCGCCCGAGAACTACGGCAGTCTCCTCCAGCACTTCACGGGCTCCAAGCACCACAACGTCGCGCTGCGTGAGGAGGCGGTGCGCCGCGGGCTTTCCGTCTCCGAGTACGGCGTCCTCGAGACCGAGAGCGGCGAGACGTTCCAGGCGGCGGACGAGGAGGCGCTCTACGCCCGCCTCGGCTACGCCTGGATTCCCCCGGAGCTGCGCGAGAACGGCGGGGAGCTCGAGGCCGCGCGGGAGGGGACGCTGCCGCGCCTCGTCGAGCCGACCGACGTCCAAGGCGACCTGCACATGCACACGGACTGGTCGGACGGCCGCGGGACGCTCGAGGAGATGGCGCTGGGAGCACTCGAGCGCGGGCGGAAGTACGTGGCCATCTGCGACCACGCGCGACGCCTCCGGGACGGCCGCCTCGAGCAGCAGACCGAGGCGATCGCCGCGCTCGGCAAGCAGCTCCCGAAGCTGAAGATCCTCGCCGGCATCGAGGTCGACATCCGGGCCGACGGCAGCCTCGACATGCCCGACGATGTGCTGACGGACCGCGACTGGGTGATGGCCTCCATCCACTCCGGCTTCGACGGGCCGCGCGACCGCCTCACGGGACGGCTCGTCGCCGCGCTGGAGAACCCGCACGTGGACTGCATCGGCCACCCGACCGGGCGGAAGATCAACCGCCGGCCGCCCTACGACCTCGACTTCGAGCGCGTGCTCGAGAAGGCGGTCGAGACCGGGACGTTCCTCGAGATCAACGCGCAGCCCGACCGGCTCGACCTCGTCGACTCGCACGCCCGCGCGGCCGCCGAGGCCGGGGTGGGCATCGTCATCTCGACCGACGCCCACCGCGTGCACGAGCTCGACAACCTCGAGTTGGGCGTCGCCCAGGCCCGCCGAGGCTGGCTGACGCGCGAGCAGGTCGTGAACGCACGCTCCTGGGCCCAGATGCGCAAGCTGATGAAGTCCTCGTGAGCGGCTTCCGCGAGGACATGGCCGCGGCGGCCGAGTGGGTCGCCGGTTACCTCGAGGGCGTCCGCGAGCGGCCCGTGCTCGCCCAGGTGGAGCCGGGCGAGATCCGCGCGGCGCTCCCCGCCTCGCCGCCCGACCGGGCCGAGCCGTTCGCGGCGGTGCTGCGCGACCTCGACGAAGTGCTCCTGCCGGGCATCACGCACTGGAACCACCCGCGCTTCTTCGCCTACTTCGCCGTGTCGGGCACTGAGCCGGGGATCCTCGCGGAGTTCCTCACCGCCGCGCTCAACGTCAACGCGATGCTCTGGCGCACCTCGCCGGCCGCGACCGAGCTCGAGGAGCTCGCCGTCGACTGGGTGCGACAGCTCCTCGGCCTGCCGGAGGGGCTCCACGGGCACATCGAGGACACCGCATCCACGTCGACGCTCGCGGCGCTGGCCGCGGCGCGTCACCTCAGGCCGACCGGACCCGTGCTCTGCTCGGAGCACGCGCACTCGTCGATGGACAAGGCGGCCCGGCTCCTCGGCATCCCTCTGCGGAAGGTGGCCACCGACACGGAGTACCGAATGAGGCCCGATGCCCTCGCGGAGGCTCTCGAAGAGGAGGAGGCCTCGGCGGTCGTCGCGACGGTCGGGACGACGTCGACCAGCTCGGTCGATCCCGTTCCCGAGATCGCGGCACTCTGTGCCGAGGCCGGCGCGTGGCTCCATGTAGACGCTGCGTACGCCGGGCCGGCGATGGTCTGCGAGGAGAACCGCTGGGCCTTCGCGGGAGTCGAGCGCGCCGATTCGCTCGTCGTCAACCCACACAAGTGGCTCCTCACTCCGATCGACTGCTCGCTTCTCTACACAAGGCGCCCGGACGTCCTGCGCGAGGCGTTCAGCATCGCTCCCGTCTATCTGCGGGCGAGCGAGGAGGGCGTCACGAACCTCACCGACTACGGCCCCGCGCTCGGCCGCCGCTTCCGTGCGCTCAAGCTCTGGGCGGTGATCCGCTGCTACGGTCGCGAGGGCCTGCAGACCGTTATCCGGGAGCATCAGCGCCTGGCCCGGCTCTTCGCCTCCTGGGTCGAGGAGGAACCCGGCTGGGAGCTCGTGGCGCCCGTGCCCTTTTCCCTCGTCTGCTTCCGGCGCGAGGGCTCGGATGAGGAGAACGCGGCGCTGCTCGAGCGGGTCAACGCGACGGGCGAGGCCTACCTTTCCAGCACCACCCTCGACGGCCGCTACGTCCTGCGGCTCGCCGTCGGCCACCACCGGACGACCGAGGACGACGTCCGCCGCGCCTGGGAGCTCCTACAGCAGGCGTAGGAGCTCGGCCAGCTCCTCCGGCCCGGCCACGACGAGGTCGGCCGCCTCGCGGAGCGCCGCCGGCCCTTCCTCCGAGGCCACCGCCACGCGGACGGCGTGCTCGAGGCCGGCCGCCGCCAGCCCCGCGAAGGCGTCCAGGTCGGTCGTGTCGTCGCCGGCGTAGAGTCCGAGGCGGGCGCCCGAGCGCTCGAGCAGCGTCCGCACGGCCGTGCCCTTGTCGGCCCTGACCGGCGGGCGGATCTCGAGGACCTTGCGACCCCAGCGCGCGTCGAGCCCTTCTCCTCGTGCCCGCTCGGCCACCTGCTCGAGCAGCGCGCGGGCGCTCGTCTCGTCCGGCGCCTCCCGGTAGTGGTAGGAGAGGGACAGCCGCTTGTCCTCGACCGGGAGCCCGACGATCTCTGCGAACGCTGCGATCTGCGCCGCGAGCTCCTCAGCGCGGGGATCGAGCTCGAGCCCGTGGTTGCCCACGTACTCGATCCCCTTGACGCCCACGAGCCGGCGGGCATCCTCGCCGGCGCGCCCGCTGACGCACGCGACGAGGAGGTAGTGGCCGGCCAGGCGCTCGAGCTCGGTTCTCGTCGCCGGCGGCACGGTCGCGAGCTCGGGTCGAGCGACGATGGGAGCGAGCGTCCCATCGACGTCGAGGACGAGCGCGCTCCGCTCCGGGGCCTCGGCGAGGGGGGCGAGAAGCGCGGCGGCCTCCATCGACCTAGGAGGGTTCGGCGAAATAGGCGCTTGTGCCGCAGGGCCGCGCTGCTCGCCCCGATGCCGCGTCCTCAGTCGCACCGATAGCCACGACTATCGGCACTCCCTGCGTCCTTGCCTCGGAACGAGCATCGCACCCCTGCGACGAACGACATTTCACCGAACCCTCCTCCTAGGATACGGCCGTGCCGCGGCATCGCACGCTTCTGGCGCTCGGCGGCATCGGCGTGGCCTCGGGCTTCCTGAGCGCGCTCTTCGGCGTTGGCGGCGGGATCGTCGTCGTGCCGCTCCTCGTCCTCCTGCTCGGGTTCGACCCCCGCGTCGCTACGGCCACCTCCCTTGCGGCCATCCTCGTCACCGCGATCGCCGGGACGACGTCCTTCTCGCTCCTCGAGCACGTCGACTGGGACGCCGCCGCGCTCGTCGGCCTGCCGGCGCTCCTGGGCTCCGTGGCCGGCGTCCGGGTGCAGCAGCTCGTCACGTCCCGCGTCCTCACGCTCGCCTTCGCGGCCTTCCTCGTCGTGGTCGCCGTGGTGCTGGTCTTCGAATGAGCACCGGCACGATCGTCCTCGCGCTCGTGCTCGGGTTCGGTGCGGGAGCGCTTTCGGGGCTCTTCGGCGTCGGCGGGGGCGTGCTCTTCGTGCCCACGCTCGCGCTCGTCGTCGGGCTCGGCCAGCTCGAGGCGCAGGCCACGTCACTCGCGGCCATGATCCCGGTGGTCGCCTTCGGCGCCTGGCAGCAGCACCGGGTCGGAAACGTGCGCTGGCGCGAGGGCATCGGCATCGGCCTCGTCTCCATCGTCGGCGTGACCGCGGGCGCCGCCCTCGCCACGTCCCTGGACGAGGAGCTCCTGCGCAACCTCTTCGCCGGGTTCCTCGTGGTCGTGGCCGCGCAGCTCGTGTGGGCTGCGCGGCGGCCGTAGACTTGGGACTGGATGTCCGGCGAGATCCACTTCCCGCTCGTCGACGAGCCGATCGGCGAGCTCGTCGAGCGCCTCCAGGCCGAGGACGCCGCCGTGGCCGCGCTCGCCGTCTCGCCGCGCCGTCAGCTCGCGTTTCGGACGTTCGCCTACGTGCGCGTGGGGATCCTGCTCGGGCGCCTGCTCGTGGAGCGGGATCTCGATCCCGATGCGGAGGGAACCTGGGTCGACCAGCTGCTTGCGGACGACGCCGTGCTCGCGGCCGTCCGCGCCGAAGTGCGGGCTGTGGCGGACGAGGTGGCGGCCGACCCGAGCCTTGCCGAGGCGGAGCCGGTAGGTCCGGACGACGAGACCCGCGAGCGCTTCCGGGCGTTCGCACGGCGGGTCACGCGCTAACAGGCCCTCTGTCACTCCGCCGTCTCTGCCGATAACCTCCCCGTCGTGGGTCACCGCCTCGTTCACGCGGCGCTCCTCACCGTGGCCGTTCTCGCTCTCGGCGCCCCCGTGGGCGCGCAGGGCGGCCCGGATGCGTCCTCCCAGGCCTTCGGGGTCCGCGTCACCGTTCCCGGCGGCGAGGGAGGGACGGCGGCGTCCGTCGCGGCGCCGCCCCGCGCGGGCGCGACGATCGACGGCTGGTCGTTCGCAGACGGCGCCGTCACCGTTGGCTGGACCTCGACGGCGGCGCGCACCGGCCAGAACGGGCCGCGGTCGACCTCGGCGTCGAGCTCGACGGTCCAGTCGGTTTCGCTCTTCGGCGGCGAGGTGACCGTGGACGGCGTCTTCGTCAAGGCGAGCTCCCGGGCGTCGGGAACCGCCGCGAACGGCTCGCTCGCCTCGTCCTCGCTCTCGAACCTCGTCGCCCTCGGCAAGCCGGTGGAGGCCGGGCCGAATGCCCGGGTGAACCTGGCCGACTGGGGCTACGCGGTCGTCCTCGAGCAGGCCGTGGTGCGGCAGGACAACTCCCGGCGCGGCTTTCGCGGCTTCGTCACCGGGCTCCACGTCGTGCTGACGAAGGATCACGGGGGCCTCCCGGCCGGGACCGAGATCTCGATCGGCTACGCGGAGGCCGCCGCGAGCGCGCCCAAGGCCAAGCCCGCCCCGGCCCCGACTCCGCCCACGTCCGGCGGGGGCTCCGGCGGCGGAGGAGGCGGAGGGGGTGACGGCGGCGGCTCTGGCTCCGGATCGCAGCCGCCGCGCGACCCCGTGCCGGCTCCCCCGGGCTCGTCCCCGCAGCCGCCGCAGACCGTGCAAAATCCACCGCCCAACGTGCAGCCGAAGCTGACCGACGGCGGATACGTGTTCCCCGTCTATGGGCCTGCGTCGTTCAGCGACGACTTCGCCGCCGCGCGCGCCATCACCGGCTGGCACCACGGCAACGACATCTTCGCCCCGCTCGGCGCGCCGCTCCTCGCGGTCGCCGACGGGACCCTGACCGTCGTCGGCTGGAACGATGTCGGCGGCAACCGCCTCTGGCTCAGGGATCGCGCCGGGAACGAGTTCTACTACGCCCATCTCTCGGCCTTCTCGCCGCTCGCGCGCGAGGGCGCGGAGGTGAAGGCGGGCGACGTGATCGGCTTCGTCGGCACCACCGGCGACGCCGTGGGCACGCCGCCGCACCTCCACTTCGAGATCCACCCGCGCCAGCTCCTCTGGATGGGCTACGACGGCGTCGTCAACCCGTACCCGTACCTGACCGCCTGGCTGCGCCTCGACGACGTCGACTTCGGCGGGTGGACGCCGGCGGCCGGCCGCGCGCCGAAGGCGGGCGCGGTGCTCCTCCTCGCGGAGGACATCTCGACGCTCTCCGGCCTCGGGGACGACACGCTCGCGTCGTACCTCGTGATGCCGGACCTCTTCGGCGAGGCCGCGCCGGGCCCCGAGATCGTCGGCGCCCAGCCCGGCTTCGGCGGCTAGCGCGCTCTCTCGCTAGCTCTCGTTCGACTGGTATTCGAAGGGCTGCTCGGGGCCGAGGATCTTGTCCTTCAGCCAGCGGCGCGTCTCCGGGCCCGTGGCCGGGTTGAAGAGGACGCCGAGCGCGATGCCGACCAGGAGGAGCGTCGTGTTGCGCCCCTTGTGGGAGTCCTTCCCCTGCACCCGGTCGCCTGCCCTGCGCAGCTCCTCGACCGCCTTGCGCAGCTCGTCCTGCAGGTCCTTGTCGCGCGCGACCTTCGTGGCCAGGCCGGTGGCACCGCGCCCGCCGAGCAGCTCGTCGTAGATCGTGCGAGCCGATTCGTAGGCGCTCTTGACGTGGTCGTGCAGCTCCTCGTCGCGCGCCATGCGCTCGACGTAGGGCCGGGCCGTGTCGACGGCTCCGCTCACTCTGTCCTTCATCGTCGTCCTTTCGTCGCGTTCGCCGCCATTATCTACCCGCCCGCCGCCCGCGAAAACTCGAGGACGGCGGCGCCCGGCAGGGCGGCTTCCAGCACCTGGTCGACCGCGTCGGCGAGGACGAACCTCATCGACTCGCGGACGTCGTCGGGCAGATCGTCGAGGTCGCCCTCGTTCTCCCGCGGCAGGATCACGGTCGAGATCCCGGCGCGCTGGGCGGCCAGCACCTTCTCCTTCACGCCCCCGATCGGCAGCACCTGCCCCGTCAGCGTGATCTCGCCCGTCATCGCCACTTCCTCCGAGACCGGCGTGCCCGTGGCGAGCGAGGAGAGCGCCGTCGCCATGGCGATGCCTGCCGAGGGGCCGTCCTTGGGGACTGCCCCGGCGGGGACGTGGATGTGCACGTCGCGGTGCTCGAACCAGTCCGAGTCGAGCCCCAGCTCAGACGCATGGCCGCGCACCCAGGAGAGCGCCGCCTGCGCCGACTCGCGCATGATGTCGCCGATCTGGCCCGTGACCGTGAGCCGGCCCTGTCCGGGCATCGCCGTCGCCTCCACGAAGAGGACGTCGCCGCCCACCGGGGTGACCGCGAGCCCGGTGGCGACGCCCGGGTCGGAGGTTCGCTTCCGCACCTCCGCGGGAAACCGCCTGCGGCCGAGCCAGGTGCGCACGCGCGCCTCGTCGACGCGCGCCGTCTTGCGCTTGCCCTCGGCGATCTCGCGCGCGGCTTTACGGCAGAGGGCGGCGATCTCGCGGTCGAGGCTTCGCACGCCTGCCTCGCGGGTGTACTCGCGCACGACGAGGCGGAGGCCCTTCTCGGTGAACGTCACCGCCTTGCGGTCGAGCCCGTGCGCCTCCACCTGCTTCGGCACGAGGTACCGGCGGGCGATGCCGACCTTCTCGTCCTCGGTGTAGCCCGAGAGCGGGATGATCTCCATGCGGTCCCGGAGCGGGGCGGGGATCGGCTCGAGCTGGTTCGCCGTGCAGATGAAGAGCACCTGCGAGAGGTCGAAGGGCAGGTCGAGATAGTGGTCGCGGAACGTCGAGTTCTGCGCCGGGTCGAGCACCTCGAGCATCGCGCTCGACGGGTCGCCCCGCCAGTCCGCGCCCATCTTGTCGATCTCGTCGATCATGAAGACCGGGTTGCGCGACTCGGCGTCCCGGAGCGCGCGGATGACCGTTCCCGGCAGCGCGCCGATGTACGTCCGCCGGTGGCCGCGGATCTCCGCCTCGTCGCGCACGCCGCCGACGGAGATGCGCACGAATCGGCGTCCGAGCGCCCGTGCGATCGACTGGCCCAGCGAGGTCTTGCCGACCCCCGGTGGGCCGGCGAAGCAGAGGATCGGGCCGGCGAGCTCCTGGCGGAGCTTCTGCACCGCGAGGTGCTCGAGGATCCGGTCCTTGATCTTCTCCAGGTCGTAGTGGTCCTCGTCGAGGATCCTGCGCGCCTTCTTCAGATCGAGGTCGTCGACGGTTGCCGTCTCCCACGGGAGCGAGAGGATCCACTCGAGGTAGGTGCGGATGACGCCGTACTCCGCGGCGGCCGGCGGGAGCTTGGCGAGCCTGTCGAGCTCGCGGCGCGCCTGGCGGTCGGCCTCCTCAGGGAGCTTCGCCTCCTCGAGCCGGCCGCGCAGCTCGGCGACCTCCATCTGCTGCTCGTCCCCCTCGCCGAGCTCCTCCTGGATCGCCTTCAGCTGCTGGCGCAGCAGGAACTCGCGCTGGTTGCGGTCGATCTCCGACTGGACCTGAGACTGGAGCTTCGAGCCCAGCTCGAAGACCTCCAGCTCGCGCGAGAGGATGACGGTGAGCCGGCGGAGGCGCTCCTCGACGTCTGCGGCGGCGAGCAGCTCCTGGCGCTCCTCGGTCGGCAGGCGGATCGTCGAGGCGATCAGGTTGGCGAGGGCGCTCGGCGTCTCCGCGTTCGCGGCCGCGAGCTCCAGCTCCTCGGGCAGGTACGGCGCGACGGCGATGATGCGCCCGAAGAGGGACTCGACCGAGCGCGAGAGCGCCTCGACCTCCTTCTCGCGTCCGACGACGTCGGGCAGCGGGGCGAAGCGCCCCACCAGGTACGGGTCGGTCTCTTCGAGCCCTTCGAGACGCACCCGGTCGACTCCCTGGACCAGCACGCGCAGCGTCCCGTCGGGGACGCGGATCATCTTGTGGACGACCGCGGAGGTGCCCACGTCGTGGAGCTCGTCCGCCGTCTGGGCGTCCTCCTCGGCCGAGCGCGCCGTGACGAGCGCGATCGTCAGGTCGCCGGCCACGGCCTCGTCCACGAGGCGGACGGAGCGCTCCTGGCCGATGGCGAGCGGCGCCATCGAGCCCGGGAAGACGACGCTCTCCTTCAGCGGCAGGATCGGAAGGAGAGTGAGCTCGCCGGCCTCCGCCGGTGCCTCGGTCTGCTCGACCGTGCTCACGCCTCGCCTCCCTCCCGCACCTTCACGCGCACGGGCCCGGCGGAACGGCCGGCCAGCGGCAGCACGATCGTCAGGAGGCCGTGCTCGTACCGCGCCTCGGCAGCGTCGGCGTCGAGCTCCTCGCCCAGCGCGATGCGGCGTTCGAAGCGTCCGTAGTCGATCTCGATGTGCTCGTAGCGGCGGCCCGCCGCCGCCGGGCGGCGGCGCTCTCCCGAGACGACGAGGATGCCGTCCGCGAGCGCCAGCTCCACCTCGGAGGGATCGACGCCCGCGAGCTCGACGACCACGTGCACGGCCGGCGGGTCGGCGGTGCGGTAGGCGTCCACACGCGGCCGGAAGCCGGCGCGCTGCGGGGCGAGCCTGTGCTGGCAGAGGTCGGCGAAGAGTTCCTCCATCTCGCTGACCACGCGATCGATGTCGCGGCGTCGGGCCATGCGACAATCGTAGCCGTGGGCCGCATCCTGAAACTGGCCGGCGCGTCCTTGGGCCTCGTGCTCTATGTCTGGATCGCCGCCGTCCGCCTCGCGCCGGGCGTCCGCGCCCGCAAGGCCGCCCGCCGAGCGGCGCGCCGTTATTGACAAGAGAGCGCTACGCTCTCGCCGTGGAGCTCGAGGTCGTCGAGGGGGACATCACGCGGCTCGAGGTCGACGCGATCGCGAACGCCGCCAACAACCATCTCTGGATGGGAGCGGGGGTTGCGGGCGCGATCAAGCGGACGGGCGGTGAGGAGATCGAGCGCGAGGCGGTGGCGAAGGGGCCGATCGAGATCGGCGACGCCGTCGCCACGGGCGCCGGGCGCCTTCCGGCCGAGCACGTGATCCACGGCGCCGTCATGGGCCAGGACCTGCGCACCGACGCCGACCTCGTCGACAGGACGACCAGGCGCTGCCTCGAGGTGGCCGACGAGCTCGGGTGCCGGTCGCTCGCCCTGCCCGCGTTCGGCACGGGCGTGGGCGGCTTCCCGCTCGCCGACTGCGCCGAGATCATGGTCGCAGCGGCGCGGGCGCACGAGGCGCAGTCGCTCGAGCGCGTCGCCTTCGCCGTCTACGGGGACGAGGCCGAGGCCGCTTTCCGGGCGGCCCTCAGCGACTGACGCGGTAGTGGAGGTGGACGGCCCCGTTCGCGTGGCCGTGGGTGTGCAGGACCTCGAGCCTGTGGAGGCCGGAGCCCTCCTCGGGCCAGAGCGGGATCCCCGTCCCCAGGAGCACGGGTAGGACCGTCAGCTCGACCTCCTCGAGGACGCCCTCGGCGAGGAAGAGACCGGCGGTCTTCCCGCCGCCCACGACCCAGACGTCACCGGGGGCCTCGCCGCGCAGGCGCTCGGCGAGCGCAGCGGGATCATCACCGGCCCAGGCGAACGCCGACGGCGGCGAGCTCTCTGAAAGCGGCGAGCTCGTGAGGATCGCGGAGGGCTTCTCCCCGTAGGGCCAGCCCCAGCCGAGCGCCTGGTCAAAGGTCGTCCGGCCGAGGACGAGGCTGCCGACACCCGCGAAGAACTCGTCGTAGCCGCCGACGCCCGAGAACTCGCTCAGCCACTCGACGCCGCCCTCCTCGCTCGCGATGTAGCCGTCCGTGCTCGCGGCCGCGTAGTAGACGACGCGCTGGTGGCCCGGGGCCATCGCGCCGCCACCATACGCGGCGAGTAGCATCCGGCGCAGCATGGAGGGCGGAGGAATTCGGGCGCGCGGTCTCATCTGCGCGGGCGGCGAGGCCACGCGACTGCAGGAGCTCACCCGCATCACGAACAAGCACCTGCTGCCGGTGGGGCGCTGGCCGATGGTCTACTACCCGCTCCAGCTCATGCAGCTCCTCGGGATCCGGGACGTCCTCATCGTCACGGGGCAGGGGCACGCCGGCGACTTCATCGATCTGCTCGGCGACGGGCGCGTTCGCCACCGCGACGGCGACGAGGCCCTCTTCGACCTCGATCTCACCTACAAGGTGCAGACGGAGTCGGGCGGCATCGCCCAGGTGGTGGGCATGGCGGAGTCGTTCGCGGGCGGGGAGCGGCTGGTCGTGTGTCTCGGCGACAACATCTTCGAGCAGGCCGAGGCAGAGGCCGTCCATGCCTGGGCGGAAGGGCCGGAAGAGGCGCTCATCTTCGTCAAGGAGGTGCCGGACCCCGAGCGCTTCGGCGTCGTCGTCTACGGCGAGGACGGGAGGATCACGGACGTCGTGGAGAAGGCGGGCGTCGTGGACTCGCGCTATCAGGCGCCGCCCTCGTCGGATGCCGTCGTCGGCCTCTACTGCTACCCGCCCGACGTCTTCGAGATCATCCGCGGGCTCGCTCCCTCCTCACGGGGCGAGCTCGAGATCACCGACGTCAACCGTGCGTACGCCGAGCAGGGCCGGTTGCGCTCCGCACCGGTGCGCGGCTGGTGGCACGACGCGGGCACCCACGAGGCGCTCGGCCAGATCGGCAACCTGATCGACGAGACGGGCGCGAACAAAGCGTGAAGGTCCTGCCGGGCATGGTCGTCTTGCCGCTCCGTACCTTCGCGGACGAGCGCGGCTGGTTCGCGGAGATCCGCCGGGAGAGCCTTCTGCCCGACGCCACGGTGCAGACGAACGTCTCGTTCTCGCGCCGCGGCGTCATTCGCGGACTCCACTACCACGAGCGCGGACAGGACGACCTCTTCGCGTGCCTGACCGGGACGGCGCGCGTGGTCGTGCTCGACCGCGAGACCGACGAGGTCTTCACGGCCGACATCGGCGACGAGAACCCGCTCGCGATCTACATCCCCGGCCGGCACGCGCACGGCTTCGAGGCGCTCACCGATCTCCTCTTCTGCTACCACGTTACCCGCGAATACGACCCGGCCGACCCCGACGAGCAGGGGATTCCCTGGGACGACCCGCGCGTCAGGCACCTGTGGAGCACGGACTCGCCGATCCTCTCGGAGCGGGACGCATCCTGATCACGGGTACGGGCGGCCAGCTCGGGGCCGCGCTGCGCGAGGTCTTCCCCGAGGCCGACGCACGGACGCACGCGGAGCTCGACGTCGCCGCCGGGCCGCTCGAGCTCGACTCGCCGCCTGAGCTCGTCCTCCACGCCGCCGCCTGGACCGACGTGGACGGCGCCGAGGCGGACGAGGCGGGCGCCCACCGCGTCAACGCAGAGGGCACGCGGAACGTCGCCGCCCTGGGCGCACCGGTCGTCTACTACTCCACCGACTACGTCTTCTCCGGCGAGAAGCGGGAGCCGTACCTCGAGTCGGACGCGCCGGGCCCGCTCTCCGCGTACGGGCGGACGAAGCTCGAAGGCGAGCGCGCGGTGGGCGCGGGCTGGATCGTCCGCAGCTCCTGGCTCTTCGGCTCGACGGGCCACAACTTCGTCCGCACGATGCTCCGGCTGGGGGCCGAGCGGGACGAGGTTCGCGTCGTCGCCGACCAGCGCGGGTGCCCGACCTACGTCGGCCACCTGGCGGAGGCGACCCGCGCGCTCCTGTTGCTCCCGGAGGGGATCTGGCACGTCGCTGCCGACGGCGAGGTCACCTGGGCCGAGCTCGCCGAGGCGATTTTCGCCGAGGCCGGCCTCGGCTGTCGCGTCATCCCGATCACGACGGAGGAGCTCGGCCGGCCCGCACCGCGGCCCGCCTACTCGGTGCTCCGCAGCGAGCGCGAAGGCGCCCCGCGGCTCCCGCACTGGCGGGAGGGCCTGCGCGAATGCCTCGCGCGCCTCGGCGTGTGAGCGTCCCGCCGGGGCTCGCCTGGTGGCGAGGAGAGCCGGGCGGCGCCGGGTGGCTCGACCGCCTGCCGGAGCTCGTCGCCGAGTGCGCAGAGCAGTGGGCGCTCGCGCTCGAGGCGCCGTACCACGCCCTCGCGTGGGACCCGGACGAGGAGATGATCGCCTGCGCCCGGTGGCTCGCCGAAGCCGCCTGACGTTCCCACCTTGGCCCCTGAGGGGCTCGCGGATCCTGGCCGGACGGCGGAGGGCAGCCGCGGTGGCGGCGAGTACGCTTCGTCCGTGCGGATCCTGGTCACCGGCGGCTGCGGGTTCATCGGCAGCCACTTCGTCAAGCTTCTCGTCAGGCGCGGGGACGACGTGGTCGTCCTCGACAAGCTGACCTACTCGGGTCGGCGTGAGAACCTCGACGGCGTCGCCTGTGAGCTCAGGGTCGGCGACATCGCGGACGCCGAGGCCGTCGCGCAGGCCGCGGCCGGCTGCGAGGCGATCGTCAACTTCGCCGCCGAGACGCACGTCGACCGCTCGATCCTCGGCGCGACCGACTTCGGCCGGACGGAGTTCTTCGGGACGCAGGTGCTGCTGGAGGAGGTGCGGCGAACCGGCGCCCGCTACGTCCAGGTCTCCACCGACGAGGTCTACGGCGACCTCGCCGACGGCGGCTCGGCGAAGGAGGACGACCCGGTCGAGCCGTCGAGCCCCTACAGCGTCGCCAAGGCCGCGGGCGACCTCCACGTCCCGGCGTACGTCCGCACCTTCGGGGTCAACGCCTCGATCACACGCGGGTCGAACACCTACGGGCCGCACCAGTACCCGGAGAAGCTCGTGCCGCTCTTCGTCACGAACGCCCTCGACGGACAGCCGCTGCCGGTGTACGGCGACGGCCGCCAGATCCGGGACTGGCTTCACGTCGAGGACCACTGCGCGGGGATCGAGCACGTGCTCCACGAGGGCGCTCCGGGCGAGGTCTACAACGTCGGCGGCGGCAACGAGCGCGAGAACGTCGAGATCACGCGGCGGATCGTCGAGCTGACGGGCGCCGATCCAGGCCTCGTCCGCCACGTCACCGACCGCGCGGGCCACGATCGTCGTTACTCGCTCGACTCCTCCAAGCTGCGCGCGCTCGGGTGGGAGCCCCGGCGCGACTTCGAGGATGGGCTGGCCGAGACCGTCGCCTGGTATCGCGACAACCGCGCCTGGTGGGAGCCGATCAAGTCAGGGGAGTACCTCGAGTACTACCGGCGCCAGTACGCCGAGCGACTCGCCTGATCTCTACCCCCGGCACTGCCGCTTGGCGGCGGTGATCGGGCCTCGGCGGCCCTGGAGCTCCTCCGAGCGCTCGAGGTGCGGGAGCGCCTCGTCGCAGCGGTCGAGCTCGGCCAGGGTCTTGCCCAGGTTGTACTCGGCGTAGGCCTCGTGCGGGAAGCCGGCGCTGTACGTGCCCTGCAGGGCGGGCACGGCCCGCTCGAGCAGCGGTAGGGCGCCGTCCCAGTCGCCCTGCTGCATGTGGCTCGCGAAGGCCTCGTCGTTGAGCGCGGCCGCCTCGGTCGGGCTCAGGCCGGAGGAGCTCGGTTCCTCCTCGGGAGCACCCTCGGTGACCGTCTGGACGACGGTCGTCGCCTCGCCCTCGACGGTGACCTCCTGCGTAACCGTCGCGCGCCCGGCGTCGCCGGGGGCCGGCTCCCGCGGATCCTCGTCCCGCCCGGCGAGGAGCGCAGCGGCGACGCCGACGCCCAGGAGCAGCGCGGCCGCGAGCGCGAGCGCGACCAGGGTCGGGGCGGACAGGCTCCTCTGCCGCGGCGGCACCGCCGCGGGCACAGGCGCGGCAGTCGCGGCGCCGAGCGCGCTCCCGAGTGCCTCCACGAACGCGCTCGCGGTCGGGTAGCGGGTTTCCGGATCCTTGGCGAGCGCGCGCTCGAAGACCGCGTCGACGGCGGGTGGGATGCCGACGCCCCGGTGCGAGGCCTGGGGAACCGGGTCGCGGATGTGCGCGGCCGCCTCCGCGGTCTGCGACCCGCGCTCGAACGGGCGCCCGCCGGTCAGGAGCTCGAAGGCGACGACCGCCAGCGCGTAGCGGTCGCTCGCCTCTGTCGCTCCCAGCGCCTGCGCCTGCTCGGGTGAGAGGTAGCCCGCCGTCCCGAGCACGGTTCCCGGCGCGGTCATGCCGAGCGTCTGGTCGGTGGCGCGGGCGATCCCGAAGTCGACCACCGTCACCCGGCCGCGAGCGTCGAGCATGAGGTTCGCCGGCTTGACGTCGCGGTGGACGACTCCGCGCGCGTGGGCGGCGTCCAGTGCGATGGCCGCCTGCGCGAGCCAGTCGAGGGCCTGTGCGTGCGGAATGGGCCCCTCCCGGGCCCGCTCGGCGATCGTGCCGCCGGGGAGGTACTCCATGACGATGAACGGCCGGCCCGCGTGCTCACCGACGTCGAAGATGGTGACGACGTGCGGCTCGCCGGAGAGACGAGCGGCCGTGAGCGCCTCCCGCCGGAAGCGCGGCCCGAGGTCGGAGTTCTCCGCGACGCCCTCGTCGAGGATCTTCACCGCGACGCGCCGGTCCAGCTCGCGGTCGTGGGCGACGTAGATCTCGCCCATGCCGCCGCGACCGACCAGGCGCGGCCGTGCATACCGCTCGGGGAGGATGCCGTTACGCCGGGGCACCAGTGAGCCTTACCGGATGGACGCGCCGTCCAAACTCCGGCTTCACGCAATCCTTACTGCAGTTGCGTACTCTGAGGCCGATAGAGGTTTCCAGCGGGTCATGAAACGCCTCCTCCCCGTAGCGGCCACGGTCGTCGTCGCATGTATATGCGCCGCGTCCGCGCAGCCTGCCACCACCTTCGTCATCGACGGCCGCGGCTGGGGCCACGGTATCGGCATGGGCCAGTACGGCGCCCAGGGCTTCGCCCTCGACGGCCGGACGTACCAGGAGATCCTCGCGCACTACTACCGGGGAACCACCCTCGGCACCAGGAGCGAGACGATCCGCGTTCGCCTGGCGGCCGGGCGCTCGTCCCTCACGATCGGCTCCGACGCTGCGTTCGAGGCCGGGTCGGCGAACGTCGGCGCCGGGACGTGGCGGGTCACGGCACCGGCGAGCGGCGGCCTGCGCCTGACGCGGAACGGCAACACGCGCAGGTTCGCGGGCCGGACGACCTTCGAGCCGGGCTCGGCCTCGCTCGAGCTCGACGGCCGGCGCTACCGGGGGAGGATCCAGCTTCGGCGGTCGGCGGGCTCCGTGTGGGCGCTCAACATCGTCTCGCTGAACGCCTATGTGAAGGGCGTCGTGCCCCGGGAGATGCCGACGAGCTGGCACGCCGAGGCGCTCAAGGCGCAGTCCGTCGCGGCGCGGACGTACGCGCTCGCGGCGGGCGGCCACTGCAACTGGTTCGGCACGAGCGTCATGTGCCCGGACACGAGCGACCAGGTCTACGGCGGCCGGGACGCCGAGACGGCCGCCTCCAACGCTGCCGTCGACGCGACCGGGAACCGCGTCGTCCTGTCGGGCGGCTCGCTCGCGACGACGTTCTTCTTCTCCACCTCGGGCGGACGGACGGCCGACATCGCCCAGGAGTGGGGCAGCGCCCCGCAGCCCTACCTCGTGTCGGTGAACGACCCGTTCGACTCGCTCTCGCCGCACCACCGCTGGGGACCCGGAGACGCGGAGGAGGACTGCCCCGGAGGAGGCCGCGACTGCGTCTGGACCTCGGGCGCCCTGAAGGACCGGCTCGGCTCCCGCGTGCCGGGAGCGCTGCTCGACCTGACCGTCAGCCGCAACGGATCGCGCCGCGTCGACCACGTCAGGGCGACCGGCTCCTCGGGCACGGCGAACATCGCCGGCTCGACGATGCGCTCGGTGCTGGGGCTGCGCTCGACCTGGTTCTCCGTGGACGTCCTCCGGCTGAACGGGGCGGCCACGATCGAGCGGGGCAAGGGGCGCACGCTCTCCTTCCTCGCCCGCGGCATCTCGAACGCCCAGCTTCAGCGCCGTGCGGTCGGCGGAAGCTGGGAGAACATCGGTGCCGCGGAAGGCTCGGGGACGCGCAGGGTGAGCCCTGGCGTCACGACGTTCTACCGCCTCCGGTCGCCCAACGCGACCACGAGCCGGGTCCGCGTCGCCGTCCACCCGCGGATCCGCTTCGCTGCCGACCAGCCGGCCAGCGGCCTGCGGGGGATCGTCCGTCCCAGGCTCGAGGGCGAGATCGTGCGGGTGCAGCGTCGCCGCTCGGGCGGCGGCTGGCGCACGGTCGCGAGCGACGCCCTGAACGGAAACGGCATCTGGCGCGCCAGCTTCAACGTGACGCCGGGCGTGTACCGCGCGTACATGCCGTCCCCCGGCCACGGATTGGTGGCGGGCGCCAGCCCGACGCTGACCGTCGTCTCGCGCTAGCGCCTAGAGCAGCTCGCTCTCGGGCACCTCGCGGATCTGCCTGGCCGGGTTGCCGACGACGACGGCGCGCGCAGGCACGTCCTTGAGGACGACCGCGCCCGCGCCGACGAAGGCCTCCTCGCCGATCTCGACGCCGGGCAGGAGCACGGCGCCGCCGCCCACTCGGGCGCCGCGGCGGATGGTCGGGCCCTTGCGCTGGGCGTGCCGCTCCTCCGTCCTCCCCATGAAGTGGTCGTTCGTGGTCACGACGCCGGGGGCGACGAAGACGTCCTCCTCGATGGTCGAGTACGCGGTCACGTAGGCGTTCGCCTGGATCCTGGTGCGCGCGCCGATCGTCGTGTCGTTCTCGACGAGAGAGCCGCGCCCGACGACGACGCCGTCGCCGAGCTCGCAGCGCTCGCGCACGCAGGCCTGGTCGCCGACGATCACGCCCCGTCCGAGCCGGCTGCCGGCGAAGACGACCGCGCCGGCGAGGATGCTCGTCCCGTCGCCGACCACGAGCGGGGGCAGCGTCCCCCGGCTCGCCGTCGAACGGGCGCCGAGGGTCGGCTCCTTCCCGAGCACCGCGTGCTCGCCCACGACGACGTCCTCGCCGAGCACGGTGCCGGAGTGGACGACGGCGGTCTCGGCGACCTGAGCCGTCAGACTCGCTCCCGCGCCAGGGAGGCCTGGAGCTGCTCGAGCGCCCGCACGACCGCGAGGCCGTCGCGGGCTGCGGCGAGCGAGTCGCCCTCGCCGGCGACGAGCCCGAGGAAGTGCGCGCACTCGAGCCGCAGCGGCTCGGCGTTCTCGACCCGAGGACTGTGGATGTCGCCGGTGCGCGTGCTCCACTCGCCGTACGTGCCGAGCGACTGCTCGGCGGCGCTGTCGTAGACGGTCACCTTGCGGTCGAGCTCCATGTCGTCGAAGACGGCCATCCTGTCGGTGCCGACGACGGTCATCCGCCGCATCTTGTGGGGATCGAGCCAGGAGAGGTGCATGTGCGCCATGACCCCTGAGGGGAAGCGGAGGTAGCAGAAGACGACGTCCTCGACGCCCTCCTTGAGGAACGACTCGCCGCGTGCGGAGAGCTCCGCGGGCTCCTCGCCGAGGAGGTGGAGGATGACGGAGAGATCGTGGACGCCCAGGCTCCAGAGCGCGTTCTCGTCGCGCCGGATCGTGCCGAGGTTCTGGCGGTTCCCGTAGACGTAGAGGAGCTGGCCGAGGACGCCCGAGCCGACGAGCTCCTTCAGCTTGGCAACGCCCGGGTGGTAGAGCAGCAGATGGCCCGGCATGAGGACGAGGCCGCGCTCCTCGGCCAGGGCGACGAGCCCCGCTGCCTCCTCCCCCGCGAGCGCCATCGGCTTCTCGACGAAGACGTGCTTGCCCGCGCCGAGGCCGCGGCGCGCGAGGTCGGCGTGGGTCGGGACCTGCGTCGCCACGACGATGGCCTCGACGGAGTCGTCCTCGAGCAGGTCGTCGAACCGCGAGGTCGCGCGGGCGGCCGTGTGCCGCAGAGCGGCGGCCTGCAGTCGGCCCTCGTCCTCGTCGCAGAGCCAGGCGACCTCGGCGAGCTCGTTGAAGTTGCGCGCCAGATTCGAGCCCCAAGGGCCGAGCCCCGCGACCCCGACGCGCACCGGCGTCACAGCTTCCACACGCGGCCGTCGCGCGAGCCGTTGCGGCCGGTCGCGTTGCGGAAGTCGACCACGAGGCGGGCTCGGTCGGCGAGGTCGCCGTAGTCGATCCCGGCGTGCGCGGTGACGATCGCGATGCAGTCGGCGGCCTCGACCGCGCCGTCGAGCGAACCAGAGGACAGCTCGTGCTCGGGGAGCTCCGGCACGTGCGGGTCGTGGTAAGAGATGAGCGCTCCCTCCTCGCGGAGCAGCTCGATCAGCTTGAGCGCAGGCGACTCGCGCAGGTCGCCCACGTTCGCCTTGTAGGCCACGCCGACCAGGTGGACGTGGCTGCCCTTCACGGATCGCTCCTGTGAGTTGAGCGCCCGCTTGATCTTCTCCAGGCAGAAGTACGGCATGTTCTCGTTCACCTTCCCGGCCAGCTCGATGAACTCCGTGTAGAAGTCGAACTCGCGCGCCTTCCAGGAGAGGTAGAACGGGTCGACCGGGAGGCAGTGGCCACCGAGTCCCGGCCCGGGCTTGAAGCTCATGAAGCCGAACGGCTTCGTGGCGGCCGCCTCGACGACCTCCCACACGTCGACGTGCATGCGGTCGCAGAGCTGCGCGAGCTCGTTCACGAGCGCGATGTTCACCGAGCGGAAGATGTTCTCCAGGAGCTTCGTCAGCTCTGCCGCCTCCGGGGAGGAGACGGAGAGGACTTCGTCGATCGCACGCTCGTAGAGGGCGATCGCCCGGGCCGTGCACGCCTCCGTGAGCCCGCCCACGATCTTCGGCGTGGTCTTCGTCGTCCAGTCCGTCCGGCCGGGGTCGACCCGCTCGGGCGAGAAGGCGAGGTGGAAGTCCTTCCCCACCTCGAGCCCCGACTCGGCCAGGATCGGCAGCAGCTCCTCGCGCGTGGTCCCCGGGTATGTGGTCGACTCGAGCACAATGAGGTGGCCGGGGCGGAGGCGGGCGGCGATCTCGCGGGTGGCGGAGAGGACGATCGAGAGGTCGGGCTCACGGTTGACCGAGAGCGGCGTCGGGAGCGCGATCAGGACGGCGTCCGCCTCCCGCAGCACGTCGTAGTCGGTGGTGGCCATGAGATTCCCGGAGCGGACGGCGTCCGCGAGCCGGTCGGAGGAGACGTCCTCGATGTAGCTCTCCCCCCGCTCGATCTGCGCGACGCGCGCGGCGTCCACGTCCACGAGGACGGTGGGGACTCCCGCCTGCGCGAAGACCTCCCCCAGGGGAACGCCGACGTAGCCGGCTCCGACGATTGCAACCTCAGGTCTCATCAGGACTCATCGTACAAAGGAGCTCAGCGATCCTCTCCGCGGCGCGGCCGTCGCCGTAGAGGTGCGGACGCTCGGCTCGGGGAGCGGCCTCGCGCACGGCCGTGACGATCGCGCTGGGGTCCGTGCCGACGAGCCTGTTCCAGCCCGCTTCGACCGTCTCCACCCACTCGGTCGTCGTGCGCAGGGTGACGCAGGGGACGCCGTACCAGTACGCCTCCTTCTGGACGCCGCCGGAGTCGGTGAGGATCACGCGCGCCTGGGAGGCAAGGGCTGCGAAGTCGAGGTAGCCCAGAGGGGGCAGGACGTGCGTGTTGCCCAGGTCGATCCCGTGCTCCCGCAGAGCGGCCTGGGTCCGCGGGTGTGCCGGGAAGACGACCTCCTCGCCGAGCTCCGCCAGAGCCCGGGCGAGGTTGGTCAGGGGCTCGCGCGCGACATTGGCTTCGCGGTGGAGTGTCAGGAGCAGGTAGCGACCGGGCTCCACCCCGGCGGCGCGCAGCGCGTCGGAGCGCTCGCGCGCGAGCGGCGCCAGCCGGACGTTCGCGTCGTACATGACGTCGCCGACGACATGCACCCCCTCCTCGATCCCTTCAGCGGCCAGGTTGGCCACCGCGACCTCGGCCGGGCAGAAGAGGAGCGCGGAGACCCGGTCGACGAGCACCCGGTTCACCTCCTCCGGCATGGTCCGGTCGAAGGAGCGCAGGCCCGCCTCCACGTGGGCGATCGGAATGCGCAGCTTCGCGGCCGCCAGCGCGCCCGCGAGGGTCGAGTTCGTGTCGCCGTAGACCAGCACGGCTCGCGGCTGCTCCTCCAGAGCGGCAGCCTCGATGCCCGGGAGCATGCGGGCGAGCTGCTCGGCGTGCGTCCCCGAGCCGGCCTCGAGCCGGTAGCTCGGCGGCGCGAGCTCGAGCTCCTCGAAGAAGACCGCCGAGAGCTCGGGATCGTAGTGCTGGCCCGTGTGCAGCACCGCCTCGTTTACCCCTTGCTCTCGCAGGGCAAGGGAGATCGGTGCGGACTTCACGAACTGCGGCCGGTTGCCGACAACGGAAAGGATTCGCATGCCGCCGGCGAATCTAGCCGACTCATGACCTGGAAGATCGTCTTCGGAACCATCGGCCTCGCCGCCCGCCCCCTCTCCGCGGGCCGCACGCTGGCCTGGTACGCGCAGCGAGTCCTCGAGCGCGCCTGACCCGTCTCGGCGGGCCCTGCCCGGGGTCTGACCCCGGTCGTGGCTCCAGGGGCCGTGTGGTTGACCCATTTCCTGTGGATTCCGCGTCGGCCACCGGCGCGATTCGATACGAACGCTGGGCTCGCGCGGTGGCTGCGGACGCTGTACGAGTGCATGCCACCGTCTCCGGCGGACGGGGAACCGTCCACATTCCAGCCTCTAAGGGCCATGTCAGGGGTCAGACCCCGGTCGTGGCCATTCTGGACACCGAAGGCGAGGGCTCGGCGGCCGCTCGCTAGACTTTCGGCTCCCGGGGGCCGTTAGCTCAGCTGGTAGAGCAGGGGACTCTTAATCCCAAGGTCGAAGGTTCGAATCCTTCACGGCCCATCCCCGAACGTTCCTGCACATCGGCAATATTGAGAGTTCGCCCTCCTCGAGTCGCGCTGGGGGGTCAACGTAGGGTCAACAACGATCAGCCTCCAGTTTCGCCAGCGGGCCAGGTGGGCAAACAGGCCTCGCCGTTCTCGCAGGCTGCGGGTGAGAGCGGGATGGCCGGTTTCCAGTGGTCAGCGTCAGAGGGATAATCGCCGCCGTGCCTGCGATTCCGGATAGACATCACCTCCACGCAGAGCGGCGCCTGCAGGAAGCGCCTCCGGGCGCTTACTTGGAACTGGCGCACGCCGCCGGTGACGGGCGGCTTGGTCTCTATGTCGGCGCCGGCGTCAGCGTTCCCACGCCGACCCTACTCCCGACAAGCGGCGAACTCCTCGAACGGCTCGCGCCGCGGGTCGAGCAGGAGCTCGGCGTCGCACCTGTCCCTGCAGGCGGTGATGCCGTTGACGGGGGCGCGGTTGAGGATCCGCAGCTGACTCTAGAGCGGCTCGCCGATGCGGCTGAGGCGGCAGGCGTCCTCGCGGCGTTTCGCGAACTCGCAGCGTCCGTCGAGGACTTTCGAGGAGCGCTGGCTGCCTACAGCCATCGGGCTATGGCGGCGTTGCTGCGAGAGGGCGCCGTCACGGTCTTCAGCGCAAACTGGGATCGCTGCATTGAGCAAGGTGCAGCCGACATCGGGTTCCACGTCGATCCGACGATCACCGAGGCCGATCGCGCCGTGCGCTTCGCAAACTGTCGCTTCCACAAGATCCACGGGTGCGCAACACAGCCGCCAACGCTTCTTGTCACAACCAACGACCTTGATGCGCCGCCGACGTGGGTGAACCACGTCGTTGGGGACGCCCTCGGCGCAATTACGCTGGTCTTTGTTGGGCTCGGAACCGTTGGCGGATACGTCCGGCGGCGGGTCGAGCAGCTGCTAGAGGCGCTTCGCGACGAGGCCGCAGTGTGGCTGGCTGATCCCTTCCCGAGCGAGACTTGGTCCGGGCTGCTCGAACGCGCCGAAGGGCACATCCTTGAGGTCGACGCAAGCACCTTCTTCGACGACCTTCTCCGTGCGTGCGTCAGGCACAGCTGTGCCCAGCTCAGCGATGCTGCGCGTGAGATGGACAGACAGGACGCGAGCAGAGCTATCGCAGCGACGATCGAGCGGCTCGTAGAGGCTCTGGACGAGCGACGCGCGCTAGAACTCATCAACTGGCTCCGTGCAGGTGCAGGCGGGGTCGCCGATGGTTCTCCCTTCGTACATAGCCGCGAGTCTAGGAACGCTCTCCTGGCCGTCGCGATGATCGCCAGCAGAGTCGAGTTCCGGACTCGCGGCGAGCAGGAACGGCTGGTGCTGATGGCCGGCGTGGCCGCGATCGAACTCGCGGCGTGGCCAGAGACCCCGGCACATGTCGTCGTCGAGCGGGAGACTGCTCGCGCGAGCGAGCGTCACGCACGAAACTGTTACGAGGGCTTCGCGCCGACGATCGTCCACATCTGTGTCGGCCATCGCGGGCCTCTGCCGCGGCCGGAAGCAGTGGCGGACATCAGCGCGAGCATGGGCCGTGAAGGCGACCTCGTGGAATCAGAACCGACGCATCTTTGGATCCCTGCCGAAGCCGTGCTCCAAGGAACCTACGAGATGGAGATCGCAGCGTGAGCTCAGATTTCAGTCGCCACCCACTCACACACCAAGCTGCGAGCATTCTCGAGGCGGCTGGCTACCGCACGGAGCCGATCGTCTTGCCACAGACCGAAGCCTCGGTACTAGTGGCCGAGAACGCGTACGCGGTGGCTGCTGTCGTCGGCGTCGACGAGTGGGCACCGGTGGTAGATGACATCGACAACGTCACCACCGACTTCGCCAACTGGGCGCTCTCGCGACGGCCGGAAGCGAAGCAATGGGACCTGTATCTGTGCCTTCTCATCGCGCAGCCCGTGACGCGTGACGAGGACCTCGCGCAGGCCGAGCGTTTTGCCGACGACACGCGGTATGTCCGGCGACTGGTCCGCAACGGTGTCGCAGACGGGCATCCTGCTGCTGTCCGCACTGCCCTTTCCGCGCTTCTTCCGCTGCATCTGCCTGAGCGCATCTCCGAGCGGGACCCATACGGTGCGCTGATTCACGCTCTGCGAGGCCGCGGCGTTGACGGCAGTCTCGCGGCCCAGACGGTCGAGCAGTTTCTCGCCGCCACAGGAAGACAGCGATGAGCCGGCTGAGCTGGATTGAGATCGAGAGCTTCCGCGGCTTCGCCGAGACCTGTCGGGTCGGCCTCGATGCTGACGCAGTGATCATCACGGGCCCCAACGGCGTCGGAAAGACGTCGCTGATCGACGCGATTACGTGGGCCTTGACCGGACAGGTTCCGCGGCTCGAGCAGCACAAGGAGCGGCGCACGGACGACGTCCTGACGAACCGCTACAGATCAGGCACAGCTCCAAGGGCGACGCTCGCCGTCGTCGTCGACGGCATAGAAGTCCTGGTCTCGCGCGATGGCCGCAGCGCTGATGCTCCGACGGTCGAGCGAGCTGGCGAAACGAGTCGAGGAAATGATGCTGTCGCAGCGGCTCTCGGCTTCCGAACGCTCGAGGAGCTGAAATACGCGTTGGAGACGTGGGGCGTACTCCACCAAGACTCGATGCGGGCCGTCCTGGAAGCGCGCCCGGACGAATTCCAGGCCAGGCTGCGGGACATCCTCGGCCTCGGCGTCCTGGGAGAGTTCGAGTCATGGATCAAAGCGCAATGCAAGACAGCCACCGACACGGTCAACGAGGCCCGGGGCCGTCTCGCGCGAGCCACGGCAGCCACTGCCTCAGCCCACGCAAGCCTCACGCAGGCGACGGAGCAGGTGAGCGAGGCTGAGGCGCCATCCGAGGCACGCCAAGCGTTAGAGGAAACCGCCGCCCGAGCTAAACCTTGTCTTCATATCCGACTCCCGGAAAACAGCGATGCGACAGCCATGGTGCTTCTGCAGGAGACGAGGCGGCTGCAGACCGAAATCGCCCGCCGTTGGGCTTCGTATCGAAGCCTCAGCGATTCCCTTGAGGCTGCCGAGGCAAGGCAGCTGGCCGATCCGGATGAGCTCCGCGCCACGCTCGAACTCGCTGCATCCGTGTACGAGAAAGCACAGAAGGAGGCCGCGGCTGCTGAGGCGAACCTCGCTGCGTTCCAGGAGCGCCTACGCGGTCTCGCCGCCCTCGCCGCTGCCGTTCTTCCACACCTCGGCTCAACCTGCCCCGTCTGCGAGCAAGCCATCGACCCGGATGCCGTCCGCGATAGGCTCCAATCGCTCCTCGACCAATCAGCCGACCGCGCCGCACTCACTGCCCTCGAAGACGCGCGGACTGCTGCCCGCTCGGCGGTCGAAGCGGCCGAGCAACGCCTCGCCGAGGTTCGACGGAGCCAGCAGGTCGCGCAAGAACAGGAGCAAGAAGTCGCACGTCTTCGGTCAGAACGGGACGCGCAAGCCTCCTGGTTCCAAGCAATCACAGCCGACGACGAACTGATTCCCATCCACATCGGCACGCCCACCGAGGGGCTGATCTCGGAGACGAACTCTCACCTCCGCAGCCTCGAAGCAGCGCTGGAGCGCTGGCAGACGGCTGTTACCGAGTCAGCCGCGAGAGCGCAAGAGCCTGCACTCCGCGCCCGCGCCGCCCAGCAGGAAGAACAAGAACGCCAGGCGCGCAACGAGGTCGAGCGACTCGCTGCGCAAGAACTCAACCTCAAGGCGCTCGCGGCGGCCGCGACAGAAGCGGTCGTCGACGTGACCGATGAATGGCTCAGAGAGCTCAACCCGCTCTTCGGCGCCGTCTACAACCGCCTTGCCGCGCATCCCACATTCACCGAACTCGGACTTGAGCACGACATCTACTACGGCAAGGGCCGCACGCTCCCCCGCGTCTACGACCGACTCCTCGACATCAGCGACAACCCGCAGCTCGTCTGCAGCGAAGGGCAGCTCAACATCGTCGCCCTCTCGTACTTCATCGCATTCGCCCTAAGCGCTGGCGAGCGCAGCCTGCCGTTCCTGATCATGGACGACCCCCTGCAGTTCATGGACGAGATCAACGTCCTCGGCTTCGCTGACCTGTGCCGGCAGCTTCGGGCGAGCCGACAAATTCTCGTCACGACGCATGATCGGCGCTTCGCGCGCCTGCTCGAGCGAAAGCTCAGACCACGGCAATCCGGAGAAACGAGTCTCCAGATCGAGTTCGCCACCTGGGAGCGCTCGGGCCCGAGCATCGAGGCGACGGTTCGCGAACCAGAACCCGTCCCCGAGCTCCTCGCAGCCCCAGCATGACGACCGACGAACTGAATCGCGAAGGGGCAGCTGAATGAGCAATGCGCCAAGCGACGAACTCGTCGATCACGCTCGGGCGTTGCAGAGAATTGGCAGTCGATCATCGCGACCACGCGACGCGTTGACGCCGTCGAGGTAGCCGAGACACGTGACCGTCTTTGCGTCCGCATCCCAGAACGCGACGGTTGCAGCCGGAAGACCGGTGCCGTACACGGTGCATCGATCTGGCCGCCGGAGCTTCAGGCGCCTCAACCTGCAATGTCCCGAAGGCTAGCCCTCGGTCCGGCGCGTGGATCGCGACTCGAGCGCGTCAGCGACGGCGTCGACTCCCGCACGATCGTCCAACAAGTGGATATACGTCTCGAGGGTGAACGACGCCGACGCGTGCCGGAGGCGGCGCTGCACCGCACGCACGTCCCGGGTCGCCGCAGCCACGATCGAGCCGTGCGTGTGGCGGAGCACGTGGAAGCCGATCGGCGCGATCCCGGCGCGCACGCAGGCTGGATCGAGTACGCGTCTGCGGTAGTTCGCCTCTTCAATCCGGCTGCCACTCGGCCCTGTGAAGACGAGCTCGCCGGCACCAGGCTGTCCGTTCCGGAGGCGGTGCGCCTTGAGCTCGCGCGCGAGCTGCGCCGTGATCGGCACCGTTCCCGAGCTCTGCTCGCTCTTCGTCTCCTGCTCGCCATCGAGGAGGCGATGCCGCCGACGGACGGACACGGCCGGCTCGTCGTCTAGTTCGAGGTCGCGCCACCGCAGCGCCTTGAGTTCCGAGATTCGCAGCCCCGTCTCCGCGAGAAAGCGGACGAGGAGGCGGGCCGGCGGCGTGGGCAGCGCCGCCAGTAGCCGGACGAGTTCGTCGACGGAGAGGTGGCGTCGCTTCAGGGGATCGCGGCGCGGCGTCGGCAGCCGCGGCCATGGCCTTGCCGGAATCACGCCGTCCTCGCTGGCAGCGCCGAGCATCGCTGAGAGCGGCGCCAGGATCCGGCGGACGGTCGACCAAGACCGACCCGACGGCGCGCGACTTGTCCCCTCTTCCCGAAGGTCGTAGGCGAGCCTCCTGATCCGCCGTGCATCGATCGCGCCGATCCTCACGCCGCCGATCCGCGTGAGGACGAACTTCTCAAGATCGCGGCGATACTCGATGGCCGTGGCGGGCCGCACGCCCGCCAGCACGCTCAACCAGTCCTCCGCGTACTCTGAAACGGTTGGCCCGCTTCGCGGCGATCCAGCCGCGGGGTTGAGAGTGACCTTCGCACGCCATCGCTTCGCCTCGTCGAGCGTGCGGCACGTCTTTTGTCGCTGCCGCCCGCTCTGGTCGCGGTAGCGCACGATGTACGACTTCCCGGTCTCGTAGATCCCCGGATGGCGCGTCCGCTTGAGCCGATCGGTCATACCTATCCTTCGCCGACGAGCCGCTCGAGGTCAACCCGGCGGACGACGGCGCGACCGCCCTCCGTTGTACGAGGAAGCCGACCTGCGCTTCGCAGGTCATAGACGCGTTGAGGCTTGCACCGGAGCATTTCCGCGGCCTCGCCCACACTCAGTAGCTCCGGCGCCGCGTTGCCCCCTTGCGGTCGCGCCCGATCCTCGAGCAGGTCAGCGACGCGCTCCGCTAGGCGCTCGATCGCCTCATCGAGCAGCAGGTCAAACGGTGAGGACGATCCGAGCCGAAGAGCGTAGCCGTTCACGCTCTGCAGATTACGACTCTCCTCTCGCCGAGTCACGTGTCACCTCGGGCCATGGCTGAGCGATCGAGGGCGGTGAGCAACGCCTCCCCGGGGCCGGT
>JBOHAM010000198.1:0-5425 GCA_050697735.1 Gaiellaceae bacterium | reverse complement strand
ATCTACCGCCGCGCGATCGAGGACGGCGACCTCGCCGTCAACCCGTGCGAGCGGCTCCGGCTACCGGCGGCGCGGGGCCGCCGCGAGCGGATCGCCTCGCCGACCGAAGCCGCCGTTCTCATCGCCGCCCTTCGCCCCGAGGACCGCGCGCTCTGGGCCTGCGCGTTTTATGCGGGCCTGCGCCGCGGAGAGCTGCGGGCTCTCCTCTGGGACGACGTGGACCTCGCCGATGGGCTGATCCGCGTCGAGCGGAGCATGAGCAGCCACGGCGAGACAGGCGCGCCAAAGAGTCGCGCCGGCCGTCGCGGCGTCCCGATCGTTGCCGCGCTGCGCGACCACCTCGTCGAGCACAAGCTCGTCACCCGGCGAGACGCTGGCCTCGTCTTCGGCTCGGGCCCGGCGCAGCCGTTCACGCCAACGGCGGTTCGCAAACGCGCCCTGACGGCGTGGCGACGCGCTGGCCTGGAAGCGATCGGCCTGCACGAGTGTCGGCATACGTTCGCGAGCCTCCTAATCGCTGCCGGCGTGAACGCGAAAGCGATCACGGCCTACCTCGGCCACGCCTCGATCCAGACGGCCTTCGACCTCTACGGGCACCTCATGCCGGGAAATGAGGACGAGGCCGTGGCACTCGTCGACGCTTACCTCGAGCGTGCGAGCACCAACGCGCGCCTCGCACAGATCAAGTGAACGTCGCCTACTCGGGCCGCTGGTGATTTGATGGGCGCATGGATGAGGCATTGGCGTTTGCGGAGACCGTGCGTCGCGAACTTGCCTTCTTGATCGATCACCATGGGTTTCGAATCGTCAGCGAGAGCGAGTATCTCGTTCGTCTTGACTCGGAGACGCTCGGGGCGGAGGCGATGTTTGACCCACGCGGAGAGGTTGGGCTAGAGGTCTTCCGCCTCGGGCATGAGGGCCCCCGGGAGAGGTGGTCGTACACCGGGATGGTCGGGAGAGCTTCGGTGCCTCGGCTGCTGCAGATTGCCGCAGAGCACCTACAAGCAGAGGAAGCGGTACTGCGAGGGGATCCGGCCTTCTTCGACGCGTTGACCAGGGAAAACCAGCGTCTGTCAGAGGAATGGACCGCCTACTACGCACGCAAGGGACCACGACCGCAGACCGGCAAGCTCCCCTAACGCCGAGATTTGGGCAGCTCGAATCGGACGTGTGGGGAAGTCTGTGGGGAAGTCCCACACCAAGACGGGCCGATTTCAACGGTTTCGAGCGGACGACGGTCACCAACGAGAAAGAGCCAAAAGCACCTGATTAGCAGGACTTTCGGCTCTCTGATGAGGTGGGCGGTACTGGGCTCGAACCAGTGACCCCCAGCTTGTCGAGCTGGTGCTCTCCCAACTGAGCTAACCGCCCTGGGTCGGGGGTCAGTCTAGCGCACGAAGTCGCTGCGCCTGAGGTACCGCAGGGGGTTCACGAGCTTGCCGTCGTCCCACATTTGGAAGTGCAGGTGGACGCCGGAGCAGGAGCCCGTGCAGCCGGCCGTGCCGATCCGTTGGCCGGCGGTTACCCACTCCCCGGGCTTGACCCGGGCCTTCGCGAGGTGTGCGTACATCGAGACGATCCCGCCCTGGTGGCGCACCTTCACGACGAGGCCGAAGCCCGAGTAGTTGCCGAGCCAGCCGACCTTCGTGACGACGCCGGACTGGGCGGCGCGCACGCGCGTCTCGTACCACCCCTCGATGTCGATTCCCTGGTGCATCCGGCCCCAGCGGTAGCCGAACGGGGAGCCGAAGGGCCCGTCCAGCGGGATGCGCCAGGTGGGCTCCGGACGGGAGTCCGCGGGGGACTCCGGGTATCCGGCCCACGCCGGGGAGGCAAGCGCGAGGCAACAAAAAAGGCCCAGTAGCAGGGCCTTGACGGCCAACACGGGGCGGAACCCTAGCAGATCGGCTCAGAAGATCTCCGGACACCACGGCGCGCGCCCGGTGCGGAAGAGGGCATCCGCCCGCTCGAGGGCGCCCGGCGTGAGCTCGTCCACACGTCCCGCACGGGCGAGCTGGCCGACCGTGAAACCGCCCAAATAGGCGGAACCGAGGGCATCGACGTCGAGCCGGAGATCGGCGGGAGCGGTCGTCTTCGAGCCGTCGAGGGTGAAGCGCGCGTCGTTCCACGGGCAGAACGCATCCCCCACGGCGAGCACGAGGTCGCCGTCGGCGGCGTACGAGCGCGCGGCGAGCGCGGCGCTCACGTCAACGAGCCGCACCCAGAGCCCGTCGCCGACGTGGAAGCGCAGCCTGTTGGGCTCGGCGACCAGGAGGAGCAGCGGATGGTCGAGCGGCAGGAGCTCGGCCGTGACGCGCTGCATCCAGTCGACGTCGAGGAGGAACCGCCAGATCGCCGCCGTCGCGGCCGGCGAGGAGCCCACCGCCTCCACCACCTCCGTGACGCCGGTCGAGATGTTGTCCTCGAAGGAGAAGTTGAGCCGGTAGAGGGCATACGCCTCGGGGCGGCCGTCGAGCTCGAGCACCGCGCACGCCTTCTCGCCCCGCCCGGAGCGCCGCCACTCGGGATCGGCCAGCAGGCGCGCCTGCCACCACTCGCGGGTGCGCGAGAGCATGCCGGGCGTCTCGGGGGCGACCCGGTCGTAGACGTCCTGGAGGGGCTCGGCCGCCTCGTCGAGCGGGACGAGCCTCGCCTGGCCGCCCCACTCGAGCGGCCGCGCGTAGGCGGAATCGGAGCGATGGATCTCGATGTCCGCGCAGAGGGACGCGAGCCCGTAGCCGAAGCGGGGATAGATGCCGCCCTCCGAGGCCCAGAGGATCGCGAGCGGCTCGCCGCGCTGGTGGATGCCCTCGAGCTGGGCGCGCATGAGCTCGCGCAGCACGCCGCGCCGGCGATGTGTCGGCAGCACTCCGACGACGGTCACGCCCGCGACCGGCACGGCGCCGCCCGGGATGGTGAGGTCGAACTGGAACGCTCCGGCGCCGCCGACGATCGTCTCGCCCTCGACGGCCGCCAGCATGCGGCCCTCCGGGAGCACCCGCGTGACGTTCTCCCAACGCTCGGCTTCGAGCCTTGCTGCCGAGCCGAAGTAGTGGCCGATCGGAGCGAGCGCGCGCAGGACCTCGTCGCCCTCGACGACTCTGACCTTGACCGTCACACCTTCTCCAGCGGGGCGTACTCGAGCATGAGCCGGCGCTCGGCGCCGTCCTGCGCGAAGCGCACGGTGACGGTGCCGTCCGCGCTCATCCCGACCACGACGCCCTCGCCGAGCGTCGAGTGGCGGACGCTGTCGCCGGTCGCCAGGCTGGGCACCCGCCCTGTCGGAGCCAGCGAGGCGCGCGGCGCCCCGTAGCCCGACCAGGACGTTGGGCGCAGGCGCTCGCGCTCGATCTCGTCCGCGGGCAGCTCCTCCAGGAAGCGGCTCGGGCTGCGGTAGTCGCGTGCGCCCCAGAGGGAGCGCGTCGCCGCGTGCACGAGCACGAGTCGCTCCTGCGCACGGGTGAGCCCGACGTAGGCGAGCCGCCGCTCCTCCTCGAGGCCCTGCTCCTCGAGCGAGCGAGCGTGCGGGAAGACGCCCTCCTCCATGCCGACGAGGAAGACGGCGCGGAACTCGAGCCCCTTGGCGTTGTGGAGCGTCATGAGCGTGACCAGGCTCCGCTCCTCCTCGATCTGATCCTGGTCGGAGAAGAGCGAGATCTGCTGGAGGAACTCGGACAGGCCCGGCTCGGGCGCCGACTCCTGGTACTCGCGCGTCACCCCGACGAGCTCCATGAGGTTCTCCTCGCGCCCCTGCGCCTCGACTGTCCGCTCCGCGCGGAGCGACTCGAGGTAGCCGCTGCGCTCGAGCACGGCCTCCAGCAGCTCCGGCACGGGCCGCTCCAGCGCTCCGGCCATGAGCGACTGCATGAGGGTGTGGAAGCGCTGCACCGCCTTGAGCGGCGCGGCGCCGACGCCGGCCTCGTCGGCGCGGCCGAAGGCCTCGAAGAGCGAGATGCCCTGCGCGTCGGCGAAGGCCTGGATGCGCGCGATCGACGCGTCCCCGATCCCGCGCCGCGGCCGGTTGGCGATGCGGGCGAGGGAAACCCCGTCGAACGGATTGTCGATCACCTGGAGGTAGGCGACGGCGTCCTTCACCTCGGCGCGCTCGTAGAAGCGCGGGCCCCCGATCACCTGGTACGGGATCTCCTGGCGGACGAGCACGTCCTCCAGCACGCGCGACTGGGCGTTGGTGCGGTAGAAGACGCCGATCTCGGCGCCGGCGAGGCCGTGCTCGACGAGACCGGCGATCTCGGCGGCGACGTAGCGCGCCTCCGCGTGCTCGTCCTCCACCTCGATCACCTGCACGGGGTCGCCCTCGCCGAGCTCGCTGAAGAGGTTCTTCGGCTTGCGCTCGCGGTTGTGTGAGATGACCGCGTTGGCGGCGCGGAGGATCGCGTTCGTGGAGCGATAGTTCTGCTCCAGCGCGATCGTCTGCGCGCCGCCGAAGTCGCGCTCGAACTCGAGGATGTTGCGGATGTCGGCCCCGCGGAACGCGTAGATCGACTGGTCGGGATCGCCGACGGCGAACACGTTCCCGTGCCTGCCGGCCAGGAGCTGGAGGAGTCGGTACTGGGCGTGATTCGTGTCCTGGTACTCGTCAACGAGGACGTAGCGAAATGCCTTCTGCCACTTCTCGCGCGCGTCGGGATGGTGCTCGAGGATCTCGACGGTGCGCATGATCAGGTCGTCGAAGTCCATCGCGTTCGAGGTGAGCAGCCGCTCCTGGTAGCGCTTGTAGACGGCGGCAACGGTCTGCTCGTAGAAGGAGCCGACACGCCGCGCGTACTCCTCGGGGTCGACGAGCTGGTTCTTGGCGTTCGAGATCTGCGCGTGGATGCCGCGCGGAACGAACCGCTTCGGGTCCCAGCCTTCCTCCTCGACGATGTTCTTGACGAGCCGGACCTGGTCGGCCTGGTCGTAGATCGTGAAGTTGGAGCGGTAGTTCAGGCGCGGCGCCTCGCGGCGGAGGATGCGGCCGCACGCGGCGTGGAAGGTCATCACCCACATCCGCGGCGCGACGTCTCCGAGGATCGTCTCCAGGCGGCGCTTCATCTCCCCGGCGGCCTTGTTCGTGAACGTGATTGCGAGGATCTCGTTCGGCTTCACGCCGCAGGCGGTGACGAGGTGGGCGATGCGGTGCGTGAGCACGCGCGTCTTCCCCGAGCCTGCGCCGGCAACGACCAGCACCGGGCCCTCCGTCGCGAGAACGGCCTCGCGCTGAGCGGGATTCAGGTCGGAGAGATACTGCTCGGGAGACGTCACAGCCATCCCGCCGATGGTATCCACCTCCGGCGCCGCTACGGCAGCCGCGTCCCGAAGGGCCGCGCCCTGGGGTCTGACCCCTGGGCGTGGCCGCTTCGGACTCGACCCTGTGGAAACTGCGCCCTCGCGTTTCGCCCACATGTGGCGAGTTCGTGCTCACAGG
>JBOHAM010000197.1:0-12354 GCA_050697735.1 Gaiellaceae bacterium | reverse complement strand
TCAGCTCGTTCCAGCGCTGCCACTGCGGCTGGTGGACGCCGCTCTCGACTGCGAGCGCCCTCATCGCCTTGACGAGGTCGACCGTGCGCGTGCGGAAGCGGTAGAAGTCGCCGGTGAAGAGCGTGTTGGGGCAGCGCAGCTCGCACGCTCCGCACTGGGTGCAGTGGACGTAGTCGCGGGCCACGTCCTCGATCGTCAGGTGGCCCTTGTCCATCGCGACGACGTTCGCGTGGAAGGCCGTCGGCGTGTGGGCCTCGTCCCGCGTGACCTGCATGACCGGGCAGACCTCGCGGCAGAACTTGTGGCCCGAGCTGTAGCAGTTGTACGCGGCGTTGCGCCAGTCGTCGACGAACTGCTCGGTGAGCCCGCCGTCGCCCTGCGAGCCGGCCTCTGGCGTCGCCATCGGCCCGACTCTAGGCCGACTCCGGTAGAAATGTCCAGCGATGACCGCTTCTGCCAAGCCCCTGATCGGACTCTCGCTCGGACTGCACGACTTCGGCGACTACGCAGGCGTCGGCTTCCAGCGCCCCGTCGCCCTCGCGGGCGGGATCCCGCTCACGTTGCCGCGCGTGGACGGCGCGTTCCTCGACGACGCGCTCGACGCCTGCGACGGCGTGCTGATCGGCGGCGGCCGCGACATCGAGCCGAGCCTCTACGGCCAGGAGGCCGGCGAGCACCTCGCGCCCACCGAGCCGCTGCGGGACGCGTTCGAGCTCGAGCTCGTCCGGCGCACGCTCGACCGCGGCCTGCCGCTCCTCGGGATGTGCCGCGGGATCCAGATCCTCAACGTCGCACTCGGCGGCACGCTCGTCCAGGACGTCTCCCTCAGGCCCGAGTGGGCCGAGCACCCGAGCGACCGGGGCTGGAAGGCGTGGAAGGAGGTGGAGCGCGCCTCGCTCGCGGGCAAGGAGGTGCCGCCGCCGCACCCGCGCCACCCGATCAGCGTCGTCCCCGGGAGCCGGCTCCACGCCGCGCTCGGCGCCGAGGAGGCCGAGGTGGACAGCTTCCACCACCAGGCGCTCGACCGCGTCGCGCCCGAGCTGACCGTCGTCGCCCGGGCTCCCGACGGCGTCGTCGAGGCGGTCGAGCTGGACGGCGACGGCTACGTCCTCGCCGTCCAGTGGGAGCTGCAGGAGGAGTGGCGCATCGACCGCCGCTTCCTGGAGCCCTTCGCCCAGCTCGTTTCCGCGGCCTCTCGACACAAGTAACACCGTGTTACTTGTGTCACTTCAGCTCCGGGGGCGGGTCTTCTCCGGGTCGTAGACGGGAAAGTCGTCCACCGTCGCCGCGACGGTGCCGTCGCCGAGGGCGACCTCGACGGACTCGCCTTTCCCGGCCAAGCGGGTCTCGAGGACGGCCATCCCGATCACGCGCCCCAGCGTCGGGCTCTCGCACGGGCTCGTGAGCGTCCCGGCCGGCGCGCCGTCTTTCGTCACGGCGGCGCCGTACTCGGGCACCTCTGAGCCCTCGACCGCGAGCGTCACGAGCCGCCGCGGCGGGCTCTTCGCCGTCTCCGCCAGCGCCGCTTTCCCCTGGAAGTCGCCGCCGTCGAGGCGGATCACCTTGTCCAGCGACATGTCGAAGGGATCCGTCTTGTGCTGGAAGTAGTCGTAGCCGATGAAAATGAGCCCGGACTCGATGCGGAGCGTCTCGACGGCCGCGAGCCCGTACGGCTTCGCGCCGGCCTCGGTGAGGACGCCCCAGAGGTCCTCGGCGTGGTCGGGATCGCAGAAGAGCTCGTAGCCGAGCTCGCCCGAGTAGCCCGTGCGGGAGACCCAGCAGGGCAGCCGTCCGACGTGCACCTGGTGCGGGAGGAAGCGGAAGTAGGGGAGCGTCTCGACGTCCTCGTCCACGAGCCCGGCGAGGAGCTCGCGCGAGCCGGGGCCCTGGAGCTGCACGTGGGGCAGGTCCTCGGTGATCGGCTCGATCGAGACGTCCATCCCGGCGACGACGTCCTGCATGTGGTCGAGGTCGGAGTCGAGCGCCGTGATGACCCAGCAGCTCGCGTCCGTGAACTTGAAGACCGTGCCGTCGCCGACCATCTTCCCGTCCCCGTCGCAGAAGGGCGCGTAGCGCACCTGGCCGGCCTCGAGGCCCAGCATGTCGTTGGTGAAGATCCGGTCGGCGGCGGCGAGGGCGTCCGGGCCGGAGAAATCCCACTTGCGCAGCGGCGACTCGTCCCACACGCCGACGTTCTGCCGCACGGCGTGGTGCTCGGCCACGGCGTCGCCGAAGTCGCTCGGCCACGACCAGCCCTCCCAGTCCATGAACTCGGCGCCGAGCTCGCGCTGAGGGCCGTCGAAAGCGGTGCGGATGGCGTCTGCCTCGGCGCTCATGGGCCGACCGGCCCATGAGCATGTGGAAGGGGTGTGGGGGAACCGGGAGGTTCCTCCACGGCATCAAAGAAGGGGGTCCGCGGGGGAAACATGGTTTCCCTCGCGGGAGCGAGCCAAAGGTGAGCGACGGTCACGTGTCCTCCTCGTCCGGTGCGCGCCAGCCTAAAGCGTGCGAGACGGCCGCTGCACGGGCGAGGAGCGGCGCGACCGCCCGCGCCATCGCCTCCTCGCCGAAGCGCGAGGCGGGCCCCTGGAGGCCGAGGATGGCGGCGAGCTCCCCGCGGCTGCCGCGCACCGGGGCGGCGAGCGCGTTCAGCTCCTCCTCGCGCTCGCCCTGCGCGCGCGACCAGCCGTCCGCGCGCACCCGCTCCACCTCGGTGTCGAGCCTCGAGCGGTCGACGATCGTCCGCGCCGTGAACTGGCGCAGGCGTCCGGGCGGGAGCGCGATGCCGCCGAAGGCGAGCGCCACCTTGCCCGTGGCGGTCGCGTGGGCGACGCTCGGCCGGCCGAGACGCGCCACGCTCTGCACGGAGGAGGCGCTCTGGACGAAGTCGACGGTGACGGCGTCCGGGTCGCCGGGCGCCGAGAGCGTGGCCGTCTCGCCCGTCTCGTCGACCAGCGCCGCAAGGTGGCCGCGTGCGACCTCGCGCAGGTCGAGGCGCGCGAGGACGGCGTTCCCCAGGTCGAGCAGCCGGATGCCCAGCCGGTAGCGCCCGCTCGTCTCCACGTGCTCGACGAGGCCCGCCGCGACGAGGGTGGCCAGGAGCCGAGAGACCGAGCTCGGGTGAAGCCCGGTGCGCCGCGCGAGCTCGTTCGTGCCCAGCTCCGGCTCCCCGTCCGCGAGCGTGTCGAGAAGCGCGACCGCGCGCTCGACCGCCGCGACGTGCCGGGCGGCTGGCTTTCCGGTCCGGGCCATGGTACGGTCAGTATCGCATTTTTGAAACGCTGTTGCCGAGGAGGCAATACTTTCTGACCGAGCTTCCGTCCTCGTCCCGCTACGTCGTCCTCGGCGCCGGCATCCACGGGCTCTCGACCGCCTACCACCTCGCGCGGGAGCTTCGCACGCGCGGGCTCGGCTCGGGCCGGGAGGTGGTCGTCCTCGAGAAGGCCGAGCCCGGAGCGGGTGCGTCGGGCATCGCCTGCGGCGTCGTCCGCAACAACTACTTCCAGCCGGCCATGAGCGAGCTCATGCAGGCCTGCGTCGAGGTGTGGGAGTCCGATCCGGACGCCTACGCCTACAACCCGGTCGGCTACATGGCCCTCGGCCCCCAGGTGCAGGAGGCCGACCTGGCCGCGACCTTCGAGCGCCAGGAGCAGATCGGCTACCGCTCCACGTTCGTGACCGGCGAGGCCGAGGTGGACTCCTACATGAAGGCGCTCTTTCCGGACTGGCGCGCACGCGGGGTGACCGCGCTCCTGCACGAGCACCAGGGCGGCTTCGCCTTCAACCGGGAGTCCGTGCTCGGGCTCGCGGGCAAGTGCCGCGAGGAGGGCGTCGAGATCCTCACGGGCGTCGAGGTGAAGGGCTTCGAGCTCGAGGGCGGCGGCGCCGTCGTCGCGGTCGAGACGAGCCGCGGCCGCCTGGAGGTCGGCGAGCAGCTCGTGCTCGCGCCCGGCCCCTGGGCGAAGCACGTCTGGTCGCTGCTCGAGCTCCCGCCGAGCATCGACGTGCGCACGCCCTCCGGGGACGTGATCCCGGACCGGCCGATGTGGACGTACTGGAACCTCCAGGAGGGCGAGATCGCGGTCGACCCCGCCCTCTTCGCCACCGCGGACGGGAGCGCGCCGCCCGTCATCCACCTGGACACCGACGCCCCGCTCGTGACCGACGAGGGCGAGCTGGTCACGGACGGGCTCTGGGGCATCTACTACAAGCGCGACCGCCACGGCGTCCAGGGCGGCGCCTCGCCGCTCGTCGTCGAGGGCGACGTCGAGCTCGACCCGTACCCCTCGACGACGGACGTGGACCCCGGCTTTGCGGACATGTGGTGTGCGGCGCTCTCCCACGCCATGAGCCGCTTCGAGGACTGCAGGCCGCTCTACAAGCAGGCCCGCTCGGGGGGCGTGGGCGCCTTCACGGCCGACAACTTCCCCGTCTTCGACTACATGCGCCCGAACGCCTACGCGATCCTCGACTCGAACCACGGCTACAAGATGATCGGGGTCGGGCGCGAGGTGGCGAAGGTGCTCCTCGGCGAGCACTCGAGCCTCCTCTACCCGTTCCGCTTCGAGCGCTTCGCCACCGGCGACCTCCACCCGGTTTCGAACTCGCCCTACCCTTGGTCGTAGCCGGCCTCGTCGAGACCTAGGCGGCGCGCGAGCCACGGCTTCGTCGTCGACTGCACGACGAGGGTGACGACGATTGCGACGGCCACGACGGTGACGAGCTCCGTCTCGTAGGGGATGCCCTCGGCGATCAGGACGCCGGCGAGCGCGGCCGGCACGACGCCCGTCTCGCGCGTCCAGGCGACGAAGGCCAGCTCCTCGCGCGACCAGCGCCCGCGCCGGTCGGGGAGCAGGCAGGCCGCCACGGTGAGCGGGCGCGCGAGGAGGATGAGCGCGGCGATCGTCGCGAGCGCGGGCAGCGCCTCGTCGGCCATGTCGGCGAAGGGCAGGTTGGCGCCGAGCGTGACGAAGACGAGCATCACCATCAACTCGGCGGTCGTGCGGACGAACGCGCGCATCTCCCGCTCCTGCTCGGGCGGCATCGCCAGCCCGAGTGACGGCAGGTTGCCGAGCAGGAGCCCGGCGACGAACGCGCCCAGGTAGCCGCTGCCGCCGGCGGAGTCGATGGTGAAGAACCCGACCGAGACGACCAGCAGCACCGCGAGCGCGGGCGACTCGCGCCAGATCCCCGCGCGGAGGTTCGCCACCGCGACCGCGAGCACGAGCCCGAAGGCGACGCCGAGCACCGTCGAGACGCCGAGGTCGAGCACGAACTCTACGAGCGGATCCGAGAAGGAGCCTCCCTCCTCGAGCACGAACGCCGCCACCGCGAGCGCGAGCACGGCGCCGACGGGGTCGTTGAGGGCCGACTCGGCGACGACCGTCTGCCGCACCTTCGGCTGCAGGCGCATCCGCTCGAAGAGCGGGATGAGGATGGCCGGATCCGTGGGCGCCAGCACGGCGCCGATAAGCAGCCCGGCCTCGAAGGGAATACCGAAGGCGGCCGCCGCCACCGCGCCGGCGACGAGCGCCGTGATCACAACCCCGGGGACGGCGAGCAGCCCGAGACCCACCGCGACTGGGCGCAGGACGCGGAACGAGAGCCCCAGGCCTCCGTGAAAGAGGATGAAGGAGACGCCGAGCGTGAGGAGGACCTCCACGCCGACCGAGTCGAGCGGCACGTCGAGGAGGTCGAGCGCGCTCGGCCCCAGGAGCGCCCCCGCGCCGACGAGCACGAGCATGCGCGGGACGCGGAGAAGCCCCGCGACGAGCTCGGAGAGGAGCCCGGCCGCCAGGAGCAGGGCGACGGTCTCGATGACGTCACGCGCGGACACCCGCGCGATTCTGCTCCTCGCCGAGGACGCTTGCGCCCGGAGCGCGCTTCCCGCACGATCCTCCCGTGGCCCTCTTCTACCTCCTCCCGCGGGCGCCGGACATCCTCATCCTGCTCACGCTCGCGGTCGCCCTGTACCTGACCGTGATCGAGCTCCGCGAGTTCGAGCCGCGCCCGCACTGGAAGTGGTGGGGCTGGTGGCTGTCGCTCGTCTTCCTCACCCACTTCGTCGGCTACCTCGGCCTCCGTGGCTACGCCTTCTACAGACGCTGGCAACGAGCGCGGGCGTAGCCTCAGGGACCGGCCGCTCGTCCGGGTCGCGGCCCTCCTCCTCGTCCTGCTGCTCGCCTTCGCGGTGTCCCGCACCTGCGGCTCGCGCGACACGGACGTCTCGCAGGAGGAGGCCGTCGAGATCGCCCGGGGCGAGATCGACTACGAGCCCGACCAGGTGGGCGTGCGCTTCCTCCCGCAGGGATTCCAGTCGCGCCCCTCGTGGGCGGTCTCGCTCGCGACCGTCGGTGCGGACGGCGAGCTGACGCGCGTAACCGTCGTGGTCGTCGACGGCGCTACCGGCGAGGTCCTGGAAGTGCGCCAGGAGACCTAGCGAGCGCCGCGGGCGGGTGTGAACTCCCTACACCTCCGGCAGGGAAAAGGTGGGAGCGCGGAACCTGGGAGCCGTCCGACAGGTCTCGTAGGTTTGTCCGGCTCCAGTGGTTAGCGGTGCTTTAGTGGCGTCTGTCGCTAGGAGGGCTACTTGATGGCGTCCTTGCTCGCCCAGGCAACCCAGGTCGAGGACCAGCTCGGGCTCGACAGCGCGATCCTCGCCGAGCAGTTCTACTTCTTCACCGTCGTCATCATGTGGCTGATCCACGTCGGCTTCATGGCCTACGAGGGTGGCGCTTCTCGCCGCAAGAACATCATGTCGACGGCGATGAAGAACATCCTCACCATCGCCGTCGTCACGCCGAGCTTCTACTACTTCGGCTGGTACATCTACGGCTGCTTCCAGCCGGGCGGGCCGGCGCAGGGGCACTCCGGGCCCGACGACAGCGGCTTCTGCGGGGCTACGGCCCCTTGGGCCGACGCGATGGGCCCGAACCTCCAGGACCACATCAGCGCGGTCTTCTTCCTCGCCTTCCTGCTCTTCTCCTGGACGACCGGCTCGATCATGTCGGGGGCGGTCATCGAGCGCATCCGCCTGTCGGCCTACCTGATCCTGACGACGATCCTCGGGTCGGCCGTGTGGATCATGGACGCGGCCTGGGGTTGGAGCTCGGGCGGCTGGCTCGTCACGCAGTTCGGCTTCCACGACGCGATCGCGTCACTCGTGGTGCACGGGGTGGCGGGCGCCTTTGCCCTCGGCGTGCTCCTGAACCTGGGGCCACGCATAGGCAAGTACGACCGGGAGGGCAGAGCCCGGACCTTCCGGCCGCACAACACCCATCTCACCCTGATGGGGCTGATGCTGATCTTCACCGGCTTCTACGGCTTCTACGCCGCCTGCCTCGTCATCCAGTCGACGATCACGCCCGGCTGGCTCAACATCTACCTCAACCCGTCCACGCTCGGGGCGATCGCCTTCGTGATCACCTTCGGCTTCGCCGGCGGCTTCACGGGCGGGTGGTTCGCGAGCAAGGGCGACCCGTTCTGGACCCTGTCCGGCGGGCTCGCCGGCGTCATCTCGGTGTCGGCGGGAGCCGACGTCTACCACCCGTCGCTCGCCTACGTCCTCTCCGTCACCGGCGGCATGCTCGCCGTGTGGTCCGGGACGTACATCGAGAGGAAGCTGCGCGTCGACGACGCGGTCGGGGCGGTGGCCGTCCACGGGGTCTGCGGCTTCTACGGCGTCTTCCTGGTCGGTATCTTCGCCGGCGGGTTCCCGACCGGCGTCAACAACATCGACTCGTCCTTCGGCGGCCAGCTCATGGGCATGCTCGCCTTTTTCCCGCTCGCCTTCCTCCCCGGGTACATCGTCAGCTGGCTGCTGAAGAAGGCCAATCTCCTGCGCGTCCCGGTCGAGGTCGAGCTCGAGGGCCTCGACATGGCCGAGTTCCAGCAGGACTTCTTCCCCGAGTTCGAGCGCGTGCCCGAGACCATCGTCCTGCCCACCGGCGAGGAGGTCGAGGCCGCCCCGGTGCTCCTCGACGCGTTCGCCCAGGTAAACGGTGGCCGGCCCGGGGTCGGTGCCGGTGAAGGAAGGAGGTTCCCGTGATCGACAGCTTCCCCTTCGACGAATGGAGCGAGGAGATCGGCGCCTTCTGGACCTTCGGGCCCGGCAACTCGACCGGCACCTACATCCTCACCGTCCTCGGCATCATCGTCATGGTCGGCTCGCTGATCGGCTGGGTCTGGCTGGAGGAGAAGAAGCTCTCCGCCCAGGCCGCGCTGCTCCGGGCGGCGGGAGGGATGCCCGCGCCGGGCGGCATCCCGCCGGGACCCGGACCGAGCCAGCCGCCGCTGGCCGGCCCCTCGACCGACCCCGGAACGTAGGAAGGAGAGAGAATGCCTCGCGAGCGACAGATCGAGTTCCCCCCGGAGCAGTCTCACCTTCCGGGCCTGACGCCCATCCTGCTCGGGGCGTCGATCCTCTGCATCGTCATCGTCGTCGTCATTCTGCTGGCGGGAGTCGAGGGACCTTTCATCGGTCCCTGGTAACGGACCTGGAAGCAGTGCTATAAGGAGAGGTATGTCGCGGCTCTACCTTTGCTGCGGTCTCTGCGGGCGACAGCAGGCGGATGGCCTCCTGTCGCGGGGCTACTGGGGTCACCTCGACGCCGGCAACGGGCACGCCCTCCGCGCCTGCCCGACGTGCAAGGAGCAGCACTCCGACTGGGAGACGCGCCTGCGCGCCTCCTCGGCACCCCTCGACGCCTCCGCGTTCCCGCAGGCCGGCGCCAGCCACGGATTGATCTAGGCGCCGGCGGCGGCGGCTAGGGCCTTCGCGGCAGCCTTCTCGGCGGTGCCGGCGAGCCAGCGGGCTCGCTCGACGCGCTCGTCCTCCTCCGTCGTGGCGAGGTTGACCTCCACGAGGTTGGCGGCCACGCGCGCTGCGGCGGCAGCGAGCACCGAGGCGGCCGCTGCATCGGCGCGCAGGTTGGGGTTGCCGCTGACCGTGATCTCGCAGGCGAGCCCAGCCACGTCGGCGGCGCACTCGGCGATGCCGAGCGGCGCCTCCGCTGCGCGCGAGAGGGTCTCGCCGATGAGCGTGTTCCGCACCTCCGGCTCGAGGTCCTTCGGCATCCGCATCGCCGTGAGGACGTTCTCGTAGGCGACCGCGTCCTCGACGGCGAGCGGCGCGGCGCGGTGGCGCAGCGTCTCCGCCTGGGCGACCGCGCCGGCCCAACCCTCCCAGTGGTCGCGGGCGAAGCGCCCGCACATGGCGGCCAGCGAAGCGGCCATTTCGGTCACGAACGCTGCCGACGAGCCGCCGCCCGGGGCGGGGGTCTCGGCAGCGATCGAGTCGAGGAGCTCCTCGAAGGGCATGTCGGCGAACGCCACGGCGCGATTCTCCACTGATTTGGGCCCCGGCGCCGGCGGATAACGAGCGGGGCCTCCCCGAAGGGAGGCCCCGCGTCCGCACGGCGTAGACGCCGTTAGTCCATCGTCTGTGGGTTCAGGTGATCGACCAGTTCCGGCCTCGGGGGCCGCTGGATGTTCGTCCGGTACACCACCATGCCCTGCGCCAGGCCGTTGTTGGTGACGCCGTCCGATGCGTAGACGGGGATCCCGGGACCCTTCTTGAACAGCGGGCCCGTGTACGGGTACGCGGACCAGGTGCCCGAGTTCCGGATCGGATCGTAGAACGCGATCTCCCTCGGCCTCGTGGGCCTGGTGAAGTCGATCACGTTGGCCCCGCCCGTGTACCAGGCGTTGACGAGCAGGTCGCGCTTGATGCCCATGACCTGCATGCCCATGTGCGCGGAGCAGTACTCGCCCGCCGCGGGGTTGGGCCGCAGGTCTCCGACGTGGAACTCACTGAAGAACTCCCCAGTCTCCGTGTCGGAGAAGAACATCCTGCCGGTCTTGTGCGTTCCTCCGGCGGGGTTCCACGGCCGCGGCGAGTAGTTCGTCATCGGCGGGCAGCCGCTCCCGAAGGACTCGTCGACCGTGTTCAGCACGGTCCCGTCGTTGTTGAACATCGCGGAGTGGAAGAAGTCGACCGCCCCAGGGATGTTCCCGGTGCCGCCCGAGCTGACCTCGTCGTCCACGATCGAGATCGGGTTCTGCGTGTCCGGGATTCCGTTCGGGCCGATCTCCCATACCTGAGCCTGCTCGGCGCACGCCCCGCCGGCGAGGCGGTGCTCGACGTGGACGACGATGTCGTGGCAGGCCTGCGCGGCCGGCTCGAAGGGTGGCGAGGGGAGACCCTTTTCACCCCACTCCATCCTGTTGTCCGGATCGCCCGGGTAGGTGATCCGCGGCTGCACGTCGAGCTCCTGGGCCGCCGCCGGGTTGGCCAGCGGCACCTCCACGATCTGAATCACGCCGTGGAGCGGATTCGCGGGGCTGCCCGGATCTTCGTCGTACGGATTGGCGGTGTTCAGGAACTCCGTGTCACCGCACGTGGGTCCCGCCCCCAGCGGGTAGGACGACACGTAGACCAGCAGCTTGCCCGGCTCCTCGGGCCACAGCGTGATCGTGTGTGCCCCGCAGTCCGTGTACACGGACTTGACCTGCTGGATGCTCGTGAAGGGAGCCGCCGGGTTGTCGCTCATCGTGAAGACGCGGACGCCCTCCCAGCCGGTCGGGGTGCCGCCCGCCACCCGCGCCGCACCACACTCGGGGCTGGCCATCGTGGTGTCCACCGCCAGCAGCATCAGGTCGGCGACCCCGTTGCCGTTGCGGTCCCACAGGATCGGGTCGTTCTGGGCTCCGTCACAGGCGAAATCCCTCACCAGCCGTGGGGCGGCGGGATCGGAGATGTCGAAGATCCGCACGCCGCCACGAGGCCCGGTACCCGGCGGGAATCCGGCACCGCCGGTGTAGTAGCCGACGAAGGCGTGCTTGCCCCAGAACGCGAGATCCGAGTTCGTCGCCTGGTTTCCGGACGTGAAGATCTCCTGCATCTTCTTCCGCTGGTCACCGGGAGCCTGTGCTCCCGCGACGCCGCCGATGACTCCCAACGCGACGACTGTCGCTACGAGTACGCGCAACGATCGTCTCATGTCCCTTGCACCTCCATACAAGAGTTGAAACCCTGGTCGGAACTGCCCGAGGACCGCGGCCGCGCCGCGCTTGCGTCAGGCACCTGCCTCTTGCGCCTGTCCCGGTCCGTCCGCTGCCGCACGGTTGCCTAGCGCAGTCCCTTCCCTCGACTCGGCGCGGCAGTCTAATCGAGATCGCGAGTCATGTTCTTGCGCCCACAAGCGCACGCTGGGTGACCGCGCGCGCGGACCTAGAAGAGCCCGACCGTGCGGCCGCTCTCGTCGATGTCGACGCCGAACGCGGCCGGCTTCACGCCGAGGCCGGGCATCGTCTGCATGTCGCCGAGGAGAGGCACGAGCCAGCCCGCACCGGTGTAGGCGCGGATGTCGCGCACGGTGACCGTGAACCCGCTGGGCGCGTTCAGGAGGGCCGGGTCGTGCGAGAGCGAGAGGTGCGTCTTCGCCATGCAGACGGGGAGCTTGTCGAAGCCCTGCTCCGTGAAGACGCGGAGCTTCTCCTGCGCCGCCGGCAGGAAGACGACGCCGTCCGCCCCGTAGACGCGCTTGCAGATCGCCTCGATCTTCGCGTCGATCGGGGCCTCGAGCGGATAGACGAAGTCGAACTCGCTCGGCGACTCGGCGGCGTCGACGACGGCCTCGGCCAGCGCCGCCGCGCCCTCGCCGCCGCGCTCGAAGGCCTCGTTCAGCTCCGCCGCGTACGCGCCGTAGTCGAGCGCCAGGCGCCGCAGCGTCTCCACCTCCTCGTCGGTGTCGCCCGGGAAGCGGTTGACGGCGACGACCGCCTTGAGCCCGAACTCCCTGACGATGCCGAGGTGACGCTCGAGGTTGGCGGAGCCGCGCTCGATCGCCTCCACGCCCCCGTCCGGGTCGCCGCCGTGGTGCTTGAGCGCGCGCGCCGTGGCGACGAGCACGACCGCGCTCGGCGAGAGGCCGCCGATGCGGCACACGATGTCGAGGAACTTCTCCATGCCCATGTCCGCGCCGAAGCCGCTCTCGGTGACGACGTAGTCGCCGAGCTTCAGCGCGACGAGGTCGGCCACGAGGGAGTTGTTGCCGTGCGCGATGTTGGCGAAGGGCCCGCAGTGGACGAAGGCCGCTTGGCCTTCGAGCGTCTGCACGAGATTCGGCTTGATCGCGTCCTTCAGGAGGACGGTCATCGAGCCCGCCGCCTGGATCTGCTCGGCCGTGACCGGCTCGCCCTCCCACGTGTAGGCGACCGTGATCGCGCCCAGCCGCCGGCGGAGGTCGCCGAGGTCGCGGGCCACGGCCAGGATCGCCATCACCTCCGACGCCGCCGTGATGTCGAAGCCGGTCTCGCGGACATAGCCGTTCGTGCGGCCGCCGAGCCCGACCA
>JBOHAM010000196.1:0-11121 GCA_050697735.1 Gaiellaceae bacterium | reverse complement strand
CCCTGGATCTGCCCGGCGTGGAGATCCATCGTGAGGACGCGGTCCGTGCCGGCGGCTTCGAGCACGTCGGCGAGGAGCTTCGCGGTGATCGGCTCGCGCGGGGCGGACTTCTTGTCCTGGCGAGAGTAGGGAAACCACGGCATGACGGCCGTGATCCGGTTCGCCGAGGCGAGCTTCGCCGCCTGGATCATGATCATCAGCTCGACGAAGAAGTCGTTCGCGGCGCGGCCGTGGCAGGCCTGGACGATGAACACGTCGGCGCCGCGGATCGACTCGCGGTAGCGGCAGTACGTCTCGCCGTTGGCGAACGTCTTCAGCTCGACCTCGCCGAGCTCGATGTTGAGTTGGTCGGCGATGCGGCCGGCGAGAACCGGATGGGAGCGGCCGGAGAAGAGCATGAGCTTCCCGGACGGGCCGCGCTCGATCCAGCGGCCGCGCTCGCCCGCCGGCTGCGGCGCCGGCTCGGGGGTCACGTCGAGCCCTGGGATGGCCAGCTCAGTCGTTCCGCTTTCCACGCAAGTAGCCCTCCTTCGTCTCCTGGCGCGCGCGCGCGAGCGCGAGCGAGTCGGGCGGCACGTCCTCGGTGATGTACGAGCCGCCGGCGATCCATGCACGGTCTCCGATCGTCACAGGAGCCTCGAACCCATTGTGAATGCCGGTCCTGACGTTTCGACCGATCGTCGTCCGTCCCTTCGGCCGGCCCTCCTCGTGCGGGTAGTTCGCCGTGATCGCGCCGGCGGCGACGTTCGTCCCCTCCCCCACCTCGGCGTCGCCCAGGTACGACAGGTGCGGCACCTTGGCGCCCTCTCCGATGGTGGCGTTCTTGAGCTCCACGAACGTCCCGGCCTTGGCCCGCGCGGCAAGCACCGTCCCGGGCCGAAGGTAACAGAACGGCCCCACGAGCGCCTCCTCGCCGACCTCTGCGTCCACGGCCACCGCGTGCGGGCCCACCTCGGCGCCGCGCCGGACGACGGTGCGCCCGCGCAGGACGGTGAACGGATGGATGACCGCATCCGGCTCGATGACGACTCCGTCCTCGATCCAGGTGGTGGCCGGATCGACGATCGTTACGCCCGCCTCCAGGTGGCCGGAGACGATGCGGTCACGGAGCCGCGCGCCCGCGGCCGCGAGATCGGCCCTGCTGTTCACGCCTTCGCCGACACGTGGGTCCGACGCACGGTACACGGCAACCGGGCGGCCGTCATCCACCAGGTGCCGCACCGCGTCGGTGAGGTAGAGCTCGCCCTGGGCGTTGTCGGTGTCGAGCCGTTCCAGCGCGCTCCAGAGCGCATCGGCCTCGAAGACGTAGACGGACGAGTTGACCTCGCGGACGGCGAGCTGCTCCGCCGAGGCGTCGGCGGCCTCCACGATCTCGCGCAGCCGTCCGGCCTCGTCGCGGAGGATGCGGCCGTAGCCGCCCGGCTCGGCCGGCTCGAAGGAGAGGACCGTCGCAGCCGCTCCCTCCGCCCTGTGGGCTTCGACCAGGCGCGCGAGGTCGCCGCCGGTGAGCAGAGCCGCGTCTCCGGCGAGGAGGAGGACGTCGCCGGTGACTCCCTCGAGCGCCGACCGGGCCGCGGCCGCGGCGTCCCCGGTCCCGCGCGGCTCCTCCTGGACGGCGAGCACGGCTCGGGCCGGAAGGCTGCCCACGAGCTCGGCCACGCTGCCCGGCGACGTGACGATGACGAGCGGCTCGGGGGCGAGCGAGCGGGCAGCCGCGACGGGCCAGTCGAGCAGGCGCCGCCCCAGCAGCGGGTGCAGGTGCTTTGGCCGGCGCGAGCGCATGCGCGTGCCCAGGCCGGCGGCCAGGACCACTGCTGCGAGCGGAGAGCCGTTCACGAAGGCGTCATGGCTGGGGCGGGAGGATTCGAACCTCCGGTCACGGGACCAAAACCCGTTGCCTTACCACTTGGCTACGCCCCACCGAGGCGAGTATAGGAGCGACAAGACCCAGGAGGGTTTGGCGGAATGTTGCTCGGCACAGGCTGCATTTCGTCGAGCCCTCCTACTACCGCCGGTCGGCGAGCAGCATCACGAGGAGCACGATCGCGAGGACGACGAGCACGGCGATCGCCACCGCCTTCACGAGCACCCAGAGCACGGGCACGAGGACGGCGATGAGCTGCGACGCCGCCGCGATCCACGAGAGCTCGCGGATCGTGTGGAAGCGGAGGTTGCGGCCGAGGAAGAGGTAGAAGGCGACGGTGACGGCCGCCGCGGCGAGCACCCAGTACCAGCCGCTGTCGCCGGCGAGGACGAGGATGCTCTCGACGAGGCCGATCAGGAGCGCGAGCCGCAGCCGCCTGGCTCGCAGCCAGGTTCCCCTCTCGCTCTCCCTCAGCTCGACCGCGGGCGACGACGTCACGCGCGGCGACGTTACCAAACCGGTGCGACCACCCAGGTGCGGGCCTCCGACCCGAGCGAGCGGGCGACGGCCCGCGCCTCCTCGCGGCGATGGAAGAGGCCGTAGGCGGCGGGGCCCGCCCCGCTCAGATCCGCCCTGAAGGCGCCCGCGGCGCGCAGCTCGTGGGCGAGCGGAGCGCCCCCGGCCGCCTCGGCGAGGTCGTTGGGCGGGAGCGCCGCCAGGTCCCGCGGCCGGCGGCAGCGCTCGAGGGCGAGCAGGAGCTGCTCCTTGCGCTCCTCGAACCCGGGCCCGCCGCCGAGCTCGTCGAAGCGGCCGTAGACCGCGGCTGTGGAGGGCTTCTCGGCGGCGCGCGGAGAGGCGAGGACGACCCAGAAGTCCTGCGGTAGCGGGAGCGGCGTCAGGTGCTCGCCGACACCCTCGGCGAGCTTCGGCCCCGGCTCGAGGAAGAAGGGAACGTCGGCACCGAGACCGGCGGCCAGCTCCCGGAGCCGCTCGGGAGGCAGCGGCTCGGGGAGATCGGCGTTCGCGAGCTGCAGCGCGGCAGCGCCGTCGGCGCTGCCGCCTCCGAGCCCGGCCGCGACCGGGATCTCCTTGTCGAGCCGGACGCGCCAGCCGGGCTCGACCCCGGCTTCCGCCGCCAGTTCCTCGAGGGCGCGACGCACGATCGTGTCGGCCTCGAAGCCCTCGACGGTGAGCGTCGCAGCCGGCTCCAGCTCGACCCGGTCGCAGAGATCGATCCGCTGGAGGACGGTGGCCACCTCGTGCAGGCCGTCGTTCCGCCGGGGCCCGACGACGAGGGCGAGGTTGATCTTCGCCGCCGCGATCGCCCGGGCCGGTCTCACGGGAGCAGCTCGGCGAGACGGAGGAACTCCTCCGGATCGAGCGCCTCGGCGCGGTCCCCGGGCGCGCGCCCGAGCTCGGCGAGCGCGGCGACGGCGTCGGTGCGGCTCGCGCGCCCGGCCAGCTCGAGCGAGTTGGCGAGCGTCTTGCGCCGGTGCGCGAAGGCGGCCTGCACGACCTCGCGCAGGTGCACGAGCTCAGCCCCCCAGTCCCGGACGCGGCGGAACGCGACGAGCGCGGAATCGACGTTGGGCGGCGGCACGAAGCAGGTCCGCGCGACCGGATGGAGGCCGACACGCTCGGCCGTCAGCCGAACGAGCACCGAGACGGCGCCGTAGCTCTTCGTCCTGGCAGACGCGAAGAAGCGGTCGGCAACCTCCCGCTGGACAAGCACGCACCAGAGCCGCACGGTCGGCAGCACGCCCAGGCTCTCGGCGACGAGCGGCGTCGCGATCGCATAGGGCAGGTTCGCCACGAGCTTGCCAGGCGGCGGCTCGAGCTCGTGGAGCGGGAGCTGGAGCGCGTCGCCGAAGACGAGCTGGACGTTCGCCCGCCCCGCTAGGCGCTCCCGGAGGTGCGGCTCGAGCGACCGGTCCAGCTCGACCGTGTGGACGAGGCGGACGCGGTCGGCGAGATACGCGGTCAGGACGCCGAGCCCGGCGCCGACCTCGAGCACGACGTCGTCCGGGTGGAGCTCGGCCAGGCGGCCGGCGACCCCGAGGATGTTCTCGTCCACCAGGAAGTGCTGGCCGAGCTCACGGTTGGGCGTCACGGGCAGCGTCATCGCGGACCGCTCATTCGAGACCGAAGAGCCGAACGGCGTTCGCCTCGATGCGCTCCCCGAGCGCGGCCGCGTCCTCGCCCCGAGCCTCGGCGAGCGCCGCGACGGTGTGGCGCACGTGGGCCGGCTCGTTCGGCCTCCCACGGACCGGCTGCGGGGCGAGGTACGGGCTGTCCGTCTCGGCCAGGAGCCGATCGCCCGGGACGCGCGCGGCGGCCCACCGGAGCTCCGTCGCCTTGGGGTAGGTGACGTTTCCGGCGAAGGAGACGTACCAGCCGCGCTCGAGCGCGGGCTCCAGGAGGGAGGAGGACGAGAAGCAGTGCAGGACGACTGCGACCTCCTCGGGAAGTTCCTTCAGGGCGGTCGCGGTGTCCACGTCGGCGGCGCGGGTGTGGACGACGAGGGGCTTGCCGAGCTCCGCGGCGAGCGCCCTCTGGGCGCTGAAGGACCGCGCCTGTCGATCGCGCGGAGCCAGGTCGCGGTGGTAGTCGAGGCCCGTCTCGCCGACCGCGACCGCCTTGGGATGCTCGAGCAGCGCCCGCAGCTCGTCGAGATCTGACTTCTCCACACGGCCTGCCTCGTGCGGATGGAGGCCGAGCGCCGCGAAGACGCCCTGCTCGCGCTCGCAGAGCGCGAGCGTGCTCCGAGCCGAGGGAACCGAGGTGGCGATGCTCACGATCCTCGTCACCCCCGCCTCGTGCGCACGCGCCACGGCCTCGGCCGCATCGGGCAGGGCGTCCAGGTGCGCATGCGTGTCGATCACGCGGGTGCTCGCGGGTCGCCGCTGCGAGCACTCACGACGCCGAAGGCAGGGCAGGCGGAGTCACGCCGCGGCGGTGGGAGTGTCCACGCGCGGGAAGAGGGGCGGCGCCGGGGCGATGCCGTCCGCCTCCACGGTCCGGCCGGCCGCAACATCCTCCCAGCGGACGGAGTCGGCCGATTGCCCGAGTGCGATGAGGATGCGTTCCGAGGTCTCAGGGACGTACGCCGCGAGCGCGACCGCGACCGCTCGCAGGCCGTCGGCGAGCTCATAGAGCACGCGATCGAGATCGCCCGCGCGGCCCTCGTCCTTCGCGAGCTCCCAGGGCGCGTTCTGCTCGACATGCCGGTTCAGCGCGCGCACCAGCTCCCAGACCACCTCGAGGGCGCCGGTCAGGTCGAAGACGTCGAAGCGTCTGGCCACCTCGGCCTGGATCCGACCGATGGCTTCCTCGAGGCTTTCCGACACCGCCGAGGTGCGGAGGCGCCCGTGGCGGTAACGCGCGAGCATCGCGGTCGTCCGCGAGAGGAGGTTCCCGAGCTCGTTCCCGAGCTCGCGCTCGTAGCGCTCGTGCAGCCCGTCGACGGAGATGTTGCCGTCCTGGCCGAAGGTCGCCACGCGGAGGAGGTAGAAGCGCAGAGGGTCCACGCCGTACACGTCGACCAGGTCGAGCGGATCGATCACGTTCCCGACGGACTTCGACATCTTCCGCTCGTCCATGAGGAGATAGCCGTGGACGAAGAGCTGCTTCGGGACCTCGATCTCGGCGGCGAGCAGCAGCGCGGGCCAGATCACGCAGTGGAACTTGAGGATGTCCTTGGCCAGGAGGTGGCGCACCTCGGGCCAGAGGTGCGGCCGCAGGTCCTCGCCCGGCCGGGCGAAGGCCAGCGCGCTCCAGTAGTTGATGAGCGCGTCGACCCAGACGTACACGATCTGGCTCGGGTCCCAGGGCACGGGAACGCCCCACTGCTGCCCCGCGCGGCTGACGCTGATGTCCTCCAGCCCGCGCTCGATGAAGCTCCGCGCCTCGTTGTAGCGGAAGCCGGGCAGGACGAAGTCCGGCCGCTCGTCGTAGAGCCGCAGCAGCGGGTCCCGGTAGCTGGAGAGCCGGAAGAAGTAGTTCTTCTCCTCGACGTGCTCCGGCGGGATCCCGTGCTGGGGGCAGAGACCGTCCACGAGCTCGTCCTCGGTGTAGAACGCCTCGCACCGCGTGCAGTAGAGCCCGGCATACACGCCTTCGTAGATCTCGCCGCGCTCGTGGATGCGCGTCAGGAACTCCTGCACGCGCGCCCCGTGGCGTTCGTCGGTCGTCCGGACGAAGAAGTCGTTGGAGGCGCCCACGCGCGACGTCATCTCCTCGAACGCGGCCGCGTTCTGGTCGACGAACTCCTCGAGGCCGAGCCCGGCCTCCTTCGCCACCCTGGGGATGTTCGAGCCGTGCTCGTCGGTCCCCGTGAGGAAGAACGTCTCCTCCCCACGCTGGCGCCGGTGCCGCGCGATGACGTCCGCCGCGATCGTCGTGTACGCGTGCCCGATATGCGGCCTCGCGTTCACGTAGTAGATGGGCGTCGTCACGTAGAAGCTCATGCGGGCCATGATACGGAGGGTCTTTCCGCGTCAGTTGAGCGGTTTCAAGCCAACGCGGCCGGGAACTGAGGAGGAACTGCTGCATGCAGTCAGCGGGCCCGGACGGGCTCGCACCTCCGAGGACGAGAGGAACGATGACTGGAGACTCGATGGGAGCGGCGACGCGCAACCGTCGTGCCGGCAAGACGACGACGGGGATCATCCGCCACCTGGACGAACTCGGCCGGATCGTGATCCCGATCGAGATTCGCAAGCGGTTCGGGCTCACCGAGCGCGACCCACTCGAGATCTCGGTGCGAGATCAGACGATTCTGCTCAGCCGCCCGCGCTCGAGCTGCGTCTTCTGCGGCGCCTCGCGGCGCGTGGAGGAGCACCGGGGCCGGGGCGTCTGCCAGACCTGCATCGCCGAGCTGGCGGCTTCGCACGGCTAGCGCGACGGCCCAGGCTGCGAGCACGGCGCCTGCCAGGGCCGCATAGCGGGCGAACGCCTCGGCGCGGCCACGGGTCGGGGGCTCGATCGCGGGCCTGGGCGGGGAGACGACGGCCGGTGCCGGGTCGATCGTCCGAGGCTCGAGCGGGCGGACCGGCGTGAACGCGGGCGGTCGCGGATGCGGCGCGTCGGCGACGGCGGCGCCGGAGACCTCCGCCCGTTGCTCCGCAGACGGACGGGCACCCTTCCCGGCAGCGACCGGTGGCGCCGGCGGCGTGGCGACCGCGACACGGGCCACGCCGTTCGCCGGCCGAGTGGGCTCGGCGAGCCCGACAGGGCCCACCGCCGCTGCCGGCACGGGCTCCGGCTCCGCGGGCTCCGGCTCGTCAGGAGGAAGCTCCGGAGCGACGGGCGCCGCCGGCTGGGGCTCTGCGGGCGCCGGCGACGGACGAGCCTCGGGCGCCGGCGGCTCGGACGGCTGCGGGGCCGGCGCGACTCCCGGAGCCGGCAAGAGGCCCAGGGGATCGAGGTAGCCGTTCGGATCGGCCGTCGTGCGCACGCCCAGGTGGACGTACGCCTCCCCGTGCTCCGGGGAGCCGCTCGAACCGATCGCCCCCAGGATCGCTCCCTCGGCCACCGTGTCGGCCCGGGCCACGGCGATCTCCCCCAGGTGGAGCAGCGTGACCGAGTAGCCGTCGGGGGTACGCACGGTGACGGTGCGGCCGCCGTCGGGCACCGTGCCGGCGAAACTCACGGTGCCGGTCGCCGGCGAGCGCACCGCCGCGCCCGCCGGGGCGCCGACGTCGACGCCTCGATGCTGCCCGGCGGCGTACGGATCGTCGCCGAGCGTGAAAGGTCGTAGCACCGGCCCGTCCACAGGCCAGGTCCAGGCGAGTGCGGGCGGCGCGCCGGCCTGGAACGCGATCAGGACCGGAAGCAGGGCGACCACGTATCTCATTTCCTGCCTCCCGTTGTCCTCTATGTCAACGAGAGAGGAACCTAGCAGGGCGGACGGACGTTGTCAACGATGACGACGGAGGCGGAGTCTCTGCCGGGTTAGAGGGACGAGCGATAGAGCCTGTTCCGTGACGTCCCGGTCAGGCGAGCGACGACGTCGGCCGCCTGACGCCTGGAGACGCCCGCGGCGACGAGCTCCTCGACCGCCTCCACCGCCTCCACCGCCGGGGGCTCGTCGCCGGGGGCGGGCAGGGCCCCGAGGACGAGCGTCACCTCGCCCTTGGGCGGAGCGGAGAAGCGCTCCGCCACCTCGCGGGCGCTCCCCCGGACGACCTCCTCGAAACGCTTCGTCAGCTCGCGGCAGACGGCGACCGGCCGCTCCGGCTGCGCGGCCGCCAGGCTCGCCAGGCTCGCGGGCAGCCGTTGCGGCGACTCGAAGGCGACCGCGGGCCAGGCCCACCCCGCCAGCTCGGCCCACAGCCGATCCCGTGCGCCGCTCGCACGCGGGAGATAGCCGAGGAACGTGAAGCGCTCGCCGACGAGGCCGCTCGCGACGAGCGCGGTCTCGACCGCCGACGGGCCCGGCAGGACGGTGACCTCGAGCCCGGCTCCGAGCGCTGCGGACACGAGCGCCGCGCCCGGATCGTTGACGCCCGGAAGGCCGGCGTCGCTCGCGAGGGCAACGCGCTCCCCGGCGGTCAGGCGCGCGAGGATGCCGCCTGCCCGGCGCGCCTCGTTGTGCCGGTGGAAGGCGGAGAGCCGCGCCTGAACGCCGTGGCGGTCGAGCAGGACGCGCGTGCGCCGCGTGTCCTCGCACAGGACGAGGTCGGCCTCGCCGAGCTCGCGCAGGACCCTGAGGGTGACGTCCTCGAGGTTCCCGATCGGCGTCGGGCAGACCACGAGGGTCATCGCTCGGCGTCGACGGCCTCGAAGGCGGCGAGGGCGGAGCCGACCAGCCCGGCCTCGGGGCCGAGCTCCGCCGCCACGATCCGCACCTCGTCCTTCGCGGGCGGCAGGGCGCGCTCGGCCACCTCGCGCCGTGCGGGTTCGAGGAGCAACTCGTCCGCCTCGCCCAGCCCGCCGCCGACTACGACAAGCTCCGGGTTGAAGACGTTCACATAGCCGGCGATGCCGACGCCGAGGTGGAAGCCGACGTGCTCCAGGACCTCGCGCGCGTCGCCAGGGCCGGCAGCCGCGAGCTCGGCGGCGAGGCGGGCGTCGATCGTCCGCCCGGCCGCGGCCGCCCGCCCGAGGTCGCCGTCGGGGCGCTCCTCGGCCCGCTCGGCTGCGAGCCGGCGGGCGGCGGTCCCGGAGACGAACGCCTCCAGGTGGCCCCGGCCCGGGCAGTTTCCCTGGCAGGGAGGCCCGTCGACGTCGATCGTGATGTGGCCGAGCTCGGCCGCTGCACCGATCGCTCCGCGGTAGAGCCGTCCGTCGAGCACGAGGCCACCTCCCACGCCGGTGCCGAGCGTGAGCATGACCATGTGGCGGGAGCCGCGGCCGGCGCCCAGCCGGTGCTCGGCGAGAGCGGCGGCGTTGGCGTCGTTCTCGACCGTGACGGGCACGTCGCAGCGCTCCCCGAGCCGGTCGCGCAGGTCGACCCCCGCGAGCGGGATGTTCACCGAGGTGACGGCGCGTCCCGAGCGCTGGTCGACCGTCGAGGGAACGCCGATCCCGACGGCGCAGACTTCCTCGTCGGCCAGGCCTCCCACGATTCGCTCGATCTGCGCGAGGACGGCTTCCTCGCCCGACAGGTCGGTCGGCTCGACCCGGTGATCGGAGAGCGAGCCGTCCCGATCGACGAGCCCCGCCGCGAGCTTCGTGCCGCCGAGGTCGACCGCGATGACGAGAGGGCCGCGCATTCGGGCTGGCTACGATACTCGGTCGCCGTGGCTTCCAAGGACAAGCCGTACCGCGTCTACCGTGGGGGGCGGGCCAAGGGCCCGGTCCCGCGCCACGAATCACGGGACGCGCCGAAGAAGGAGACCCGCCGCCGCTCGGACGGGAAGGCCGACGCGTACGCGCGCCCGCAGGTGCGGAGGCGGCGTCGTGCCAGGCGGTGGCTGCGGATCGGGCTCGTCGTCGTCCTGATCGTCCTCCTCGCCCTCTCCGTCTGGGGCCTGCTCGGCTACCTCGCCTTCCGCAGCGGCGTCGGGGAGGCCAACGAGCGCCTCGACTCGCGCACGTATGCGGCTCTCGCCCCTCAGGACGGGCTCCTCCTCTCCAACCCGTCCACGACGCTCGTCCTCGGGACGGACGAGGGCCCGAGGCGGGAAGGGCCGTTCCGCTCGGACGCGATGATGATCGTGCGCACCGACCCGGACGAGCATCGCATCGCCCTCCTCTCGATCCCGCGCGACCTGCGTGTCGACATCCCCGGCCGAGGGCTGGACAAGGTCAACGCCGCCTACGCGTACGGCGGCTCCACGCTCGCCGTCCGCACCGTCCAGAATCTCACCGGCATCCCGATCAACCACGTCGTCGTGGTCAACTTCTCGGAGTTCAGGGACGTGATCGACGCGCTCGGCGGGGTGACGATCGACGTCCCAAGGAGGATCCTCTCCAACAAGTTCGAGTGCCCCTACGGAACCCCCGCCAAGTGCGACCGCTGGGACGGGTGGCGGTTCCGCCGGGGCGAGCAGGAGATGAACGGCAAGCGCGCGCTCATCTACGCGCGGGTCCGCGAGAACCAGCTCGACCCGCGCGACAACGACATCACCCGAGGTGCGCGCCAGCAGGGCGTGCTCCAGGCGATGGCCGACGAGGTGACGAGCTTCAGCACGTTCCTGCGCCTGCCCTTCATCGGCGACGACCTCGTGAAGCCGCTCGCCACGGACCTGTCGGCGAACGAGCTGATCCAGCTCGCCTGGGTGAAGTACCGGACGCCGTCGAGCGGGACGCTCCGCTGCCGCCTCGGCGGCTCGATCTCGAGCCTGAACGGCCAGTCGATCATCCTGGGGACGGAGGAGAACGCCTCCGTGATCGCCATGGTCACCGGCGAGTCGGCCCCCCAGCCCCCGCGCCCTGGATCCGGCACCTTCGGGCCCGGGTGCCTGGTGGGACGGAGCTAGGCCTCGGCGGCCTTGGGCGCGCTCTTGTCGGTCTTCTCGGCCTTGTCGGCCTTCTTCTCGCCCGCGTCCCCGCCGCTCCCGTCCGCGCTCTCCTTCTGGGCGCCGCGGCGGTTTCCCCGCCCGTAGTCGGTGGAGTAGAACCCGGAGCCCTTGAAGTGGATCGCCGCCGGGTAGAGGACCTTGGTGACCGGCGCCTCGCCGCAGAGCTGGCACGCTTCGGGCGGCGGATCGGTCATCCGCTGGATCAGTTCGAACGTGTGGCCCCGAGGGCAGCGGTATTCGTAGATCGGCATCGGAGAAAGGCCGCGGTTTGCAGGGGGAGATGCTAGCAGT
>JBOHAM010000195.1:0-6700 GCA_050697735.1 Gaiellaceae bacterium | reverse complement strand
CCTGGATCGAGGATCCCGACCTGAACGAGCGCACCGATCCCGTGCTCGAACCGCATCGCGACCGGATCACTTGGGACGCGCCGATCCACTCCGCAGCGGACATCGCAGGCCTCGCGTTCGCCCCGCGGACGATCAACTTCAAGCCCTCGCGCTTCGGCAGCGTCCAGCGGCTCTTCGAGGGCTACGACTACTGCGCCGAGCGCGGCATCGCGATCTACGGCGGCGGCCAGTGGGAGCTCGGCCCGGGCCGCGGGCAGATCCAGTACCTCGCCTCGGTCTTCCACCCGGACACGCCGAACGACGTCGCGCCGGCGGCGTTCAACATCCACCGCCACGATCCGCCCCCGGGCCTGCCGACGAGCCCACTCGCGCCGCAACCGAGCGCAATCGGCTTCCGCTGGGCGGACGAAGAGGCCTAGACCTCGACGACGACCGGGAGGATCATCGGCCGGCGGCCGGTGCGCTCCGCGACGAGCCTGCCCACGTTGTCGTGGATGTGCTCCTGGAGCAGCTTGAGCTCCGAGACGTGCTGCTCGAGGCACTCGGCGATCGTCCGCTCGGCCTCGCGCCTCGCCTCCTCGAGCAGGGCGGCCGACTCGGCGAAGCCGCGGGAGATCACCTCGGGCTCGCCGATCTCGCGCCCGTTCTGGGAGCCGACCGTGGCGACGACGATCAGAACGCCGTCCTCCGAGAGGTGACGCCGGTCGCGTAGGGCGACGTCCTTGACGTCGCCGACGCCGAGGCCGTCCACGAAGGTCAGGCCGACCTCGAGCTGGCCGGTCTGGCGGGCGATGCCGCTCCGCAGCTCGACGACGGAGCCGTTCTCGGCGAGCACGATCCGGTCGGCCGGGACGCCGCTCTCGCGCGCCAGCCGCGCCTGGGCGGCCAGCATGCGGAACTCGCCGTGCACGGGCATGACGTTGCGCGGCCGCAGGAGCGCGAGCACCGTGCGGATCTCCTCCGCGTTCCCGTGGCCGGAGACGTGCACCGGGGCGATCTCCTGGTGGAGCACCTCCGCCCCTGACTTCGCGAGCCGGTTGATCGTGTCGTGGACGCGCAGCTCGTTCCCCGGCACCGGCTTCGCCGAGATGATGACCGTGTCGCCCTCCTCGATGGCGACGTGCGGATGATCGCGGTAGGCCATCCGCGTGAGCGCCGACATCGGCTCGCCCTGGCTACCCGTGCAGAGGATCATCGTCTCCTCGGGCCGTAGGGTGTCGAGCTCGTCGGGCCGGACGATGATCTCGTCGCGGACGTCGAGGTAGCCGAGGTTGCGTGCGATGTTCACGTTCTTGCGCAGCGAGCGGCCAATGAGGCAGACCTGGCGGCCGGTGTCGGCGGCGACGTCGATCGCCTGCTGCATCCGGTGGACATTCGAGGCGAAGGACGCGATCAGCACCCTGCCCTGCCGCTGCGGGATCAGGTGGCGGAACACCTCCCCCACCGTCCGCTCCGACTCGGTCACGCCGGGCCGCTCCGCGTTCGTCGAGTCGCCGAGGAGCAGGTCGACGCCGCGGTTCCCGAGCTCGGCGAGCTTCCCCAGGTCGGTGCGGAAGCCGTCGACGGGCGTGTGGTCGATCTTGTAGTCGCCGGTCACGACGATGAGCCCGCCGGGGGTGTCGAAGGCGACGGCGACCGCGTCCGGGATCGAGTGCGCCATGCGGACGAACTCGGTCCGGAAAGGACCGATTTGCGCGGGGCCCTTGTCGGGCTCGATCTCGACGAGCTCGGCGGCGCGCAGGAGGCCGTGCTCGTCCAGCTTCGACTTGACGAGCCCGAGCGTGAGCCGGGTCGCCCAGACTTCGGGGACGTCGACCTCCCGCAGCAGGTACGGGAGCGAGCCGACGTGGTCCTCGTGGCCGTGCGTCAGCACGACGGCCCGGATCTCGGCGTGCCGCTCGCGCAGGTACTCGAAGTCCGGCAGCACCAGGTCGACGCCGAGGTGCTCGTCGCGCGGGAAGGAGAGTCCGGCGTCGACGACGACGATGCCGTCGTCCGACTCGATCACCGTCATGTTCTTGCCGACCTCGCCGAGACCGCCAAGCGGGATCACGCGCGTGCTCTCCGGCATCCGGAGCAGTCTATTCGTCAGACGCGCGCGCTCTCGAGGACGCCCGCGCGCTCGAGGGCGTCCCGGATCGCGGCCTTCTCGTCGTCGCTCGCCTCGACGAGCGGAAGCCGCAGGCCGCCGACGTCGTGGCCGAGCATGGCGAGCGCGGCCTTGACCGGGATCGGGTTCGTGGTCACCGCGAGTGCCTCGATGACCGGCCGGAGCTCGGCTTCGATCCCGCGTGCGCCGTCGAGATCGCCGTCGCGGAAGCGCGTGACGAGCTCGCGCACGCGCGTCCCCACGACGTGCGTGTACACGAGGATGCCCCCGGCGGCGCCCAGCTCGAGGAAGGGCAAGAGCAGGTCGTCGTTTCCGGCGTAGAGGACGAGGTCGGTGTCACTCAGGATCCGCCGAGCCTGCTCCGGGTCGGGCGTCGCCTGCTTGACCGCGGCGACGTTCGGGATCTCGGCGAGCTGTGCCAGCGCCTCCGGCTCGAGATTGAGGACGACGCGCTGCGGGATGTTGTAGGCGACGAGCGGTCGGTCGGTCGCGGCCGCGATGGCGCGGAAGTGCTCCACGATCCCGCGGACGGGCGGCTTCGAGTAGTACGGGGTGACCACGAGGAAGGCGTCGACGCCGAGCTCGTGGGCCTGGCCCGTCAGGTGGACGGAGTGCGCCGTCGAGTACGTGCCGGTGCCGGCGACGATCCTCGCCCGGTCGCCGACCGTCTCCACGGCGGCCGCGAAGAGCCCGAGCCGCTCCTCGTCGGAGAGCGTGGGCGACTCGCCCGTCGTGCCCGCGACGACGATCCCGTCGGAGCCGGTGTCGACCAGGTGCGTGCAAAGGCGGCGGAAGGCCTCTTCGTCCACGGAGCCGTCGGCGCGAAACGGTGTGACGGCGGCTGTGAGGATCTCACCCAGCACCTGAACGAATTCTAACCGGGAGTGCGGAGGCGCCAGAACTCGCCGGCGAGGCCGACCTCGGTGAAGAGGGCCTCGGCCTCCTCGGGCGTTCGGCGGCGCCAGTCGGGCGCCAGACGGTTTCCGTACCAGGCCTGGGCGAGCCGCCACTGCTGCTCGGGCGTCAGGACCGCCCCACGCGGGAGCCCGAGGCTCTCGCGCCACCGTTCGACGTGCGCCTCCGACCGGAAGGCGAGCATCGTCGCTCAGCTGAAGCCGATGTTCTCCCACCAGCGCGCGGCCGGCACGGCGTAGTGGACGACGGCGTCCACCGGCTCGAGCTCTCCGTCGCGCACGGCGAAGACGAGCGGCTCGCGGCAGTCTGGGCAGGAGGTCTCGACGCGGCCGCTGCGGCCGAGCATGGCCACCGCGCCGAGGCCGTCCCAGATGCAGTTCCCGTAGAAGGAGCCGCGCTCGGTCTCGACTGCGAAGGGGGTCGGCACCGCCGAAAGCGGGTGCGCCATCCAGACGTTCGTCGTCCCGGGCGCGAGCACGATCACGTGGGCTTCCTCGAGTCGGCGGTAGGCGGCCTCGACGTCCGCCTGCGTCAGGTCGAGCGCGGCGGCCGTCTGGGCGGCGCTCGGCGGCCGCCCGTCCGTTACCCACCGCTCGTAGAGGTGCAGTCGGACGCGGCCGTCGGTGTCGGTCAGAGCAGCGCCTCCAGCCCGACGGTGAGCCCCGCGGGCAGGGTGGGCAGGCGCTCCAGCGCGAGCAGCACGCCGGGGACGAAGGCCTCGCGGGAGAGCGCGTCGTGGCGGATGGTGAGGAGCTGACCGTCGCCGCCCAGCAGGACCTCCTGGTGCGCGACGAGGCCGGGCAGGCGGACGCTGTGGATGGGGACCTCCCCGCCGAGCGCCTCGGCGGTCGCACGCGCCGTGCCCGAGGGCGCGTCCACCTTGGTCTCGTGGTGGAGCTCGACGATCTCCACGCGCGGCAGGAAGCGCGCTGCCTCGGCTGCGAAGCGCATCATCAGGACGGCGCCGACGGCGAAGTTGGGCGCGACGAAGCACGCGACGCCGCGCTCCCGGGCGAGTGTGTCGAAGGCGCCGAGGTCGTCCGGCCGGAGGCCGGTCGTCCCCACGATGCACGGGAGGCCTCCGGCGAGGCAGCGCTCGACGTTTCTGCGCACGGCGTCGGGCCGGGTGAAGTCGACGGCCGCCTCGTGCCCGTCCGCTTCCCAGCTCTCGCCGCTTCCGACCTCCGTCACCTCGTGGCCGGCAGCCGCGAGCCGGGGCGCGAGCGCCGACCCCACCTTGCCCCTCGCCCCGAGGAGCAGGACCTTCACGCGGCCGCGCGCTCCACGAGCTCGGGGCAGACCGGCTCGACGGCGTCGAGGAAGCGTTCCTCGCTCGGGCCGATCGCCGCGGCGGAGAAGCTGTCCATGCCGAGCAACATCTCGGCGAGCTGCGCCACCGAAGACGCGTCCACCGCCTCGATCTCCGCCAGGACGCGGTCGAGGTCGAGCAGCTCGCTGTCGGTGACGATCGACTTGCCCAGGCGGCTCATGCGGTTCGAGGTGAGCTCCATGGCGAGCATGATCCGCCCCTTCATGTTCTCCTTGGCCCGTGCGAGCTCGTCCGGCCCGGGCCCGTGCTCGGCCACGTCGCCGATCTGCTCGTCCACGATCCGCAGGCATTCCTCCAGATTTTCCTCGCGCGTGCCCACGTAGATCCCGATCTGGCCGGTGTCGGCGTACTGAGAGGAGAACGTGTAGACGGAGTACGCGAGCCCGCGCTTCTCGCGGATCTCCTGGAAGAGCCGCGAGGAGGCCGAGCCGCCGAGGACCGCGTCGAGGATGGAGGCGGTGAAGCGGCGCCGGTCCGGGCGAGCGATGCCCGGTGCGGCCAGGCAGACGTGGTACTGCTCGGTCGTCTTCTGCTCGAAGACCAGGGAGGGCGGCGGCGGCGCGACGAACGGGGCGCGGGCGGCGGCCTTGCGCGCAGGCGGCTCCCCCGCCTTCGCGGCCAGGTCCTCGATGCGGCGGACCAGGGCCGCGTGGTCGACGCTCCCGGCCGTGGCGACGACGACGTTGTCGGCCCGGTACCGCCGGCGGTGGAACGCTGCCAGCGAGCGGCGGGAGATGGACGAGATCACGTCGGCGGAGCCCAGCACGGGCCGGCCCAGCGCGTGGTCGCCGAAGACGGCCTTCGTCACGAGGTCGAAGATCGCCTCCTGCGGCGTGTCGTCGACCATGGCGATCTCCTCGAGCACGACCTCGCGCTCGGCGTCCAGGTCGGCGAGCGAGGGCGCGAAGACCATGTCGGTCATGACGTCGAGCGCGGTGTCGAGGTGCTCGTCGAGGACGCGCGCGTAGACCACGGTGTAGTCGCGGGCGGTCGCCGCGTTCAGTTCGCCGCCGAAGGTGTCGAAGATCTCGGCCACCTCGAGAGCCGAGTAGGAGGCCGTGCCTTTGAACAGCAGGTGCTCGAGGAAGTGGCTTACGCCGGCGTGGGCGGCGTCCTCGTCGCGCGAGCCGGCTCCGATCCAGAGGCCGATCGCCACCGAGCGCACGCTCGGGAGCGGCTCGGTGACGACCCGCGTCCCGCCGTCGAGCGTGGTCATGAGGTAGTTCTGCACGGTGGAATCGTAGGCGGCGGAAGTATGGCGCACTGCTGCGAATCTCACACCGTGGCATCCGGGCTGGTTTAACACCGTGATGGAGAGCGTTCTCCCGCTCGCTCGGACGCGAGCCTCGGCCCACGTCGCCATCGCCGCGGTGGTGGTCTTCTGGGCGGGCGCGTTCCCGGCGATCAAGGCGCTCCTCGACCACGGCATGGCCGCGCCGGACATCGCGCTGCTCCGCTACCTCGTCGCAGCGCCGGGGTTCGCGTTCCTCCTCTGGCGCTCGGGCGGCCTGCCCGGGCTGACCCGCGGGGACGCCGCGCGGCTCGCGGCGGCCGGGCTGCTCGTGGTGGGCGGCTACCACGTCTCGCTGAACATCGGCACGCGGTTCACGACCTCGGGCACGGCGGCGCTCGTCGTCGCGCTCGCGCCGGCGCTCACCTTCGCCCTCGCGACCGGCCTCGGGCTTGAGCGGGCGAGCGTCCGCCGGGTAACCGGGCTCGCCCTCGCGTTCGCCGGCGTGGCCGTCGTCGTGCTTCTCGGCTCGGACGGCGAGCTCTCGTTCGCCAACGCCAAGGGGCCGCTCATCGTCCTCGCGGCGCCGCTCTCCTTCGCGCTCTACAACATCCTTCTGCAGCCGCTGCTGGGCCGGTACGGGCTCCTGGCGCTGACGGCCGCGTCGAGCCTCGTGGGGACGCTCGCCCTCCTCCCGCTCGTGCGGCCCGCGACCCTCGACGCCGTCACGGGGATCTCGGCCGGCGACGGCGCCCTCGTCCTCTACCTCGGCGTCGTCTGCACCCTGGTCGGCTACGTGGCGTGGAACGTCGGCCTGCGCGGTCTCGGCTCCACGCGTGCCGTGACCTATGCCTACGCGATCCCCGTGATCGCGGTCGCCCTCGGCGCGGCCCTTCTCGACGAGCCGGTGACAGCGTGGCTGGCTGCCGGCGGAGCGCTCGTCCTCATCGGGGTGGCGACCGCCCAACGCGCCCCGAGCCCGGCCAAGTAACACCGTGTTACTTGGTGCTCGGCCGCGCTCGGGAAGCGCAACCGGGGCGGCTTCGTGCCGCCCCGGTTGCGTGTTTCGTTACTCCTCGCGGCGGCCGCCGCGGCCTCGCTCGCGACGGCGGGC
>JBOHAM010000194.1:0-6351 GCA_050697735.1 Gaiellaceae bacterium | reverse complement strand
CTCTTCAGCGAGAGGCCGGGACATGCCGCCGAGCTCGCCCGGCAAGCCGCCAGCGAGGGTGCCCGGCTCGTCGTGGCCGTGGGCGGCGACGGAACCGTGAACGAGATCGCGAACGGGCTGCTCGCGGCCGGTGGCGAGGAGCCCCCCGAGCTCGCGGTCATCCCGCGCGGCACCGGCACTGACTTCGTCCGCCATTTCCGCATCCCGCGGGACCTCGACCGCGCGGTCGCGGCGGCCCTCTCCGGCGGCGTGCGCACCATCGACGCCGGTCGCGTCACGTACCGGGCCTGGAGCGGCGAGGACGTCTCCGCCCACTTCGTCAACTCCGCCAGCGCCGGCATGAGCGGCGCCGTCGCCCAGCGCGCGAACGCATCCTCCAAGGCGCTGGGGGGCAAGGCGTCGTTCCTCTGGGCGACGCTGGCCGTCTTCGCGCGCTGGCACGCGAGCGAGCTCGAGGTCGAGGTGGACGAGGAGCGCCGCAGCGGGCTCATGTACGACGCGATCGTCGCCAACTGCCGCTACCTCGGGGGCGGCATGGCCATGTGCCCGGAGGCCGAGCCCGACGACGGCCTCCTCGACGTGCTCCTGATCGGCGACATCACGCGGCGCGACCTGGCGCTCACGCTCCCCAAGGTCTACCGGGGCACGCACCTGCCGCATCCGAAGGCCGAGGCGCTCCGCGGCCGGCGCGTTGCCGTCGACGGGGCGACGCCGCTTCCGGTGGAGCTGGACGGCGAGCAGCCGGGGACGACCCCGGCGGTGTTCGAGATCGTGCCGGCCGCCTTGCGGCTGCGCGTGCCCTAGGAGGAGGTGCCGCCGGCGCCCGAGCCGCGGCCGCTGCCGCCGCCCACCGCGCGTCCGGGCGCGGGCGACGGCGTGCTCTCGCCCGTCTTCTTCTCCCGCAAGCGGGTAGTCGCCTTCGAGGCGGCCGTCTTCTTCCCCGCGCTCTTCCCCTTGGACGCCGACTCGAGCTTCACCAAGCGCTTCTCGAGCTTCTCGATGTGCGCGCGCAAGTCCTTCAACTCGTCGGCCGCCGCCAGGCCGACCTGCCCCAGCGCGCGGCGCGAGGCGCCGTCCAACCTGCCCTTGGCGGACGAGGCCCGGCCCAGCGCATCGGTCACCCGGTCGTTCTTGCCGAGCTCGTCGACGAGGCGCGTCAGAGCCTCCTCCCCGCGCTTCGACATCCGCCCCAGCGTGCCGCCGTTCGTCTCGTCCTTCTTCGTCGCCATCCGGACCTCCCTGGTCGCTTCTCCACCCGGGACCTTACCCGTCGGGAGCCGACCTCTACGCGCTCGGATCGCGTAGAAGCGGCCGACGCCGCGCGACGAGTCGCGCCGCCACGTAGAGGAGCAGGAGCAGGAGCACCACCGGCGCGATGGTGGCCGCGGCGACCAGCATCCAGCCGACCACGGTGACGAAGCCGTGCGCGGCCGTGCTCCACGCGTCGACGATGCCCCAACCGCCGCCCTCGCCCGCCGGCGCGGGTGCGCGCTCGCTCACGTCCAGCGAGATGGTCGCGTAGGCGACCTGGTCGTCGAGATGACGCAGCCGCCCGCGCGCCCGCTCGAGCTCGAGCTGGACGCCGTTCAGCTCCGACTGGACGGCGAGCGCGGCCGCGACCGTGTCCGCCTCCTCGAGGAGCCCGAGCAGCTGCCGCTCGACGGCTTCCAGGTGGCGCGTCCGCGCCTCCAGGTCGACGACCTCGCCGGACACGTCCTGGCCCGTCTCCTCCCGCGCCTCGATTCGGCCGAGGTCGGAGAGGCGCTCGATCGCCTGGGCGTAGGCGCCTTCCGGCACCCGGAGGACGAGCGTGCCGGCGACGAGCCGGCGCTCGGCTCCCTGCGAGGCGCTCGAGCTGACGACGAAGCCGCCGAGGCCCGCGGCGATGCTCCGGGCGCGGTTCACCGTCTCCTGGAAGTCGTCGCGCGGCACGGAGAGCGAGAGCGAGGCGGTCTGGACGATGCGAGGCCCCGCGGTGGGAAGCGAGCCCTCTTGCTCGACGTCCTGCGAGACCGGCATGGCCTCCGCCCCACCTTCGGCCGCCTCGGCCTCCATGACCTGGCCGCCGTCACCGGCCGAGGCGCCGTCCGCGCTCTCGTCGTCGCCGCTGGAACAGGCGGCGGCGACCAGGGCGAGCGCCGCCACGAGCAGTACGAGCAGGAACTTCCTCATCGTCTCCTCCTTCATGTCGGTTGCTTGGACAGGGGAGCGGCTGCGAAAGTTCCGCCCGTCGATGGACGGCTACGGCTTCGCCACGGACCTGCGCGTGCGCTTCAGCGAGACGGACGCGCAGGGCGTGGTCCACAACGCGGTCTACCTCGTCTGGTTCGAGATCGCGCGCATCGCCTATCTCGCACGGTTTCCCGGCGGCTACAAGGGGCTCGTGGAGGCCGGCGTCGACGCGACCACCGCCGAGGCCCACGTCCGCTATCGGGACGGCGCGCGCTTCGACGACGAGCTGACGGTGCACGTGCGCGCGGTCGACGTGCGCGGTGCGCGCTTCCGCTTCGAATACGTGATCGAGCGGACGACCGAGCCCGCCGGCATCCTCGCCGAGGGCTGGACGGCCCACGCGTGCGTCAACGCCGAGACGCTACGGCCGACCCGCATGCCGGCCTGGCTGGCCAAGGCGATCGCCGAGGCCGAGAGCTAGTCGGAGGGCTTAGCCGCCGTCCCCACCGCCGCCGCCGCCGCCGCCCCCACCATCGCCGGGCGGGTCTTCCTCGTCGTCCTTCGGCTTGTCCTCCTTCGGCGGCGGCGCCTCGACCGGCGCCGGCTTCGTACCGACGTGGACGATCTTCTTCTCGTCCCGGTAGCGCGTCGTCCACGTCTCGCGGTAGAGCACCTCGTCCCCGCGGTAGACGATCCGCTCCACCGTCACAGCGCGCGACGGCTCACCGTCGTCCACGACCATGCGCTCGCCCACGAAAAGCGACGGGTCGAGGACGCGGTCGACGCGCGGCGGGCCGGTCTCCTCGAGGGTCCCGGCGATGCTCTCCACCCGTCGCCGCGGACCGCCGCCGAGCAGCCGCACCAGGATTCCGCTCTCGTCGTAGGAGGCCTTGAGCACGAGCCAGCGCGGGGTGTCGTTCCGCAGCTTCAGGTCGACATCCGGGTAGTTGACGGTGGCGTCTCGCCCGGTCGGGTAGCGGCTGATGTAGAGCGCGTGCGGAACCCGCTCCTCGATCTTGATTCCGGCTTCCCACGCGGTGTTGAAGATCGTGGTGGCGACCTGGGACACGCCGCCGCCGACACCCTCCTCGTACTCGCCGTTCAGGATCACCGGCGCCGACCGGAAGCCCCGCTCCGTCGTGCGCGGGCCGACGTGGTCGTTGAAGGACCACACCGCGCCGGGCGCGATGCGGGCTCCGTCGAGCAGCTCGACGGCGAGCTGGAGGTTCCGGATCCGGTCGCTCGTGCCCGAGTAGGGCGTCGAGTAGGCGGCGAGCTCGCGCTGGATGCCGAGCGCGCGCGCCTCGCGGGTGGTGAGCCGCGGCTGCACGAGCGTGACGACGAGCTCGCCGGTGCGGCTGGTCGGCCGAGAGGCGGCCGCCAGGAGCGCCTGGCCCGTCGCCGCCAGGTCGAGCTCGCGCCCCGGCCGGGACCGCACCACACGCACGCGCCCGCTTGCGGCGACCTCGAAGTCGGCGCTCCTCGGCGCGCGCGCCACGCCGCGGGCGACGTTCGCGAAGCGCCGTTCGGCCGCGCGCTCCCTGATCCCGAGGCCGGCCTCGCCGCCCGACGGCAGCGCGAGCAGCCGCGCGGTCTCACGCGGTCTCACCGTGAAGGAGGCCCCGCTGAAGGCAAGACGAACGGGGGCCGACAGGACGGTGCGCACCTGCTCCGCGACCGGGGCGAGGGTCGCGCGCGTCACCCTCGGCTGCTCCTCCGCGACGGGAAGGGGCGTCTCGGCGCGCTCGAAGCCGGCGAGCGCCTCGACGACGAGCGCTTCGGCGGCCTCGGCGTCCAGGCGCTGCCCCGCCTGCCCGGCGACGATCTCCGGCTCGAGGCCGTGCAGCACGAGAGAGGCCTCGCGGGGCGGGCGGTCGACCGCGGCGGACATCTCGGTGAGGCGGTACCGGAGCGCCGCGTCGTACACGTCGACAGCGGGCTCGATCTCAGCGCCCGTCGCGCGGAGCCAGAGCCGCTTCAGCCCGCGCAGCGGTAGCAGCCCGCCGCTCTCGTCGACCGCCTCGTTGACAGCCGCGCCCCAGTTCGCCTCGACGTCCAGCGTCTCGGGCCGGAGCCGGAAGCTCTCGTCGCCGGCGGTGAAAACCACCGGCACGTTCGAGAGGCGGCGCGCCCTCGCCTCCAGCTCGTCCTGCGCCTCGGCAGCGGTCATGCCGCCGAGGTCGACTCCCGCCACGGTGACGCCCGCGGCGATCGTGCCCGCCGAGCCGGCGAAGGCGAAGCCGACCAGCAGGAGCAGCAGCAGGAGACCGCCGAGACACCAGGCCCCGAGCCGCATCGCGCGCCGGACCACCCTCGTCCGCCCCGTCCGAAGGCGGGCAGGGCGACCCCTCCGGGCCGGCCGAGCACCAGCCTCCGCGCGCAAGGCGACGAGTGTACCAACCTGCCCTGGCGGAGCGTCCCGAGGCGCGCCGCGCCCGGAAAGCGGCAACGTACACTACTCCCGTGGATCTCGAGCTCACGCCCGAGCAGCGCGAGGTGCAGGCGACCGTCCGCCGGTTCGTCGACGAGCGCGTGCTCCCGAACGCCGTCGAGAACGACGTCAACCACCACCTGGACATGTCGGTGATCGAGGGCATGGCCGAGCTCGGGCTCCTCGGCATCGTCGTCCCGGAGGAGTACGGCGGCGCGGGGATGGACTTCGTCTCGGAGGCGCTCTCCTGCGAGGAGATCGAGCGCGGCGAAGCGGCCTTCCGGACGCTCATCTCCGTGCACGTGGGGCTCAACTCGCTCAGCCTGCTCCGCTACGCGAGCGAGGAGCAGAAGCAGCGCTACCTCGCGCCGCAGGCGCGCGGGGAGAAGCTTGCCTGCTTCGGGCTCACCGAGCCGGCCGCGGGGTCGGACGTGGCCGCGATGCGCACCACCGCCCGCCGCGAGGGCGACGTCTACGTCCTCAACGGCCAGAAGAACTGGATCTCGTACGCCGCCGTCGCCGACCACGCGCTGGTCTTCGCCAAGACCGATCCGGAGGCCAAGCACAAGGGCATCTCCGCGTTCGTCGTCGAGCGTTCCTGGCCCGGCGTCTCGGCCCAGGAGACCGAGAACAAGCTCGGCATCTGGGCAGGCTCGACGGGCGAGCTCTTCTTCGAGGACGTCCAGGTTCCGGCCGAGAACCTCGTCGGCGAGGAGGGCCAGGGCTTCGAGATCGCCATGTACGGCCTCGACCAGGGCCGCTTCACGGTGGCGGCGGGTGCCTGCGGCGTCATCCGCGCCTGCCTCGAGCGCTCGGTCGCCTACGCGCGCGAGCGTGAGACGTTCGGCAAGCCGATCGGGAAGAACCAGTTCGTCCAGGACATGATCGCCGAGATGGTGCTCGGCTACGAGACGTCCAAGCTCCTCGTCATGCAGGCGGCCTGGCTCAAGGACCGCGGCGTCCGCAACACGCGGGAGACGAGCCTGGCCAAGTGGCACGCGACGGAGTCCGCCTTCAAGGCGGCGCACCTCGCCATTCAGGTGCACGGCGCCTACGGCTACTCGGCGGAGTACGGGATCGAGCGCTACTTCCGCAACGCCCGCGCGCCCATCATCTACGAGGGGACGACGCAGATCCACAAGATGATGCAGGCCGAGCACGCGCTTGGCTGGCGCGACCTGAACGGCCGCGACGGCGACGTCTCGCCCCTGGCCGCGTGGGCCCCGGCCCTCCTGGCCCGCTCCCGCTAGGGGTCTGTCTGGAAGGTGGCCACGGTGGATGGCACGCGACACGTGGTGCGAGGCAAGGACGCAGGGAGCGTCGATATGCGGGCATATCGGCGCGACCGAGGACGCGGCCTCGCGCCGCGTGGCGCCTGTCAGGCGCCCTGGTTCATTTTCCGGACAGGCCCCTAGGCCTCGGCGGCCTTGGGCGCGCTCTTGTCGGACTTCTCGGCCTTGTCGGCCTTCTTCTCGCCCGAGTCCCCGCCGCCCCCGTCCGCGCTCTCCTTCTGGGCGCCACGGCGGTTTCCCCGCCCGTAGTCGGTGGAGTAGAACCCGGAGCCCTTGAAGTGGATCGCCGCCGGGTAGAGGACCTTGGTGACCGGCGCCTCGCCGCAGACCTGGCACGCTTCGGGCGGCGGATCGGTCATCCGCTGGATCAGTTCGAACGTGTGGCCCCGAGGGCAGCGGTATTCGTAGATCGGCATCGGAGAAAGGCCGCGGTTTGCAGGGGGAGATGCTAGCAGT
>JBOHAM010000193.1:0-12763 GCA_050697735.1 Gaiellaceae bacterium | reverse complement strand
GCCGGTGATGAGGTCGAACGTCCGGTCGTAGCCGGCGGCGACGAGCGCGTCGTGCACCGTCGGGTCGAAGCGGCCGCCCGTACGCTCGCGGGCCGCGAGCGCCAGCTCGACGACGGCAACCAGGTCGTCGCCCGCCTCGAGAGCCCCGGCCTCGTTCAGGCGCGACAGCTCCGAGCCGGCGTCGAAACGGGTGAGGACCGCCTCCAGCCGACGAAACTCCCGCTCCACCGAGGCGAGGCCGAGCACGGCATCGAGGCTGGGCGGGACATCGAGGAGGGCCTCGACCCTCGTCCCCATGGCGTTAAACGTGTGCCGCTCCATCAGGAGCTCTCCGAGCTGGTCACCGGAGGCAGGGAGACGACGCCGACCGACGGCGGAGCGGCCGCGGCCGGTGCGGCAGGTGCAGCGGGCACGGCCGCAGCCGCGTCGGCGTTGGCGGCCTGGACGGCGGCGATCGCGCGCTTCCGCTTGCGGAGGCGAACCTCGTAGGCGGCGAAGCGCCGCTGAACCCGGCGCTCGACGCGGGCGCCCTTGCGCCGCAGCTCCGCCTCGCGACGCTCCAACGCGACGATGCGCGGATCCTTCTCCGCCGCCGTGGCGGCCCACGGCCGCGCGGCGACGACCGCCCAGGTCAGGAAGAGGACGACGAGCGAGAGAGCGACGGCGTAGAGGCGGGGGACGTGATCAGTCATCGTCGTCCCCGTCGGTCGTGTCGCCGTGCGTGGTGCCGTCGGTGTGGGTGTCGTCGTCGTGGTCGAAGTCGTCGTCGACCTCGACCTCGGCGAGGTCGTCCTCGCGCCGGACCGCAACCGCGGTTGCAGCCGGAGCAGGCGGAGCGGCCGGGGACGCTGCCGGTGGGGCGGACCTGCGTGCCGGGAGCGCCGGCAGCTTCGGCGGGCGCTTCTTCTCGGCGCGCCGGAGGGCGCGCTCGGCCCGGTCGAGCTTCTTGTCGCGGGCCTGGATCTCCGCGTCGGAGACCGATGCCTCCTCGGAGGCCGCCATCCCGAGGGAGGTCGTGTCGAGGGCCGCGAACGTCCCGGCTACGGCGACCACGCCGAGCAGGACGGCGACCGCGAGGGCGTGGAGTCGTTTCATGGATCCCTCCTTCGTCATGAGGCCGCACCGTAGGAGGGGCCGGGCAAAGGACGGGCGAGCCGCGCGGAAAGCTTCAGGCCGCGCGCGGTAAAGCTTCGGTAAGAGGAGGTCGGCTAGACCTGCTCGAGGCGGTAGCCCATGCCGCGCACGCTGGCGATGCGGACCTTGCCGAGCTTCCGGCGCAGGTAGCCGACGTACACGTCGACGACGTTCGAGCGCGGGTCGAAGTCGTAGCCCCAGACGTGGCTCAGGAGCTGCTCACGGGAGAGCACCTGGCCGGGGTGGCGGAAAAACATCTCCGCGAGCGCGAATTCGCGGGCGGAGAGGTCGGCGTCCGCGCCGTCCACCGTCAGCCGCCTGGTGCGCAGGTCTAGGCTCGCCCCGCCGGAGGCGAGCACCGTCTCCTCGGGAGCACGATCGCCGCGCAGGCGCACTCGAACGCGCGCGAGGAGCTCCTCGAAACGAAACGGCTTCGTGACGTAGTCGTCAGCGCCGCCCTCGAGGCCCGCGACGGTGTCCTCGACGGCGTCCCGCGCCGTGAGCATGACGACCGGCACCTGGGAGCCGACCCGGCGCAGCTCGCGGAGCACCTGGAAGCCGTCCATGCCGGGCAGGCCCACGTCGAGGACGACCAGGTCATAGCGCCCGGAGCTGGCCCTGGCGAAGCCCGAGTCGCCGTCGGCGGCGACGTCGGTCGTGAAGCCGTTCGCGCGCAGGCCCTTCTCCAGGAACGAGGCGATGCGCTCCTCGTCCTCGACGATCAGGATGCGGCTCACACGCGCTCCTCTCCGGGTCTCGGCGGGCCCTGGACCGGCAGGATGACCGTGAACGTCGCGCCCGCGCCGACCTCGCTCGCCACCTCGGCCCGCCCGCCGTGCGCCCGCGCGATCGCCTGCACGATGGAGAGGCCGAGCCCGGCGCCGTCGGAGCGCCGACCCTCGCCCGCGCGGTAGAAGCGCGCGAAGAGGTGGTCCTGCTGCGCGCGCGGGATCCCGGGGCCGGTGTCGCGAACCCAGAGCCGCACCTCCCCTCCGCCGACGAGGCTCCCGAGCGCGACCTCGTCGCCCGCCCCCGTGTGCTCGACAGCGTTCTGCGCGAGCTGCATGAGCGCCTGGGTGACGCGCTGGCGATCCGCGACCACCGAGCCCTCCGCCCGGGCGTCGAGCTGCCAGCGGCGGTCGCCGAGAGCTTCGGCCTTGGCGAGGACGTCGTCCGTGAGCGCCCCGACGTCGACCTCGTCCGGCTTCAGGAAGTCGGGACGCTCCCATTTGGCGAGGGTGAGCATGTCGTTGACGATCCGCGCCATGCGGTCGAGCTCGTCGAGGACCAGCTCGAGCGTGGCGCGGCGCTCCTCCGGATCGTCCTCGAGCAGCTCGAGGTGGCCGCGCACGATCGTGATCGGCGTCCGCAACTCGTGCCCCGCATCGTCGACGAATCGCCGCTGCGTCTCGAATGCCGTCTCCAGTCGCGCGAGCATGTCGTTGAAGGTCGCGGCGAGCACGGCGATCTCGTCGTGGCCCGAGACCGGGATGCGCCGCGACAGGTCGCCGCCGGAGATGGAGCGCGCCGCCTGGGTCACCGCGGTCACCGGCCGTAGCACCCGGTCGGCGAGAAGCCAGGCGAGCACCGATCCGATCAGCAGCATGGCGAGCCCGACGCCGACGACCACGCGGAGCGCGTCGCCTACCTCGTCGCTTTCGCGATCGCGGAAGACCGCGGCGACGAAGACGCCGCCGGTGCGGTCGCCGCTGAGCAGCGGCACCGCCAGATACTCCACCCGCCCGCCGGGCGTCTCGACCGCGCCCCGGTCGCTCTCGGCCAGGGAGCCCCAGCGCGCGACCAGCTCGGGGTCCTCGTCGAGGCGGTAGGGCATGATCTGCCCGCTGCGGAGGAAGGGCTCGCCGTCCACGAAGGTCAGGAGCACCTCGTTCGCCGAGGGGACGTTGCTCCTGAGGAAGACCCTGAAGATGCGCTCGACGCGGGCGTTGAAGGGCGCGCCGGTCGCGGGGTCGTTCCCGATCGCGAGCTGGCGCAGCTCCTCCGACTCCTGGACGAGCTGCGCGTCGATGCGCTGGTCGAGACGGCGGTCGAGCGCCTCGCGGGCCACCACGATCGAGACGAGCGTCGCGACCGCCAGGAGCCCGACGTACCCGGCGAGGATGCGGAAGCGGAAGCTCGCGTGCAGCCGGCGCAGCGGCAGGAAGAGCGCCGACGCGCGGCCGCGCAGGCCGGGCTTCCCGTCGACAGGAGGCTCGGCCGCGCCGACCGGCTCAGTCGTCGCTTGCGTCGTCTCGGTCGTCGGCGTCGTCTTGGTCCGCGTCGTCGTCGTCATCGTCGTCGCCCCCGGCTGGAGTCGGCGCGGGAGCGGGTACCGGTGTCGCGCCCGTCGAGCCGTCGCCCGATTCGTCGTTGCCTCCCGACCGCTCGCTCGTGCGACGGGGCCGCTCGCGCGGCCGCTCCCGGCGCTCGTCCACGCGGTCGGCGACGTGCAGCTCGATCCGGGGGACGGGCGTGCGTTCCGGGGGCCGGGCACCGTAGAAGCCACCGCCGAGGATGGCGGCGATGACAAGCGCAACGAGGAGAATCGGGAAGCGCATCTGGCCCCAGTATCGCCAGGACCGCGAAGAGGCCGATGAGACGACGATGAGAGATCTCTCATTCTTGCCTCACATCACTCTCATCGGTCGCGGGTATCACATACGCCGTGACCAGGGCACCGTGGGCCGACGACCGCTGGGACCTCGTCGAGGGCGACCTCATCGCGCCTGGGCGGTACGCCGTCCGCCTACTCGGCGGCGGTCGCCGGTACGAGGCCTACCTCGCCTGGGACGACACGCTGCACACGCTCGTGGTCGTGAAGCTCGTACGGCCGGGCCGGAGGGAGCATCAAGGGACGCTCGCCGGCCTGGCGGGCGAGGCCGAGGTCCTCAGCCGCCTGGCGCACCCGTCGCTCGTTCGCTGCTTCGACACGGTGCTGACGGGCGAGCGGCCCCACCTGGTGCTCGAGCTCCTGGACGGCCCACGGCTTTCGACGCTCGAGCGGCGCTACGGGATCATCGTCGAGCAGCTCCTGCCGCTGGCGCTCCAGCTTTGCTCGGTCCTGCACTACATGGCGAGCCAGGGCTACGCGCACCTGGACGTCAAGCCGCGGAACATCATCATGAGCTCGACTCCGAAGCTGATCGACCTGAGCGTCGCCCAGACCTACGAGGGCGCCCGGAGCTCCCGCTCCCAGATCGGCACCGACGCCTACATGGCCCCCGAGCAGTGCGATCCCGCCCGCTTCGGGGAGATCGGCCCGCACACGGACGTCTGGGGCCTCGGCGTCACGCTGTACGAGGCGCTCGCACGCCGCCGGCCCTTCCCGGACGGCGAGCACGCGAGCGACCTCCCGGCGCGCTTCCCGCAGCTCGTGGCCATGCCCGAGCCACTCCCGCGCGACGTCCCTCCGGAGCTGGCCGGGCTCGTGCTCCAGTGCCTGGACGACTCGCCGGTCGAGCGGCCGCTCCCGGCGGAGGTCGCCGAGCGGCTCGAGCCGCTGGCCGCGCTCATGCCGCTCCCGCGCATGGGACGCTTCCGCCCCGGCGCGACGCCGGCCCGACCTCCCGCACCCGCTCGATGAGACTGCTCTCACCCACGGCTCACCAAGCTCTCACGGCGGCCTCACTGCCCTCTAATCCGCCCCGGATACACCTTTCGAGGTAGACGCAAGCGAGAGATTCCAAGGGGGATCACATGCCATTCGGAAAGCTCGGAGTTCTCGTCCTCGCGGTGGCCGTCGCGGTCGGCCTCGGCGGGTTCGGCGCGGCACTGAACAACTGGGTGTCCGGCGATCCCGTCGACGCCGTCACGCTCTCCGACGTCGACGGGCGCAAGGACGACGGGGACGATGCTGTGGCGGTCGACGACCAGGATGACGACGACCGCGGCGACGGCGACCGCACCCGCGGCAACGACGGCACCGGCGGCGGCAACAACACCGGCGACGGCGACCGCACGCGCGGCAATGACGGCACGAGCGGCGGGAACAACACCGGCGACGGGGACCGCACGCGGGGGAACGACGGAACCAGCGGCGGCAACAACACCGGCGACCGGGACGACACCCGCGGGAACGACGGAACCCGAGGCGGCGACAACACCGGCGACGGCGACAACACTGGCGGCAACGACGGCACGGGCGGCGGCGACAACACGGGCGCCGGCGGCGGTGGCGGCGGTGCCACCGACACCGGCGGCGGTGGCGGCGGCGGAGGCGGCGACAGCGCTTCCGGCGGCGGCGACACCTAGCCCGGGCTCATCGTCGGTAGGTCAGGGGGCGGCTCGTGCCGCCCCCTTCGGCGTTCTAGAACGCGCCGAGCGACTCGCGCACGATGCGGTCCTGCTCCAGCAGGTGCGCGGTGGGGTAGCCCTCGCTCGGGCTCGCGCGCCAGGGGCGCCCCACGTAGCGGAGATCGATCTCGGACGGGAGGCCCTCCTCGAGCCGGTGGCGGATCGCCCGCCACGCGCCCATGTTCTGCGGCTCCTCCTGCGTCCACACCACCTCGGTGAGGCTGGGGTAGCGCGAGAGGAGCTCGTCGTAGGCGGCGACCGGGAACGGATAGAGCTGCTCGAGCCGCGCCACGGCGACGCCCTCGGACGCGGCGTGCGCCTCGTGCCCGACCACGTCGTAGTACACCTTCCCCGAGCAGAGAACGAGCCGCGGCACCTCGCGCTTCTGGTCGGGCTCCAGGCGCGGGTCGTCGATCATGGCGCGGAAGCCCCCCACCGTGAGGTCGTGCAGGCGCGAGGTCGCCTCCTTGAGCCGCAGCAGCCCCTTCGGCGTCAGCACGACGAGCGGGCGCGCCTTGGGGTGGAGCGCCTGCCGCCGGAGGAGGTGGAAGTACTGGGCGGCCGTCGAGGGGTTGACCACGCGGACGTTCTCCTGGGCAGCGAGCTGCATGAACCGCTCCAGCCGCGCGCTCGAGTGCTCCGGCCCGTTGCCCTCGTACCCGTGCGGGAGGAGCAGCGTGAGCCGTGAGCTCTGGCCCCATTTGGAGAGCCCGGAGACGATGAACTGGTCGACGATCACCTGCGCCGAGTTGACGAAGTCGCCGAACTGCGCCTCCCAGAGGACGAGCGCCCGCGGACAGGCGACCGAGTAGCCGTACTCGAAGCCGAGCGCGGCCATCTCGGAGAGCGGCGAGTTGTGGACGTGCAAGGGCGCTTTCGCGTCCGGCAGGTGGCGGATGGGCGCGTACGTCCTTCCCGTGGACGGGTCGTGGAGGACGAGGTGGCGGTGCGAGAACGTTCCTCGCTCGGTGTCCTGGCCGGTGAGCCGGATGGGCGTTCCCTCGACGAGGAGGCTGCCGAACGCGAGCCCCTCCGCCTGCGCCCAGTCGATGCCGCCTTCGTCGCCGAGCGCGTCGCGGCGCCGCTCGAGTGCCTTCGCGAGCTTCGGATGCACCTGGAACCCCTCCAGGACGTCGAGCAGCTGCTCGTTCAGCTCGAGAAGCCGCTCCTCTGTGACCGCGGTGTCGAGCTGGGCGTCGGCGCCGCGGCCGATGCGCCGCTCCCTGCGGCCGCCGCCGCCGCCCCCGGCGCCGATCGAGGCCTTGAGGGCGTCGTGGGCCCGGCGCATGCGCTCCTGGACGTCCTCGAGCAGCCACCCCGCCTCCTCCTCGCTTACGAGCCCCTGCTCGGAGAGAGCGCGCGCGTACTGCTCGCGCACCGGCGGCTGCTCCTCGATCCTCTGGTACATGAGCGGCTGCGTGTAGCTCGGCTCGTCGCCCTCGTTGTGGCCGAACCTGCGGTAGCCGACGAGATCGACGACGACGTCGTGCCGGAAGCGCTGGCGGAAGGCCATGGCGAGCCGGATCGCGGAGACGGCCGCCTCCGGGTCGTCGGCGTTCACGTGCACGATCGGCGTGTCGAAGCCCTTGGCGAGGTCGCTCGAGTACCGCGTCGAGCGGCCCTCCTCCGGGTCGGTCGTGAAGCCGACCTGGTTGTTGGCGATCACGTGCAGCGTGCCGCCGGTCGTGTAGCCCTCGAGGTCCTGGAGGTTGAGCGTCTCCGCGACGACGCCCTGGCCCGGGAAGGCCGCATCCCCGTGGATGAGCACGGCGAGCGCCGCGGTGGGGTCGTGCGCCCCTGCGGCCGAGTCGTGGTCGGTCTGCGCCGCGCGCGTCTCGCCCTCGACGACCGGGTCGACGTACTCCAGGTGGCTCGGGTTTGAGGCGAGCCGGACCGCGACCTCGCCCGCAGCGGTCGTGCGGACGCCGTCCGCGCCGAGGTGGTACTTGACGTCGCCGCTCCCGCTCTCGAGGTCGGCCGTCACGGCCTCGAGGACGCGCTCGCCCTCGAACTCGCGCAGGATCGCCTCCACCTCGCGGCCGATCGTGTGCGCGAGGACGTTCAGGCGGCCGCGGTGCGCCATGCCGATGACCACACGCCGGGCACCGCCCGCCGCGGCGAGCTCGATCGCCTCGTCCAGCATCGGCACCATCGCGTCGAGGCCCTCGATCGAGAACTGCTTCTGGCCGAGAAACGCGCGCCGGAGGTAGCGCTCGAAGCCCTCCACGTCGGAGAGCCGCCCGAGCAGCGCCTTCTTCTCGTCCGGAGAGAGCGGCTGCCGGTACTTTCCGGACTCGATCGCCTTCCGCAGCCAGACGCGCTGCTCGTGGCTGGAGATGTGCTCGATCTCGTAGGCCATCGTCCCGCAGTACGTCTCCCGCAGGTGCGGCAGTGCCTCGGCCAGCGTCTCGCCCGGCACGTGCAGGCGCAGCACCGGCGCCGGGATGCGGGCCTGGAGCTCGGGCGTGAGCCGCGGCTCGAGGCTGTCCGGGTCGAGGGCGGGGTCGCCGATCGGCTCCGTTCCCAGCGGGTCGAGCCGGGCGGCGAGGTGGCCGTGGGTCCGGTGGGCCTTCACGAGGGACATGGCCGCGGCGACGCCGCCGAGGAGGAGGTTGTCGGGCGGCGCCTCGACCCCCGCCGGCGGCACGGCGAGAGCGCCGTTGCCGGGCCCGCCGTCGGGGTGCGCCTCGCGCAGTTGGCGCACGAGCGGGTGGTTCTCGAGGAGGGCGGCACCGCGCGCCTCGAAGAGGGCGCGCCACTCGGGGTCCACGGCCTCCGGCGAGGCGAGGTACTCCGCGAACAGCTCCTGGACGAAGCCGCTGTTCAGGTCAAGTCGGTCGGGTTCCACTCCCTGGAGTGAGCATAGCGACTGCACTCCCGCCGTCTCGGCAGCGAGTAAGCTTTCCGAAATGAAGCGACCGCGCACGGCCGACCCGTACCGCGACCTCGACGTGATCGACGCCCGTGCGCCCCGCTTCAACCAGGCCACGATCGGCACGCTGGCGCTCGTCTCGCTCGCCACCGGATGGTGGCCGCTGCTGGCGATCCTCGCCGCTCAGCTCGCGGTCGGCCTGACGCTCGGGCGGCGCTGGTGTCTTCCCTGCCTCGCCTACTTCGAGCTCGTCCAGCCGCGCTTCGGGGAGGGGCCGGTGGAGGACTCGCGACCGCCGCGGTTCGCCAACATGATCGGGGTCGTCGTCCTCGGAGCCGCGGCCGGCGCCCACGTGCTCGGCCTCCCGGCGGTCGGCTGGGCGCTCGCGCTCCTGGTCGCCGGGCTCGCGGTCCTCGCCGCCGCCACCGGCCTCTGCGCCGGCTGCGAGCTCTACCGGCTCGGGGCGCGCCTGCGCGGCGTCCGCACGCACCGGCTCGACCGGGTCGAGCTCGGCGACTTCGGGCTCGCGCCGGACGGAGAGGTCGTCCTCCAGTTCACCCATCCGCTCTGCAGCGGGTGCCTGGCGCTCGAGCGGCGGTTGCGCGAGGAGGGGCGGCGGGTCGTCACTGTGGACGTCTCGGAGCGCCCGGAGCTGGCGCGCAAGTACGGGGTCGCCCTCGTCCCGACGGCGGTGGCCGTCAGCGGGACAGGGGCTGTGCTGGCCCGCCTGGCGGGATGATCGGGAGTCCCGAGGCGACGGTCCGGCGGCCGCCGACGTCGTACACCACGTCGACGGAGTCGTTCTTGCGGTAGGTCCCGGCGACGCCGAGGAACATGCTCGCCCAGCGCATGAGGCCGAGCCGCCCCTCGCGGGCGAGCGGCTTCGCGAACCAGAGCACGCCGCCGACGGCCTCGTAGTCGGTCCCGGCCTCCTGGCGGACACCGTTCACGAACACCTCGAACGGCTCGGTCACGTCGGCGGGGAGCGGCACGGTCCAGGCGTCGTCCATCGCTGGCAACCCTAGTAGGAGGGTGAAGGGGGTGCGTGGGGGCTCAGGACCTCCCACGCACCCACCCTCGGCGCGCGAAAACCTCTCCCAGCTTTCGGCGGTGCCGCTTCGAGCCTCCCGTCCCGCCGCTGGAACGGGGGAAGCTCGATGCACCTCACTGAACCACATTTCGAGGGATTTGCAACTCCCTCGAACGAGTGACATCGGTGGCGAAGCCAGCCTCCAGCGGGCCGCATAGAATCGCCGGGTCCCATGGGGAGGAGGCCGGTCGTCGTCATCGTCGCCGCCGTCGCGGCCCTCGGGCTGGCCGCCGTCCCGATCCTGCTCGCGCTCGCCGCCCCCAGCGGACTCGGCGGCCTCGCGCCGGCGGGGGAGGCGACTCCGAGCGGCGAGGCGATCAACGAGGTCTACTGGTTCGTCTTCGGCATCTGCGCCGTCGTCTTCGTGCTCGTGGAGGCGACCCTCGTGCTGTTCATTCTCCGCTTCCGCCGCGGACCCGAGGTGGCCGAGGAAGTCGAGGAAGTCGAGGGGCCGCAGATCCACGGGAACACCCGGCTCGAGATCATCTGGACGATCATCCCGGCGGTCATCCTCGTCGTGATCGCGATCGTCGTCCTCGCGCGCAGCCCCGCCGTCGAGGCGACCGGCGGCGACCGCTCGAACGAGCTCATCGTCCGAGTCGAGGGCCATCAGTTCTACTGGCGCTACGTCTACCCGGACGGCGAGATCGCGCTCGACACGCTCGTCCTTCCCGTCGACAGGCCGGTCACGCTCGAGCTCACCTCCTACGACGTCAACCACAGCTGGTGGGTCCCCGACCTGACCGGGAAACGCGACGCGATCCCCGGGCAGGTGAACGAGCTGCGCTTCACGCCCCAGACCGAGGGAGCCTTCGACGGCGGCTGCGCCGAGCTCTGCGGCATCCTCCACGCGGTCATGCCGACGACGGTCGAGGTCGTCTCCGAGGCGCAGTTCGCCGACCGGCTCCAGGCGCTCGGCGGCCAGGATCAGAGCGGCGACTCGCAGCTCGCACTCGGGCAGGCCACCTGGGAGGCCTCCTGCGCCAAGTGCCACGGGCCGGAGGGCCGCGGCGACATCGGGCCGGCGATCGTCCGGAGCGGCACCCTCGTTGACGAGGAGGCGCTGACCACACTCCTCACCGAGGGCCTGAACAACCCGGACGTGGAGGGCTACATGCCGCCGGTCGGGCGCGGCTGGCCCGACTTCCAGATTCAAGCGCTGATCGAGTACGTCCGCTCGAACGAGCAGCTCGCGCCCGCCGAGACCGGAGACGGGCGGTAGTGGCGGTCCGGACAGAGACGGTCGCGCCCACGTGGCGCGAGGGCCGGGTCACGGGCTGGCTCACGACCGTCGACCACAAGCGCATCGGGATCCTCTACCTCGTCACGGCGTTCTTCTTCTTCTTCGCGGCGGGGCTGATGGCCGTCCTCATGCGGGCCCAGCTCTCCCAGGCCGGCAACGAGATCGTCACGCAGGACAGCTACAACCAGCTCCTCACCGTCCACGGGACGGCGATGATCTTCCTCTTCGTCGTCCCGATTCTGGCGGGGTTCGGCAACTACATGGTCCCGCTGATGATCGGGGCCCGGGACATGGCGTTCCCGCGCCTGAACGCGCTCTCGTACTGGCTCTTCCTGCTCGGCGGGCTCGTCATCCTCGGGAGCTTCCTCGCCGAGGGCGGCGCCGCCAGCTCCGGCTGGACGGGCTATACGCCGCTCTCGACGGAGGAGTTCAGCCCCGGCACCGGCCAGGACCTCTGGATCCTCGGCCTGCACCTGACGTCGCTCTCCTCCCTCGCGGGGGCGATCAACTTCATCGTCACGATCCACAACATGCGCACGCCGGGCATGACCTGGATGCGCATCCCGCTTTTCGTCTGGTCGATCGAGGCCTTCGCGGTGCTGCTCGTCCTCGTCCTGCCGACGATCTCCGCGGCCGTGACGCTCCTGCTCCTCGACCGGCAGGCGGGCACGTCCTTCTTCACCGGCGACAACGGGGCGCTGCTCTGGCAGCACATGTTCTGGTTCTTCGGCCACCCCGAGGTCTACATCATGGTGCTGCCGGCGATGGGGATCCTCTCGGAGGTGATCCCGGTCTTCTCGCGCAAGCCGATCTTCGGCTACAAGGCGATCGCGTTCTCGACGATCGGCATCGCCTTCGCGAGCATGCTCGTCTGGGCGCACCACATGTTCACGGTCGGCATGCCGGACTACCTGCAGGCCTGGTTCATGATCACGTCGTTCTCGGTCGCCGTCCCGACCGCGATCAAGATCTTCAACTGGCTCGCCACGCTCTGGCGCGGGCACCTCTGGTTCCGGGCGCCGCTCCTCTTCTGCCTCGGCTTCATCGCGCTCTTCACGATGGGCGGCCTCTCCGGGGTCATGCTCGCCGCGTATCCCGTCGACTACCAGGCGCACGACTCGTACTACGTCGTGGCGCATTTCCACTACGTCCTCTTCGGCGGGACTGTCTTCGGGATCTTCGCCGGAACGTATTACTGGTTCCCGAAGATGACGGGGCGGATGTACGACGAGCGCCTCGCGCTCACGCACTTCTGGCTCATGTTCATCGGGTTCAACGCCGCATTCCTGCCCCAGCACATGCTCGGGCTGATGGGTATGCAGCGGCGCATCTACACCTACGAGCGCGAGGGACTCTTCGAGTGGTACAACCTGGTCTCCTCGCTAGGGTCGTTCCTGATGGCCCTGTCGATCCTCGTGTTCTTGTGGAATATGACGAAGAGCTGGCGGAACGGGACACGCGTCGGGAACGACCCCTGGGGCGCCGACACGCTCGAGTGGTACGCGACCTCGCCGCCCGCGGCCCACAACTTCGACCGCGTGCCCTACGTCTCCAGCTCGCGCCCGGTGCGCGACCTGCGGCAGCGACTCCGGGAGCGCGGGACGTGAGCCCGCGGCCCGGGCCCTGGCTCCGGTTGACCGCCGTCGCGGCAACCGCCGGCGTGGGGACCGTCGTGGCCACGGGCCAGTGGGGCATGGCCCACGACGTTGCCGCCCACGTGACGCTCGCGCTCCTCGCAGGCACGGTGCTCGCAGCGCGGCTCGCCCATCCCGACCGGCGCGATCTGCTCGCCGCTGCGCTCTCGGCGCTCGTGCTTTTCGGCGCGGCCGGGCACGCGGCGCTGCTGGGCGCGCCCGACGGCGTGCACGTCGCCCTCGGCGCGGCGGCGCTCGCAGCGGCGGCCGTGTCGGCCGCGCTCTCCTTCCGCGGCGGCGCATCGGTCCCGGCCGGCTCGTGGCGCGACTACGTGACGCTGACGAAGCCGCGGATCATGGTGCTGCTCCTGATCACGGGCGCCGGCGGGCTGATCGTGGGTGCGGGCGGGCTGCCGTCGGCCGGCCTCGCGCTGGCGGCGCTCGGCGGCCTTGCGCTGGCCTGCGGCGGCGCGAGCGCGCTCAACCACGTCCTCGAC
>JBOHAM010000192.1:0-4185 GCA_050697735.1 Gaiellaceae bacterium | reverse complement strand
AGCGGCGAGGCCTGGGGCATCGCCGTCCTGCGCCGCCGCGCTGACTAGGGATCAGCCGGCGAGCTTGCGCAGCGCGTAGAGCAGGATGCCGCCGTGACGGAGGTACTCGCGCTCGCGCGGGGTGTCGAGGCGGACGCGCGCCTCGAACGCGATCGGCTCGCCGCCGCCGTCCGGCCGGGCGGTGACGCGAACTTCCCGCGCCGCGCCGCCTTCGAGACCCTCGACGGCGAACTCCTCGCGGCCGGTGAGACCGAGGCTTTCGGCGTTCTCGCCGTCCCGGTACTGAAGCGGGACGATGCCCATCCCGATCAGGTTCGAGCGGTGGATCCGCTCGTAGCTCTCGGCGACCACCGCGCGGACGCCGAGGAGGTTCGGGCCCTTCGCCGCCCAGTCGCGGGACGAACCGGAGCCGTACTCCTTCCCGGCGAGCACGATCAGCGGCACGCCCTCGGTGCGGTAGCGCTCGGCCGCCTCGAAGATGGTCGTCTCCTCGCCGTCGGGTAGGTGCGTCGTCCAGGTGCCCTCGCTCTCGGGCACGAGCAGGTTCCGCAGGCGCACGTTGGCGAAGGTGCCGCGCACCATCACCTCGTGATTCCCGCGCCGCGACCCGTACGAGTTGAACTCCCGCCGCTCGACGCCGTGCTCGACCAGGTAGCGGCCCGCCGGACTGTCCTGGCGAATCGAGCCTGCAGGCGAGATGTGGTCGGTGGTGACGCTGTCGCCGACCATGACGAGGCAGCGCGCGCCGGCCACGTCGTCCACCGGGGCAGGCTCCGGGCCGATGCCCTCGAAGTACGGAGGCAGCCGCACGTAGGTCGAGTCCTCGTCCCAGGCGAAGAGGTCGCCCTCGGGAACGGGGAGCGAGGTCCAGTGCTCGTCGCCGGTGTACACATCGGCGTAGGTGCGCGTGAACATCTCCTGCGAGAGAGCCGCGGCGATGGTCTCCTTCACCTGCGCCGGCGCCGGCCAGAGGTCGCGGAGGTAGACGTCGCCGCCGTCCTGGTCCTGCCCAAGCGGCTCGCTGGTCAGGTCGAGGTCGAGGCGCCCCGCCAGCGCATAGGCGACCACGAGCGGCGGCGAGGCGAGGTAGTTCGCCTTCACTTCGGGATGGATGCGCGCCTCGAAGTTGCGGTTCCCGGAGAGGACCGAGCAGACGACGAGCTCGCCCTCCTCGATCGCCGCGGAGATCTCCTCCGGCAGCGGGCCCGAGTTCCCGATGCAGGTCGTGCAGCCGTAGCCGACTGTCTGGAAGCCGAGCTGGTCGAGGTACTCCGTGAGCCCAGCCTTGTCGTAATACTCCGTGACGACCTTCGAGCCGGGCGCGAGGCTGGACTTCACCCACGGCTTGCGGGCCAGCCCGCGCTCGACGGCGTTCTTGGCCAGCAGGCCGGCGGCGACCATGACCGACGGGTTGGAGGTGTTCGTGCAGCTCGTGATCGCGGCGATTACGACCGAGCCGTCCTCGAGCTCGAACGACTCGCCGGCCATGCTCACCGGCACCGAGCGGGACTCGTGCTCGGCGGTCGCAACCGGGACGGGTGAGGGAGCCGGCTCAGCGAAGGGCTGGTGCCCGGGCGCCGTGTGCTCGGGCGGGTCGCTCGCCGGGAACGAGTCTGCCCCCGCCTTGTCCGCCGAGCCGTTCGTGTACGGCACGCCGAAGGTGGAGAGCGAGTCGAGGAACGACGCCTTGGCGTCCGTGAGCGCGACGCGGTCCTGCGGCCGCCGCGGCCCGGCGAGACTCGGCTCGACGTCCCCGAGGTCGAGGTCGACGACCTGCGAGTACTCGGGCTCGTGTCCCGGGTCGTGGAAGAGCCCCTGCGCGCGCGAGTACGCCTCGACGAGCTCCACCTGCTCGTCGCTCCGCCCGGTCAGCTGCAGGTAGCGGAGCGTCTCCTCGTCGACCGGGAAGAAGCCGCACGTCGCCCCGTACTCGGGCGACATGTTCCCGATCGTGGCCCGGTCGGCGAGCGGGAGGCCGACGAGGCCCTCGCCGAAGTACTCGACGAACTTGCCCACCACGCCGACCTGCCGGAGGATCTGCGTGACGGCGAGCACGAGGTCGGTAGCGGTCGCCCCCTCGGGAAGCTGGCCGCTGAGCCGGAAGCCGACCACCTGCGGGACGAGCATGGACACCGGCTCGCCCAGGAGGACCGCCTCCGCCTCGATCCCGCCCACGCCCCAGCCGAGGACGCCGAGGCCGTTCACCATGGTCGTGTGCGAGTCGGTGCCGATGAGCGTGTCGGGGAAGGCCCAGGTCCGCCCGCCCTGCTCCCTCGCCTCGACCACGCGCGCGAGGTACTCGAGGTTCACCTGGTGGACGATGCCCGTGTTCGGAGGGACGACCTTGAAGTTGGCAAAGGCGCCCTGGCCCCAGCGGAGGAAGGCGTAGCGCTCGCGGTTTCGCTCGAACTCGCGCTCGGTGTTCTTGAAGATCGCCAGCCGCGAGCCGAACTCGTCCACCTGCACCGAGTGGTCGATCACGAGCTCTGCGGGGATCTGCGGATTGATCGCCGCCGGGTCGCCGCCGAGGGCGACCATCGCCTCGCGCATGGCGGCGAGGTCGACGATCGCCGGCACGCCGGTGAAGTCCTGGAGGAGGACGCGCGCCGGGCGGAAGGAGATCTCGTCCTCGGGGTCGGCGTCGGCGCGCCAACCGGCGACCGCGCGCACCTCCTCGGCGCTCCCGATCCCGAGCACCTCGGCGCGGAGGACGTTCTCGAGCAGGACGCGCAGCGTGTACGGCAGGCGCGCGACGTCCGTCTCGCCGGAGAGCGCGTCCAGGCGCGCGATCGAGAGCGACCGCCCGCCGGCGTCGATCTGCCCGAGTGCTTCGAAGCTGTCAGCCATCGTGGTTAGGGCGTTCCCCCCTCCCCCGATTCTAGGCGCGGGCCACCAGCCTGGGTCTCGTTCGCTCCGCGGGCACGAGCGGGAGCCCCGCCGCCTTCCAGGCGGCCACGCCCCCGACGACGTCGGTGGCCCGGTCGAAACCGATCCGCAGCAGGGCGGCGGCGAGGCTCGAGGAGTAGCCCTCGCGGCACACGAGGATCACGTGCGCGTCGAGCGGGAGCTTCGGATTGCTCGTCGGCACGGCCGGATCGAGCCGCCAGTGGACGACCGAGAGAGGATGGTGGAACGCTCCCGGTAGAAGGGCATCCTGGCGCCGGCGCTCGTCCTCGGAACGGACGTCGACCAGCACGGCCCCGTCCTGCGCCGCCGCCCACGCCTCCTCGGGAAGCAGGCGCCGGAGGCCGTCGCGAGCCTCCGTGAGCACCTCGTCGATAGTGCGGCGTCGGGCCATCTCCGGCGACTCTAACCGCCGCCGCGCGCGAGAAAGCGGTCGAAGCGCTCGGCGAGCCGCTCCCCGTCGGGGCGGACGGCCGCCACTCGGGAACATGCAGGGACTGCCCCGTTTGGAAGCCTTTCAGGAGCTCCAGCATCGGCCCGACCTCGTCGAGCAAGCGCCGCACGATCCGCACCTCGTAGTCCGGGGAGAGATCCTCGTCGAAGGCGCGATGGTGCAACGTGGAGAACCCACGGTGTCAGGTCTTGCATTCGCGCAAAGCCCTGGCACCGCTCGGCGGACCGGTCACGCAGGATGCCGAAATGCAAGACCTGACACCCAGCAGGTCCCAGGGGCTCAGCTGTCGAAGCCGAGGCCGAGGCGGTCGAGCGTGCGGAGCCAGAGGCCGCGCCGGCCCGCGTTGCGGTCGGCGGCGGCCAGGCGGTTGCGGGTGAGCTGGATGACGCCCGAGCGCAGCGGCTCCGGCGGGAACGGCACCGGCTTCGAGCGCACGTAGCGCAGGCGGGTGGCCTCGGTCTCGCGGCCGTCGAGCAGGTCGAGGGCCACGCGCGCCCCGAAGCGGGTCGCGACGACGCCGAGGCCCGTGTAGCCGACCGCGTACGCAACCCGTCCCCGCTTGGCGGTGCCGAAGAAGACGGAGAAGCGGCTGCACGTGTCGATCGCCCCGCCCCAGCGGTGCGTGAAGCGGAGGCCCTCGAGCTGCGGGAACGTGGTGAAGAAGTGCTGCGCGAGCATGGCGAACGTCTGCTCGTCGTCATCGTGCTCGGGGCCGACCGGTCCGCCGTAGCGGTACACGGCCTCGTAGCCGCCCCAGAGGATCCGGTCGTCCGCTGTCAGCCGGTAGTAGTGGAACCGGTTCGCACAGTCGCCGAGCCCCTGCCGGC
>JBOHAM010000191.1:0-5684 GCA_050697735.1 Gaiellaceae bacterium | reverse complement strand
AGGCGATCGCGTTCTCGATCGCTTCGAGCGTGATCACCTGCGAGGGGCGGACGTCGCGGCGGAGGAGGTCCATGGCGAGCCGGCCGGCCCGCTCGGCCGCCTCCGGCTTCGCCGGGTCGAGCGCCGGGATCCCGTTGAGGCCCGCCGGGCTGATGCCGAGGAAGTCGAGCGCCGTCGACATCGTGTTGGCCGTGAACTGGCCGCCGCAGGCCCCGGCCCCGGGGCAGGCGACGCCTTCGAGCTCGTGCAGGTCCTCGCCGCTCATGCTCCCGACGGCGTGCGCGCCCACCGCCTCGAACACATCCTGGATCGTCACGTCCCGCCCACGAAAGCGGCCCGGTGCGATGGAGCCGTTGTAGAGCACGAGGCCGGGCAGGTCGAGCCGGGCGAGCGCCATCACGGCTGCGGGGATCGTCTTGTCGCAGCCGACGAGGCAGACGAGGCCGTCGAGCAGGTGGCCGCGCGCCACGAGCTCGATCGAGTCGGCGATCACCTCGCGCGAGACGAGGGAGGCGCGCATCCCCTCCGTCCCCATGGACACCCCGTCGGAGACCGACACCGTGTTGAACTCGACCGGCGTGCCGCCCCCGGCCCGGATTCCGGCCTTCACGTGCTGGGCCAGCTCGCGCTGGTTCAGGTTGCAGGGCATCGTCTCGATCCAGGTGGTCGCCACGCCGACGAGCGGGCGCGCGAGGTCGTCGTCGGTGAAGCCGACGCCCTTGAGCATCGCCCGCGCCGGGGCCCGGTCAGGCCCGTCCGTGAGGGCCGCGCTGCGCCGCTTGGCGGGATCGGACTCGCGCTCGTAGGGGTCGCTCACAAGCGTCCTGCTCCTTCCCTGGAGACCGCGAGCCAGAGTACGCGCACGTCGGGGAAGCGGTCGGAGAGCTCGGTCGCGACCTCGTCGGCCTCGTGCTCGCGCGCCCAGACGATCACCGTCGGGCCCGAGCCCGAGATGGTGGCGCCGAGGGCTCCGTGCGGGAGATCCTGGCGCACCGCCTCCAGAAGCGGAGCGTGCGGCGCGCGGTAGGGCTCGTGCAGCCGGTCGGCGAGCGCCGCGACGAAGAGGCCCGGCGAGCCCGTCGCGAGCGCGGCGCCGAGGAGGGCGGCGCGGCCCGCGGTGAACACGGCGTCGGCGTGAGGCACCTCGGAGGGAAGCGCGGCACGGGCCTCGGCCGTCGCCACCGTCGTCTCGGGCACGAGCGCGACCGGCGCCGCCGGGACGCCGTCGGCCACTCGCTCGATCCGGTTCTCCCACGTGAGGCAGGCGCCGCCCGAGAGCGCGGCGGCCAGGTTGTCGGCGTGGCCCTCGAGCTCCACACCCTCGGCGAGGAGCTCGTGCGGCACGAGCTCGCGCCCGGCGGCGATGGCCCCGGCGACGAGCCCGAGCGCGATCACGGCAGCGCTCGAGCCAAGCCCTCGCTCGCGCGGGATGCGGTCGGCGAAGTCGAAGCGGAGCCCGTCGGCGGGAGCGAGTCGCTCGAACGCCTGCACGCCGAGGTGACTCCGGTCGGGCTCGCCGTCGCCGGGTGCGACCTCGAGCTCGTTCCAGAGGTCGAGCGCCACCGCCGCGCAGTCGAAGCCGGAACCGAGGTTGGCCGTCGTCGCCGGAGCCCGCACACGGATCGTCTCGCGGGTCACCGAAGAGCCCCCAAGTAACACCGTGTTACTTGTTCCAAGAGGCTCACGAGATTGCCTCGAGGATTGCGTCGAGGTCCGCTGCCACCGAGACCGCAGGCTGGGCGAGCCGCTCCGCCACCTCGGGGTCCTTGAGCCCGTGACCGGTGACGACGCAGACGGCGCGGCTACCGGGCTCCGGCCGCTCCTTGGCGAGGGCCGCGACGCCGGCCGCGGAGGCCGGCTCGCAGAACACGCCTTCGAGCTCCGCCAGTTCGCGCCATGCCGCCAGGATCTCCTCGTCGGCGAGCGGGACGACGGCGCCGTCCGACCTCGCCACCGCCTCCTCCGCTTCCGCCCGGTGGGCCGGCTGGGCGATGCGAATCGCGGTCGCCACAGTCTCCGCCCGCCCGGCCGCCGCGCCGGCAAGCACACGCGGCATCCCGGCGCCCTCCTGCTCGAAGCCGAGGAAGTACGCGCGCGTGTTTCCGCCGCCTCCGTACGGAAGCGCGAGCACGTCCGGCGCCGCGCCCAGCTCCTCGACGATCTCGAACGCGGCAGTCTTCTGGCCTTCGAGCCGGTACGGGTTGAGCGAGTTTACGAGCGCGTGCGTGCCGCGCCGCGCCAGCTCGCGGGCGGCGGCGAGCGCCTCCTCGAACGATCCGCGCACCTCGAGCAGCCGGGCGCCCACGGCCCGCGCCTGCGCCACCTTCCCAAGGGCCACGGCTCCCGCCGGCTGAAGGATGACGGCGGGAATCCCCGCCCGCGCGGCGTAGGCCGCGGCGGAGGCGGCGGTGTTCCCGGTCGAGGCGCAGACGATCGCGCCGGCGCCCTCCTCGAGCGCCTTGGAGACGGCGACCGTCATGCCGCGGTCCTTGAAGCTGCCGGTGGGGTTGGGGCCCTCCCACTTGAGCCAGAGCTCGACGCCGAGCCGCTCCGAGAGGCGCGGCGCGGGGAGAAGCGGCGTCCCTCCCTCGCCGAGCGACACGATCGGAGTCGCGGCGCTCAAGGGCAGGCGGTCCCGGTACCGCTCGGCCAGGGGAACCATCGGCGCCGAGCCTACAGCCGTCGCAGCGCTCGGGCTCACGCCCAGCCGAGGCCGGCGACTCCCCGGTCGGAAACGACCGGGAGGGCTGCGGGCTCGCCCTTCGTCTCCGGGAGCGCCGCGATCTCCGCGAGGGCCGCGCGCAGGTCGCCCTCGGCCGCCTCGTGGGTGACGATGTGGAGGGTCGCCGCGCCGTTCGCCTGCTCCTGGACGAGCCGGGCGATCGAGACGCCGCGTCCGGCGAGCCGGAGCGCCACCTGTGCGAGCACGCCTGCGACGTCCGCGACGCGGATGGACACGTAGAAGGGCGAGCGCGCCTCGCCGGGCGGCAGCCGCTCGAGGCTGCGCCAGCAGGCGTCGTTCTGGAGGAAGCCGGTGCCGGTCGTGCCGATCACGCTCACCATGTCCGCGACGACGGCCGAGGCGGTCTCCCTGCCGCCGGCGCCCGGCCCTTCGAGCGTGATCTCGCGGATCGCGTCCCCCTGGAGCATGACCGCGTTGAACGCCCCCTCGACGGCTGCGAGCGGATGATGGCGGTCGACGAGCGCCGGGCCGACCCGCACGTCGAGCCGCTCGCCGGCGAGGGTTGCCTGGCCGATCAGCCGCACGACCATGTCCATGGCGCGGGCTGCGGCCACGTGCTCGCCGGTCACGGCCTCGATGCCGTCGTAGTCGACGTCGGCGAGCGTGACCCGGGAGCCGAAGGCCATCGTCGCGAGGATGGCCATCTTCGCCGCAGCGTCGGCGCCGCTTACGTCCTCGGTCGGGTCGGCCTCCGCGTAGCCGAGTCGCTGCGCCTCGGCGAGCGCCTCCTCGTAGGGCGCGCCGCCCTCCATCTCGGTGAGGATGAAGTTCGTCGTCCCGTTGACGATGCCGACGAGGCGGTGCACGTTCGCGACGACGAGCGCCTCTCGCAGCACCTTGATCACGGGGATCGCGGCGCACACGCTTGCCTCGAAGCGGAGCTGGACGCCCGCGTCCGAGGCGGCGCGAAAGAGCGAGGCTCCCTCGCGCGCGACGAGCTGCTTGTTGGCCGAGACGACTGGCTTCCCGGCGCGGAGCAGGTCGAGCACGTAGCCGCCGGTCGGCTCGAGGCCGCCCATCACCTCGGCCACGACCGCAATGGAGGGGTCGTCGCGGACGACCGCGAAGTCGCTCGTCAGGACGCCGTCCGCGGGCGCGTGCGGCCGCTCCTTCGCAACGTCGCGGACGAGCGCGCGCACCACCCGGAGGCGATGCCCCGTGGCGCGCTCGATGTCTTCGGCGTTCTCGGTCAGGAGGCGGTCGACTGCCGCTCCGACGGTTCCGTAGCCCAGGAGGGCGACGGGGACGTCAACGGCGGACATGAGCCTCCGCGCCGAGGAGGCCCTCGCGCCCGGCCAGCTCGCGCAGCTCCGCGCCGACGGACTCGACGGGGTGACGGGCCGCCATGCGCCGCAGCGCAGTGAGCCGTGGCCGCCCGTTCTCCTCCTCGGCGATCAGCTCGCGCGCGAAGGAGCCGTTGCGGACGTCCTCGAGCAGCCGCTTCATGGTCGTGCGGACGTGCTCGTCGACGACGACGGGCCCGCGGGTCAGGTCGCCGTACTCGGCCACGTCCGAGATCGAGTGGCGCATGTGCGTGAAGCCGCCCTCGTAGATCAGGTCGACGATCAGCTTCAGCTCGTTGATGCACTCGTAGTACGCGATCTCGGGCTGGTAGCCGGCGTCCACGAGTGTCTCGTAGCCGGCCTGCATGAGCGCGCAGACGCCGCCGCAGAGGACGGCCTGCTCGCCGAAGAGGTCGCTCTCGGTCTCCTCGGCGAACGTCGTCTCCAGCATCCCGGCACGGCCGCAGCCGATGGCAGCGCCGTAGGCGAGCGCGAGCTCGAAGGCGCCGCCGCTCGCGTCCTGCGCCACGGCGACGAGGCCCGGCGTCCCCGCGCCCGCCTCGAAGAGCTGGCGGACGCGGTGGCCGGGGCCCTTCGGGGCGACCATGATCACATCGTGCCCCGGCTCCGGCCGGATCTGCCCGAAGTGGACGTTGAAGCCGTGGGCGAAGAGGACGGCTGCGTCCGGCTCGAGGCTCGGGGCGACGTCGCGCTCGTAGACGCCCTTCTGGACGTGGTCGGGGAGGAGGACGGCGACGAGCTGGGCGCCGCGGACGGCCTCCGGGATCGTGCGGGCCGTGAGGCCGGCCTCCTCGGCGGCCGACCACGAGGAGCTGTCCTCGCGGAGGCCGACCTCGACCTCGACGCTGGAGTCGCGGAGGTTGAGCGCGTGGGCGTGGCCCTGGCTGCCGTAGCCGAGCACGGCCACCTGGCCGGAGAGGAGGTCGAGGTTGCCGTCGCGGTACACCGTTGCCATCGGAATCCTTTCTCGTCAGGTGCTAGCGGAGGATGTGCTGGGGTCGTGGATTGCGGGTGGGGGAGGAGGCGCGGGCCAGGCCGATGCGGCCGGTGCGGGCGAGCTCCTTGAGGCCGTGCGGGCGGAGCAGCTCCTCGAAGGACTCGAGCTGCTCGGGCGTGCCGACGACCTCGAAGACCATCTCCTGCGGGCCGAGGTCGGCGACGCGGGCGCCGAAGACGTCGGCGAGCGCCATCAGCTCGGCGCGCCGGCTGGGAGCCGCCGCCACCTTCACGAGCGCGAGCTCGCGCTCGACCGCCTCGCCGGCTGCGAGCGTGGAGACGCGCAGGACGTTCACGAGCTTGTGCATCTGCTTCTCGATCTGCTCGAGCAGGTCGACCGGGCAGTCGACGGTGAGCGTGATGCGCGAGACGTCGCGTCGCTCGGTCGGCCCGACGGCGAGGCTCTCGATGTTGAAGCCGCGCCGGGCGAACATGTTGGAAACCCGGGCGAGCGCGCCGGGCTTGTTCTCGACGAGGACGGAGACCGTGTGGGTCACGAGTCGCCCTTCGACTCGTGACCCAGGAGAGAGAGCCGAAGGCGAACGAGGGTCATGCCTCGACGGGCCTTTCCTCCGGGAACTCGAGCACGTCGGTCGCGGCGGCGCCTGCCGGGATCATCGGGAAGACCTTCTCGGCGGGGT
>JBOHAM010000190.1:0-24639 GCA_050697735.1 Gaiellaceae bacterium | reverse complement strand
CGCTCGGGCACGCGGCGCTGATCGCCCTCAACTGCAACAAGGAGATCCCGGGCGTCACCGACTACGAGGGGACGATCGGCGTCCCCGCCGGCGAGTGCTACCACTGCCACACCGGCCGCTGTCCGGTCGGCATCACGACGCAGGATCCGGAGCTGCGCAAGCGGCTCGTCGTCGACGAGGCCGCCGAGCGGGTCTACAACTTCCTCCACACGCTCACCCTCGAGGTTCAGATGCTCGCGCGGGCCTGCGGCAAGACGAACGTCCACTCGCTGGAGCCCGAGGACCTCTGCGCGCTGACCGTCGAGGCGGCCGCGATGGCCAAGGTGCCGCTCGCGGGCACTGACTACATCCCCGGCGTGACCGAGGAGAAGGCGCTCGCCGAGATCAAGCGGCTGCTCGAGAAGCACCTCGAGTATCCGGTCGACTACCTGCCCGAGCAGCCGGCCGAGCTCGCCGGCGCGGAGGACTGATGCTCGACCGGCGATCACCGCACTCGCGGATGGCGGCTGCGACACTGCGCCGGATCGCCCCGCTCGCCCTTACCCGTACCTTCAGGTACGCGCTGCGGACGATCGAGACGCCCGGCTTGGTCGCAGCCGTCCCCGACGAGCACGCCGATCACCGGCCGAGCATCCGCTGATGTCCACCCGCGAGCCCGAGAAGATCCGCGCGATCGACGCCGAGTACCTCGCGGGTCGTCGCTTCTCCTACCAGGAGAACGTGGGCGAGATCGAGGACGTCGACCTGCTCGCCGCCACGCCCGGGGAGGATCTCAACTGGCTCGAGGACGTCGAGCTGCTCGAAGAGGACGGCATGCCCGCCGTCTTCGACCGCTACTCGAACTCGTTCCTGAAGATCTACTTCGAGATCCCGGCCGGACGCGAGGACGAGATCGCCCGCAAGGTGCTCGTCAAGCACCTCCAGTCGGGCAACTCCTACGGCATCCAGCTGAAGGAGAAGCACACGAAGTTCCCCCAGCCCGAGCTCGGCCCGTGGGTCGCCGGCTCCCGGACGACCGGGACGGACTGGCAACCGCCCGTGCTCGAGGGCTGGGAGCCGCCCGAAGGCCACTGACGCCGGAGGGGCCTCTCGGCCCCTCCGTTACGCGCACTCTTTGCTTGGCGCTACACGCCCCGGCGGCCGTAGCCGACGCCGCCGAAGAGCACGAGCACCAGCAGCACGATGAGCAGGATCCAGACCCAGGTCGGCATGAGCTTCCTCCCTCGGAGATCGAGTGCTCCGTTCCTAGCCGTTCGGGAGCAGCGCCAAACGCAGTGAAAGAGGGGCGGGCGCCGGGCGGGCCCGCCCCTCCGGAGTTCCCGGGGCCGAGCTGCTGGCGGCTCGGAGGGGCAGCGCGGTGCGCCTCGCCGGGCCCGTTCTCTCTCGACCTCAGGTTTCCCTGACTACGGGGGAGCGCCGCTCCCGGATTGCCCCACCCGCCGGCTCAGGCCGCGGGCGTGTGGCAGACCGCCTCGACGTTGTTGCCGTCGGGGTCGAGGACGTACGCGCCGTAGTAGTTCTCGTGATAGTGGGGGCGGACGCCCGGTGGGCCGTTGTCGGCACCGCCGGCCGCGACTGCGGCCGCGTGGAACGCGTCCACAGTCTCACGGTCGCGCGCACGGAAGCAGACGTGCGTGCCCGTCCCGGCCGGGTCGTCGCGTCGCGACACCCAGAAGTCGGGGCCTGCGTTGCCCGCCTGGAAGCCGACGTGGTCCTCCCATTCCATGGAGACCCGGTACCCGAGCGGCTCGAGCGTCTCCGCGTAGAAGGCCTTGGCCGCCGCGAGGTCGCGGACGTTGAGGCCGACGTGGTCGATCACGCTTCCAACGCTATCTGCCCCGACCGGCCTCGCGGCGAGACTACGCCCGGGTGCCCGCCTCCGCCTTCGCTCTCGCGCTTGCCGCCGCGTTCGCGCACGCGCTCTGGAACCTGCTCGTCGCGCGGGCCCGCGACCCGGAGGCGGCGGCGGCCGTCGCCGGCCTCGCGGGCGTCGTCGCCTTCGCGCCCGTGGCCGCGCTCACGTGGGAGATGGAGGCCGAGGCCTGGCCGTACATCGCCGCCACCGTCCCGCTCGAGCTCCTCTACTTCGTGCTGCTCGGCGCCGCGTACCGGCGGGCGGAGCTGTCGGTCGTCTACCCGCTCTCGCGCGGCCTCGCCCCGGTCTTCGTCCTCGTCGCGGGCGCAGCTGTGCTCGGCGCCGGCGCGAGCCCCGCGCAGGCCGCCGGCGTCTGCCTCGTCGGGCTGGGCGTCCTGCTCGTCCGCGGCCTCCGCCGACCCGCGGAAACCTCGGGCGTCCTCTTCGGGCTGGCCATCGCGGCCTGCATCGCGTCCTACACGCTCCTTGACGACCGCGGGATCCGCCATGCGGGCGCGATCGCCTACGTCGAGGCCTCCCTGGTCCTGCCCGTCGTAGCCTACGCCGGCGCGCTCGCCGCCCTCAAGGGCCGCCGGGCATTGCGGGCGGAGGTGCGCCCGGCCACGCTCGCGGCCGGAGTCTGCATGATCGGCGCCTACGCCCTCGTCCTCGCGGCGCTCGCCCGCGCCGACGCCGCGCCGGTCGCCGCCGTGCGGGAGACGAGCGTCGTCATCGCCACGATCGGCGCCGCGCTCTTCCTGCAGGAGCGCGTCGGGCCGGCGCGGCTCGCGGGCGCCGTCCTCGTCGCATTCGGCGTAGCCCTGCTCGGCCTTTGACCCAAGTACCAGTCTGTTACTTGGGCTCACGGCTGTCAGCCCTGGAGCCAAAGCGCCATGGCGGCGAGGGAGCCCGCGTCCGAGAGCTCGCCGATGATCCCGCGCAGCGGCAGGCAGTCGACCTCGAGATCGTCCTCTCCCTCCTGCGCCGCCGGCGGCCCGACCTGCACGAGCTCCTTCGCCTCGAAGGCGTGTACGTACTCGGTCGCGTAGTCGGGCGCCGCCCAGAAGGAGCCGAGCTTCCGCCACGAGCCCGCCGCGAGGCCGCACTCCTCATGGAGCTCGCGCGCGGCCGCCTCTTCGGGCGACTCCCCGGGCTCCAAGGAGCCCGCAGGAAGCTCGAGCGTGACGCCGTCGGCGCCCGCCCTCGTCTGGCGAACGACGACGACCTCGTCGCCGTCGACGGCGACGACGATCGCCGAGTCGGGTTGGCGCAGGACGGTCACGGCGCCGAAGTCTAGGCGCCGCTCAGATCGCTGCCGGCCGCCTCCGTCGTCGCAGGAAGAACACCCGGCCGGCGGCTCCGGCGAGCAGGAGAACGGCGAACCCCGCCGCGAAGGCCCAGGGAGCCGAGGCGTCGGCGTCGACCGCGGCCGCCTGAGGGGAGGGGAGCGACGGCTCGCTCAGCCGGAGGCTCACCGCGTCGATGACCGCCACCGTCTCGCGTCCCGCCACGACTCGAACCTCCCTGCCGCCCTCGGCGACCGCGAGACGGGTCTCCAGGAGGTCGTCTCGGCCGGCGAGCGCCTCGACGACGATGCAGGCGGCCGTGCGCTCCGCCGTGTCGAGCGCATGCACGAACGGGTGGCCGCCGCCGCCGTCGTAGAGCGTGTACGCCCAGCGGCCGTCGGGGCTGACCGCCCGCGTCACTGGGTAGCCGCGCATGACGTCGCCGAAGACCTTCGGGTCGACGACCGGCTTCGGCAGCAGCCGCCCGCGGTCGAGGTCGTACCCACGGACGACGTAGCGCGTCGGGTCTCGCGGCGCCACGTACTGGACGAGGTAGAGGAGCGACCCGTCCGGCGAGAGCGCATCGAAGCTGAAGTCGCCGGCGAGGGTGATCGTCTCTCGCAGGCGCAGCCGCGCGGTGTCGACGACGGCGAGGGCCGTCTCCTGCCGCGGGAAGGTCCTGCGCGGACGGATGAGGACGAGCGTGCTGCCGTCGGCGGAGAGGCCGGCCGCCGTGCCGTCGAGCGCCACGGCCGGAATCGTGAAGCGGCCGTCGAGGAGGCGGTTGCCGAGAACGCGGCCTCCTTCCTGCTCCACGCGCGCGACGACGGTGTCGGGTCCCGCGCGGAGCGCGACGTAGCGGACGGCGTCGTCCGGCCGGGTCACGCCGGACGGCCCGACCTCGATGCCGCCGACGGGTAGCCCATCGGCGCCGGCGGGGACGGCCGTCGCCCCGGCGGCGACCAGCGTGGCGATCGTGACCCTGAGACCTCGCATCGCATCCTCCTCCGCTCGCTTCTGCCCCAGGTACACCTCCCGCCTCCCGGGAGGTCCGCCGACCGGCTCCCCGCCTAGCCTGCTGGGCGTGGCCAGACCCCGTGCACGAGACCTCGGGATCGCCCTCGGCACCCTGCCGCCCGGGTGCCTGAACGCGATCACCGACGTCCCCGGCGTCCGTGTGGGGCACGAGACGATCGTGGCGGGCGACGCCGTCCGCACGGGCGTCACGGTCGTGCTCCCGCACGAAGGCAACGCCTGGGAGGAGCCGGTGTTCGCGGGCCCGCACCGCCTGAACGGCAACGGCGAGCTCACGGGGCTCGAGTGGATCCGGGAGTCGGGCTTGCTCACGTCGCCGATCGGGCTCACGAACACGAACTCGGTCGGCGTTGTCCGCGACTCGCTCGTCGCGGCCGAGGTCGAGGAGCGCGGAGACGATTTCTGGAGCCTGCCGGTGGTGGGCGAGACCTGGGACGGCTACCTGAACGACATCTCCGGCATGCACGTCCGCGGCGAGCACGTCCGCGCCGCGCTCGCCTCCGCCGCCGCCGGCCCTGTCGCCGAGGGCAACGTCGGGGGCGGGACCGGAATGGTCTGCCACGGCTTCAAGGGCGGCATCGGCACGTCCTCGCGCGTCGTCGAGGGCCACGTCGTCGGCGTGCTCGTGCAGGCCAACTACGGCCGGCGGGAGCGCCTGCGTGTCGACGGGATCCCGATGGGGGAGGCAGTCCCGTCCTCCGAGGTGCCCTTGCCGGACGAGCCCGGCCCGTCTCCGGGCGGCTCGATCATCGTCCTCGTGGCAACGAGCGCGCCCCTCCTCCCCGACCAGTGCAGGCGGCTCGCGCAGCGGGCCGGGCTCGGGATCGCCCGCATGGGCGGCGTCGGGGAGAACTCGAGCGGCGACCTCTTCCTCTGCTTCTCCACCGGGAACCGCGGCCTGCCGGCCGGGGACTTCGCCGCCGAGACGCCCCAGACCGTGCGGCTCGAGATGGTGCCGGCGCAGCGGCTGACGCCACTCTTCGACGCGGTCGTCGAGGCGACCGAGGAGGCGATCCTGAACGCGCTCTGCGCCGCCGAGACGATGACCGGTCACCGCGGCGTCACCGCGCACGCTCTCCCGCTCGAGCGCCTCCGCGACGTGATGGCGCAGCGCAGCGGCGTCCAGGGCTAGCGTTTCGACCGCGTGTCGAAAAGCGCGGCCCCGGTTAGGCCCGCGTTTCCGGCTTGTTTGGAAAGGATGCGAGGGCTACGCTGGCCCTGATGGTTGCCGGTCAACCATCTAACGGAGAAAGCGGAGGTCTTGATGAGCGTTGCCGTAACCCAGCACAAGAACTACATCGGCGGCGAGTGGGTGGACTCCGCCGGCGGCGAGACCATGGAGGTGCTGAACCCGGCCACCGGCGACACCATCGCCGAGGTCCCGGCCAGCACCGCGGAGGATGCCGACCGCGCCGTCCAGGCGGCCGCGGCCGCCCTCCCCGAGTGGCTCGACTCGACGCCGCGCGAGCGCGCCGAGCTGCTGCTCAAGCTCGCGGACGTCATCGACGAGAACGCCGACGAGCTCGCCGCGCTCGAGTCGAAGAACGTGGGCAAGCCGATCGCCGCCGCGCGTGACGAGCCCAGCGAGATGGCAGACAACCTCCGCTTCTTCGCGGGCGCGGCCCGCGTCCTCGAAGGCCGCGCGACCGGCGAGTACATGCGGGAGCACACGTCGTGGATCCGCCGCGAGCCACTCGGCGTCGTCGCGGGCATCGCTCCCTGGAACTACCCCCTCTGGATGGCGGTCTGGAAGCTCGCCCCCGCGCTCGCGGCCGGCAACACGCAGGTGCTCAAGCCTTCCGAGCAGACGCCGCTGACGCTGCTCCGCTTCATCGAGCTGGCCGAGGGGATCCTTCCGCCGGGCGTGCTCAACGTGATCACGGGCGAAGGCGTGCCCGCCGGCGAGGCGCTCGTCAAGCACCCGGAGGTCCGCCTCGTCTCGCTGACGGGCGACGTCGAGACGGGCAAGACGATCGCGCGCACCGCGGCCGACAACCTGAAGCACGTGCACCTCGAGCTGGGCGGCAAGGCGCCGGTGATCGTGTTCGACGACGCCGATCCCGCAGCCGTCGCCGAGGGGATCAAGACCGCCGGCTACTGGAACTCCGGCCAGGACTGCACAGCCGCCTCGCGCGTCGTCGCCGGCCCCAAGATCTACGACAAGCTCCTCGAGGAGCTTGTCCCGGCCGTCGAGTCGATCAACGTCGCCGACCCGGCCGACGGCGATGACGTGGAGATGGGGCCCGTCATCTCGAAGAGCCAGCAGGAGCGCGTCTTCGGCTTCCTCGAGCGCGCGAAGAAGGCGACGGTGCTGACGGGCGGCGGCTCGAATGGCGACCGCGGGTTCTTCGTCAACCCGACCGTGATCGTGGACGTCGACCAGACGGACGAGATCGTCCAGCGCGAGGTCTTCGGTCCCGTCGTCACCGTGCAGCGCTTCGCCGCGGACGACCAGGCGATCGCGTGGGCGAACGACGTCCCGTACGGGCTCGCCTCCTCGGTCTGGACGCGCGACATCGGCCGGGCGCTGAACGCCGCCCGCAAGCTCCAGTTCGGGACGGTCTGGATCAACGACCACATTCCGCTCGTCTCCGAGATGCCGCACGGCGGCTACAAGCAGTCCGGGTACGGCAAGGATCTGTCCGTCTACGGCCTCGAGGACTACACGCAGTTGAAGCACGTGATGGCCAAGGTCGACTGAGGCGCGGATTGGCGGTCGGCGAACAGCGGGCTGCGGCCGCCCGCGACGGGGCCGCAGCAGCAGGGACCTCCGCCGACGTTCGGCTGGAGGCGGTCACCAAGCGCTTCGACGACGTCACGGCCGTGGACGGCGTATCGCTCGAGATCCCGCGCGGCAGCTTCTTCGCCCTGCTCGGCCCCTCGGGCTGCGGGAAGACGACGACGCTGCGCATGATCGGCGGCTTCGAGGAGCCGACGGCCGGGACGATCTACCTCGGCGACCGGGACGTCACCGGGCTGCCTCCGTACAAGCGCGACGTCAACACGGTCTTCCAGAGCTACGCGCTCTTCCCGCACCTGACGATCTTCGAGAACGTCGCCTTCGGCCTGCGGCGACGGGGCGTCAAGGGCGCCGACCTGCGCGGCCAGGTCTCGAGGATGCTCGAGCTCGTCCAGCTCTCCGGCATGGAACGGCGAAAACCGCGGCAGCTTTCGGGAGGCCAGCAGCAGCGCGTCGCGCTCGCGCGAGCGCTCGTGAACAGCCCGCGCGTCCTGCTTCTCGACGAGCCGCTTGGCGCCCTCGACCTCAAGCTTCGCAAGGAGATGCAGCTCTTCATCAAGGCGCTCCAGCATGACCTCGGGATCACGTTCATCCATGTGACGCACGACCAGGAGGAGGCCATGACGATGGCCGACTCGATCGCGGTCATGCACAACGGGAAGATCGAGCAGCTCGGAACGCCGACGGAGCTCTACGAGACGCCGCGCACCGTATTCGTCGCGCGCTTCCTCGGCATCTCGAACCTCCTCGCCGCCACGGCCGAGCCCGATGGGACGGTGCGGCTCGCCGGCGGGACGACGATTCGCGTTCCCGCCGCGAGCGGGCGAAGCGGCGAGGTCTCCGTCGGCGTCCGGCCCGAGAAAGTTCGCCTCGGGGTCGTCGAGGAGAACCGCCTCGCGGGCGAGGTGCGGGAGAGCGCCTACATCGGCGTCTCCACGCAGTACGTCGTCGACACGGCGGCCGGCGCGATCACGCTCTACGTCCAGAACACCGAAGCCGGTGCCTCCTCGGTGCAGCCCGGCGATCAGGTCACGCTCAGTTGGAGCCCCGCAGCGACCTTCGTAGTGGAATGACAGGAGGGAGGTCTCGATGAACCATCCGTTCGAGCAGATTCAAGACCCGTTGACGCGCAGGCAGCTCCTCCGCCGCGCCGCCCTCGGCGGCGCCGCCCTGACGCTCCCCGGGCTCCTCGCGGCCTGCGGCGGCGGCGACGGGATCGAGGGCCAGCAGCCGGCCGAGACCGGGGCGACGACGGTCGAGCAGGTCCTGGCCGACGAGATCACGGTCTCCAACTGGCCCTTCTACATCGACCAGAACGACGACGCGAGCACGTTCCCGACGCTCGACCAGTTCACCGAGGCGACCGGCGTCAGGGTCAACTACCTCGAGGACATCAACTCGAACGAGGAGTTCTTCGGTGAGATCCAGGCGCCGCTCTCGCGCGGCCAGGGGATCGACCGGGACATCGTCGTCCCGACCGCCTGGCTCGCGGCCCGGCTGCTGCGGCTCGGCTACGTGCAGAAGCTCGACAAGAGCGCGATCCCGAACATCGTCAACCTCGAGGACACGCTCAGGAGCCCGCCCTGGGACCCGGACCGCGAGTACAGCCTGCCTTGGCAGTCGTACATCACCGGGATCGGCTACGACCCCGAGAAGGTCGGCGGCGAGATCACCTCCGTCGAGCAGCTGCTCGATCCGGCCCTCAAGGGGAGGATCACCATGCTCGACTCGATGGAGGACACGGCTGCGCTTTTCCTGCTGGAGATGGGCGACGACGTGACCAACCCCGACCCTGCCGCGTACGACGAGGTGATCGCGAAGCTCCAGAAGGCCGTCGACGACGGACAGATCCGGCAGTTCACCGGCAACGATTACACGGGCCCCCTCGCCAGCGGGGACGTCTGGGCATCGATCGCCTGGTCGGGTGACATCGTCATCCTCCAGGCCGACAACCCGAACCTGGAGTTCAGGATCCCCGACGCGGGCGGCATCTCGTCGGTGGACACGATGGTGATCCCGACGGGCGGCGACGTCTACACGGCGTCGACGTTCATGAACTTCTTCTACGACCCCGAGATCGCCGCGCAGGTCGCCGCCTACGTGAACTACATCACGCCGGTGAAGGGCACGAAGGAGGCGATCGCGGAGATCGACCCGGCGCTCGCCGAGAACCCGCTGATCTTCCCGCCGCCCGAGGTCCTGGAGAACCTGCACGAGTTCAGCGACGAGGCGATCGAGAACCCCGAGTTCCAGGAGAAGTGGCAGGCCGTCATCGGCGCCTAGCCGACCGGCCGGTAGAGGCATGAGCTTCCTCCACCGCCACCGGTGGCTCACCCCGTACGTGTTGCTCGCCCCGGGCCTCGCGTTCCTGTTCCTGTTCTTCGTCGTCCCGCTCTACTACCTCGGCTACACGTCGCTTCAAGAAGGGACGGTCCAGGTCGGCTACACGTTCTCGTGGGCCTGGGAGAACTACTCGAGCGCGTTCGGCGAGTACCGGGAGCAGTTCGTCCGCTCGCTCCAGTACGCGGGCATCGCGACCGTCCTCGCCCTACTGATCTCGTACCCGCTGACGTACTGGATTGCCTTCCGGGGCGGGCGCTGGAAGAACCTGCTCCTGCTGTTCATCATCGCGCCCTTCTTCGTCACGTACCTCATCCGCACCCTGGCGTGGCAGAACATCCTCTCGGACGACGGCTTCGTCGTAAACGGGCTCCAGTTCGTCGGGCTCGTCGCCGACGACGGCCGCGTCCTCGCCACCTCGACAGCCGTGATCGCGGGAATCACCTACAACTTCCTCCCCTTCATGGCGCTGCCGCTCTACGTGAGCCTCGAGCAGATCGACAAGAACCTGATCGAGGCGGCCAAGGATCTCTACGCCTCGAGCACGAAGGCCTTCCTGCGCGTGACGCTGCCGCTCTCCATGCCTGGGGTGATCGCGGGGACGCTCCTCACGTTCATCCCGGCGGCCGGGGACTTCATCAACGCGGAGCTCCTCGGCACGCCGAATCAGTTCATGATCGGCAACGTCATCCAGTCGAAGTTCCTCGAGATCACCGACTACGGGCAGGCCGCGGCGCTCTCGGTGATCCTCATGCTCGTCATCGTGGCGTTGATCGCGGTCTACACACGCGTCCTGGGCACCGAGAGGATGGCCGGATGACGGCCGCCGTCGAGCCGCAGCCGCTGCCCCGGCGGAGGGTGAGCCCGCTCACGAAGGCCTGGGCCTTCGTCCGCAGACACACGCTGACCGTGTTCGGGATCCTCGCGCTCGGCTACCTGATGCTTCCGATCGCGGTCGTCGTCGTGTTCTCCTTCAACGATCCGGCGGGGCGCTACAACTACACATGGGAAAGCTTCACCACGGCGCACTGGACGAACCCGTTCGGCCCGCCCTTCCTCGGCGACGCGGTCACCACGAGCCTCAAGGTGGCTCTGGTTGCCACCATCGCCTCGGTCGTCCTGGGAACCCTGATCGCGCTCGCCCTCGTCCGCTACCACTTCCGGGGGCGCGGCGCGACCAACCTCCTCATCTTCGTACCGCTGACCGCGCCAGAGATCGTCCTCGGCGCGTCGCTCCTGACGCTGTTCCTGAACCTGGGGACCGCCCTCGGCTTCTGGACGATCGTGCTCGCGCACATCATGTTCTGCATCAGCTTCGTCGTCGTGACGGTGCGGGCGCGGCTCGTGGGGTTCGACCGGCACGTCGAGGAGGCGGCCATGGACCTCGGCGCGAACGAGTACGTGACGTTCCTTCGCATCACGCTGCCGCTGATCGCGCCCGGGATCCTCGCCGGCGCGCTGCTCGCCTTCTCTCTCTCGATCGACGACTTCGTGATCACGACCTTCAACTCGGGCACGACCGAGACGTTCCCGCTCTACGTCTGGAGCACGGCGCAGCGCGGCGTGCCGCCCGAGGTCAACGTCATCGGCACCATGATCTTCGCCGTGGCGATCGTCCTGATGCTTCTCAACATCCTCTTCCAGTGGCGCCGTCAGCCGAAAGGAGCCTGAACGACATGAGCACCACCCTCCCCGGACTCTCCGCCGCCGAGCTCCAGCAGGCGGCGCGCGACCACCTCTGGCTGCACTTCACGCGCATGAGCGGCTACATGGACGGCGAGGTGCCGATCATCGTCCGGGGAGACGGGTGCTACCTCGAGGACGCGAACGGGAAGCGGTATCTCGACGCGCTCGCCGGCCTCTTCGCCGTCAACATCGGCTACGGCTACGGCGAGGAGATGGGCGAGGCGGCGGCCGCGCAGATGCGCGAACTGCCCTTCTACACCAACTGGAGCTACGCGCACCCGAGGGCGATCGAGCTCGCCTCCGAGGTGGCCTCGCTCGCGCCGGGCGACCTGAACCGCGTCTTCTTCTGCTCGGGCGGCTCCGAGGCGGTCGAGTCCGCGTGGAAGCTCGCGCGCCAGTACCACGCCGCGCGCGGCGAGCGCCGCTGGAAGGCGGTCTCCCGGCGGATCGCCTACCACGGGACGACGATGGGCGCGCTCTCGATCAACGGCATCGCGGCGCTGCGCGCGCCCTTCGAGCCGCTCGTCCCGGACGTCGTCCACGTGCGCAACACGAACCGCTACCACCGTCCTCCCGAGGAGACCGAGGCCGAGTTCACGGCGTTCCTGCTCGACGACCTCGACTCGGCGATCGAGCAGGCCGGCCCGGAGACGGTCGCGATGGTGATCATGGAGCCGGTGCAGAACGCCGGCGGTGCCTTCACGCCCCCGGAGGGCTACTGGGCCGGCGTGCGCGAGATCTGCGACCGCCACGGCATCCTCCTCTGCGCCGACGAGGTCATCACCGGCTTCGGCCGGGTCGGGAGCTGGTTCGCCTCGGAGCGCTACGACATCCGACCCGACCTGATCACCTCGGCGAAGGGCCTCTCCTCGGCCTACGCGTCGATCGGCGCCGTGATCGCCCGCGACACCGTCATGGAGCCGTTCCTCGCCGGCGATGCCATGTACACGCACGGGATCACGTTCGGCGGCCATCCGGTGCAGGCCGCGATAGCGCTCAAGAACATCGAGATCATGAAGCGCGAGCGGATCGTCGAGCACGTCGCCGCCGAGCAGGACCGGTTCCGCTCGACGCTGGCGCAGCTCCTCGACCTGCCCATCGTCGGCGACCTGCGCGGGACGGGCTTCTTCTACGCGCTCGAGCTCGTGAAGGACAAGGAGACGCGCGAGACCTTCTCGGAAGCCGAATGCGAGACACTCCTGCGCGGCTTCCTCTCGCCCAGGCTCTTCGAGGCCGGCCTCATCTGCCGCGCCGACGATCGCGGCGACCCGGTCGTCCAGATCTCGCCGCCGCTCGTCGCCGAGCAGGACCAGTTCGACGAGATCGTCGGGATCCTCGGCGACGTCCTCGCGGCGGCCTGGGACGAGCTCGAGCGCTGAGGCGATCGTGCGGGCGATGGTACTCGCGGCTCCCGGGGAGGCTCTCCGGGAGTGCGAGCTGCCGGCGCCCGCGCCCGGCCCCGGGCAGGTGGTCGTCGAGGTGGCCGCCTGTGGGGTCTGTCGCACGGACCTCCACGTGGTCGACGGCGAGCTGCCCGACCCGAAGCTCCCGCTGGTGCCAGGGCACCAGGCCGTCGGGCGCGTTACCGCTGCCGGCGACGGCGCGGAGCGGTTCCGCCCCGGCGACCGTGTCGGCGTCCCCTGGCTCGGCTGGACGTGCGGCGAGTGCCGCTACTGCCGGAGCGGGCGCGAGAATCTCTGCGACCGCGCGCGCTTTACCGGCTACCAGCTCGACGGCGGCTACGCCGAGGCGCTCGCGGCGGACGAGCGGTTCTGCTTCCCGCTGCCCGAGGGTTACCCCGACCTCCAGGCCGCGCCGCTCCTCTGCGCTGGGCTGATCGGCTACCGCGCGCTCCGTCTCGCGGGCGAGGGAGAGCGCCTCGGCCTGTACGGCTTCGGGGCGAGCGCGCACATCGTCGCGCAGGTCGCCCGCCACGAGGGCCGCCGCGTCTTCGCCTTCACGCGGGCGGGCGACGAGGAGGCGCAGGGCCTTGCCCGCGAGCTGGGCGCCGAGTGGGCCGGGGACGCTCGCGCCCGCCCGCCGGAGGAGCTCGACGCCGCGATTCTGTTCGCCCCCGCGGGCGAGCTCGTCCCGGCGGCGCTCGCCGCGACGGCGAAGGGCGGCACCGTGGTCTGCGCAGGCATCCACATGAGCGACATCCCCTCCTTCCCGTACGAGCTCCTCTGGGGCGAGCGCGTGCTGCGGTCGGTGGCGAACCTCATCCGCCGCGACGGGGAGGAGTTCATGGCGCTCGCGCCGCAGATCCCCGTGCGGATCGAGGTCGAGGCGTTCCCACTCGCGCAGGCGAACGAGGCGCTCGCCCGCCTGCGCTTCGGGAGGATCCGCGCCGCCGCCGTGCTCGAGGTCTAACATGAAACGGCATGCGGAATCCGTTAGCCTGCCGCAACCGTCAGACCCAGGGGGTGTTATCGGTGCGGAGTTCTCAGGTGTGGGTCCTCGTAGCTCTCTTAGCGGTCGTCCTGCTCGCAGGCGGTTGCTCGCTCGGAGACGACGACGACGACGGCAACGGCGATGCGGCCGGGCAGACCGGCGAGGCCGAGGCCGGAGGAGGCGGCGGGGACGGAGGCAACCTCCTTGCGGAGGTGCAGGAGCGCGGCACCCTCCGGTGCGGCGTGAACGACGCAGTGCCCGGCTTCGGCTTCCAGGACGAGGCAGGGGAGTTCCAAGGCTTCGACATCGACTTCTGCCGTGTCATCGCGGCCGCCGTGCTCGGTGACGCCGAGGCGGTCGAGTACCTGCCTCTCACGGCGGAGCAGCGCTTCACCGCGCTGCAGGCCCGCGAGGTCGACGTCCTCGTCCGCAACACGACGTACACGGCGTCGCGGGACGGCGCGGAGGGCGCGCGCTTCCTCTACACGACGTTCTACGACGGGCAGGGGATGATGGTGCGTGCCGACAGCGGCTACGAGAGCCTCGAGGACATGGACGGCGAGACGATCTGCGTCCTCTCGGGCACGACGACCGAGCTCAACCTCGAGTCGCGCATGCAGGCGCTCGACGTCAGCTACGAGCCGCTCGCCTTCGAGGACAACGAGCCGCTCCAGGAAGCGTTCATCCAGGAACGCTGCGGCGCCTGGACGTCGGACAAGTCGCAGCTCGCGGGTGTTCGCTCCAACTACCCCGAGGACCAGGGCGGTCCGGAAGGGCTCGTCATCCTCGAGGAGACGATGTCGAAGGAGCCACTCGGCCCCGTCGTGCGCGACGGCGACGACGCATGGGCGGACGCGGTCAACTGGGCCGTCATCGCCACCGTGCAGGCCGAGGAGTTCGGCATCACGTCCGAGAACGTCCAGGACGAGCTCGGGAGCGAGGATCCGGAGATCCAGCGCTTCCTCGGGCAGCCGGTCGAGGGCGAGCCGTTCGACGCCGGCCTGGGTCTCCCGGCCGACTTCGCCGTGCAGATCGTCGAGCAGGTCGGCAACTACGGCGAGATCTACGAGCGCAACGTCGGCGAGGGCTCGGCGCTCGAGCTCCCGCGCGACTTCAACGCCCTCTGGACGGACGGCGGCCTGCACCAGGCGCCGCCGTATCGCTAGGGCCTGACCGCGGGGCGGCGGCGGGCGCCGCCGCCCCGCGCCTCGCCGCCCGTGAGCGCCATCACGACGACCACGCGCCGTCCGCCGCCGTGGCGGAACGTGCGCGTGCTGCGCATCGTCTTCCAGGCCGCCTTCCTGATCGCGGTCGGGTGGCTTCTGCTCTACCTGCTCGACAACGTCCTCACGAACATTCCCGAGAGCTGGAAGACCGGCTTCGGCTACCTCGACCAGTCAGCCGGGTTCGCCATCCCCGACTCGGACTTCCGCTCGTCCCAGAGCCTCCGCGACGCGCTCGTCGTGGGCGTGCAGAACACCGCGAAGGTCTCGCTGATCGGGATCGTCCTCGCGTCGGTGCTCGGAGTCGTGATCGGCGTGGCGCGGCTGTCGTCGAACTGGCTCGTGCGCCGGGCGGCCGCCGCCTACGTAGAGGCGTTCCGGAACATCCCGGTCCTGATCATCATCATCTTCATCTGGCTGGGCATCTTCCTGCGGCTCCCCCCGATCAGCCAGGCGGTCGAGTTCCTCGACCTCGTCGTCCTCTCGAACCGCGGCCTCGTCGTCCCCTGGTTCGACAAGGAGGGGAGCGGGGCCGTCTTCGGCATCGTGGCGCTCGTCGGCCTTCTCCTCGCCGCGGCGGTGTGGATCTGGCGCAGCCGGCGGTTCGACAAGACCGGGCAGCCGCACCGCCGTGTCCTCTGGGCGGGCGGCCTCCTCCTCGCGGTGCTCGCGGTCGGCTTCTTCGCCACCGGGCGGCCGTGGGTGATCGCGACGCCGGAGCGCGGGGATCTGTCCACGACCGGCGGCTTCCGCCTCAGCCCCGAGTACGCCGCCCTGCTGCTCGGGCTCACGATCTACACCGCGAGCCACATCGCCGAGATCGTGCGGGGAAGCATTCTCGCGGTGGCGCGAGGGCAGTCGGAGGCGGCGAACGCGGTCGGCCTCTCCGGCTTCCAGCGGCTTCGCTACGTGGTCCTCCCGCAGGCCTTCCGCATCTCGATTCCGCCGGTCGCCAACCAGTACCTGAACCTGCTCAAGAACTCCTCCCTCGGCGTCGCGGTGAGCTACTACGAGGTGACGAAGATCACGCAGGTCTCGATCTCGCAGCGGGCGCCCGCCGTGCAGGCGATCCTCCTTCTCATGGGGATCTACCTCTTCTTCTCGCTCTCGATCGCCCTCGTGACGAACCTGATCAACCGGCGCCTGACCTTGAAGGGGCGGTAATGGCCACTCGCGTCGACACGCTCGAGCCCATGCCCGCCCCGGAGCTCCCGCCGGAGCGGCACCTGTCGCCGAAGGAGTGGGCGCAGAAGAACCTCTTCGCGAGCCGGCTCGACACGATCCTGACGATCGCCTTCGGCCTCGTCGTCGCCTGGCTCGTCTACCGCCTGGGCAAGTTCGTCTTCTTCGACGCGCGCTGGGAGATCATCGAGCGCAACATCACGAACCTGATGGTCTCGCGCTTCCCGCGCGACGAGCTCTGGCGCGTCTGGGCGGCGCTTCTCGTGCTCGGCCCGTCGCTCGGGTTCGGGGCGGGAACGGCCTCGGCGGCGCGGCGTCGCGAGGTGGCGGAAGGCCGGGCGCTGCCGCCCGAGCGAGCCTCCGCGCTCCGCCGGGCCGGTCCGGCGCTGCTCCTCGTCGCCGTCCTGCTCTGGTTCGCGCAGTCGTTCGAGGCGACGCTCCTCACGGTGGCGGTCGGCGCTCTCGGCGTGGGCGGCTACTTCCTGGGACGCCGGATCGCGCTGGACGGGAGGAAGTCCGCGCTCGTCGTGCTCGTCGGCATCGCCGTCGCCTTCCTGATCGTGACCGCCTTCGGCGGCGTCGGCTGGCAGGACTGGGGCGGCTTCATGCTGACGATCTTCCTGGCGGTGGGCGGCATCCTGCTCGCCTTTCCCTTCGGCGTCCTTCTCGCGCTCGGGCGCCGCTCGAGCCTCCCGGCCGTCCGCATGGTCTGCATTGCTTACATCGAGCTCTTTCGAGGCGTGCCGCTGATCGCCGTCCTCTTCATGGGGGCGTTCATGATCGGCTTCCTCCTTCCCCCCGGCGTGCAGCAGCCGAGCCTGGTCACGCGCGCCCTGATCGCGCTCGTCCTCTTCACGGCGGCCTACGTGGCCGAGATCGTGCGCGGCGGGCTCCAGAGCGTTCCGGTCGGCCAGGTGGAGGCGGCGCAGGCGCTCGGCCTCTCGCCCTGGCGCATCACGGTCCGTATCGTGCTGCCGCAGGCCCTGCGCACCGTGATCCCCGGACTCGTGGGGCAGTTCATCAGCCTCTTCAAGGACACGTCGCTCGTGGCCATCATCGGGCTCACCGAGCTCCTGAACGTGTCCCGAAACATCACGACGCAGCCCGACTTCCTCGCCCAGGGCCTGATCGTCGAGACGCTGGTCTTCGCCGCGTTCGTCTACTGGACGGGGGCATACTGGATGTCGCGCGAGAGCCAGCGGCTCGAGCGGCGACTCGGACTGGGGGAGCGATGACTTTCACTCACATTCTGTTCGTACGCGTGGGGGAAACCATGCTTCCCCCACGGACCCCCTTCTTTGATGCAGTGAGGGAACCTCCCGGTTCCCTCACACACCCTCCCCATCATCGGCCGGAGGCCGACCGATGAGCACGCAGAGCGCCGAGAACGGCAAGGCCATGATCCGCCTGGAGGGCGTCTCGAAGTGGTTCGGCGACTTCCAGGCGCTGAAGGAGGTCGACCTGGGCGTCGACCGCCAGGAGGTGGTGGTCGTCTGCGGTCCCTCCGGGTCGGGCAAGTCGACCATGATCCGCTGCATCAATCGGCTCGAGAAGCACGACCGGGGGCGCATCGTCGTGGACGGGATCGAGCTCTCGGACGACCTCCGGAACATCCAGGAGATCCGCCGCGAGGTCGGCATGGTCTTCCAGCAGTTCAACCTCTTCCCGCACCTGACCGTGCTCGAGAACGTGACCCTCGCACCGCGGCAGGTGCGCCGCTGGAACAAGGCGAAGGCCAACGAGAAGGCGATGGAGCACCTCCAGCGTGTGCGCATCCCCGAGCAGGCGAACAAGTACCCGCTGCAGCTCTCGGGGGGCCAGCAGCAGCGCGTCGCCATCGCCCGGGCGCTCGCCATGGAGCCGAAGATCATGCTCTTCGACGAGGCGACCTCCGCCCTCGACCCGGAGATGATCAAGGAGGTCCTCGACGTGATGGAGGAGCTCGCCGAGTCGGGGATGACGATGATCGTGGTCACGCACGAGATGGGCTTCGCCCGCGCCGTCGCCAAGCGGATGGTGTTCATGGCCGACGGCGAGATCGTCGAAGTGGGCACGCCGGAGCACTTCTTCGAGAACCCGAGCGAGGAACGGACGAAGCAGTTCCTCGCCCAGATCCTCTGAGCGCCGTAGCCTCGCGTTAGGTGAACGCCCAGAGGGCGTTCACGATCTTCCAGTCGCCGTCGGTGCGGGCGAGGTGCAGGTACTCGCGGTAGACATTCGAGTCGACCACGGCCGTCGCGATGTCGCCGTAGACCTCGACGACGCGGACGTCGATGCGCCGCGCGCTGGAGTCGCGCTCCCTGCCGGCGCCTGCCGACGTCGCGTCGACCATCTGAGAGGCGGTGACCTTGTCGAGCCCTTCAGGGCCGAGCGACCGCTTGGCGAGGTCCGGATGGAGCGCGCGGCGCATGCGCTCGGGGTCGGCCTCGAACCACCCCTCAAAGTAGTCGAGGACGCAGCGGACGATGGCGGCCTCGTCGGCCGCCATCAGAGGAGCTCGGCGATCTTGGCCGCCGCCCTTGCCGCCCCGTCGGTCTCCACCGGCTTGTAGTCGACCTCGCGCCCGATCTCTTCGGCGATCGCCGTCGCGATCACGTCCGGCGTCGCCTCGTCGAAGTCCATCCGGCGGCCGGCCCCGTAGCGCTCGAGCCGGTGGTGCACGTGGTGGTTCTGCTCGAAGTGGTGGCGGAGCGGGAAGTAGAGGAACGGGCGGCCGTTCGCCGTCAGCTCCATCGCCGTCGTCAGCCCGCCCTGCACGACGGCGAGGTCGCAGGCGGCGAGGTGGCGGTAGAGCTCGTGCACGTAGGCGTGGATCTCGAGCCCGTCCTCGTCGGGCAGCGACGCGGGGTCGATGCGCGGCCCGGCGACGACGATCATGCGCAGCTCGGGCACGTTGCGCTTGGCCTGCGGGAACGCGGCGATCACACGCCGGAGGAGGTGACCGCCGACGCCCGAGCCGCCGACGGTGACGATGCAGACCTGCTCGCCGGGCGCGTACCCGAGCTCGGCCCGGAGCTTCTCTCGGTCGGCGACCGGCTCGAACCCGGTGACGTAGCCGGCGAAGTCGTAGTGCTGCTCGGTCCAGTCGCGGATCCGAGGCAGCTCGGGCCCGAACGAGTCGGGCACGACGTCGTCGGGGTTCCCGACGAAGATCGCCCGGTCCCGGATACGCGGGAAGCGCGCGATGTGCTCGATCATCTCGGCGTTGTAGTCGGCGGTGAGGAACGCCTCGCGCTCGCCCCCGTCGCCCATCGGGAGCCAGCCGACGAAGTCCGTGAGCCAGACGTAGGCGGCCGACTTCAGCTCGGGGTTCTCGTGCAGGAAGTAGTCCACTTCCCAGGCCTCGTCGCCGATCCAGAGGTCGTACGGCTCGTCCCGCACGACGTCGTGGAAGAGCATGAAGTTCGCCACGAGGATCTCGTCCATGCGCCTGATGGCCTGGAAGGCGTGCAGGTCGTGCTCCGCCGACTCGCTCTCGATGTGGCGCGACTCGTTCGCCAGCTCGGCGCTCCCCGGGTGGATGCGCTCCCCCTCCGCCTCGAGCACGGCCGTCACCGGGTGCTGCGCGAGCCAGTCGATCTCGAGGTCGGGCACGAGCTTCCGGAGCTCCTGCGCGATGGCCACGTCGCGCCGCGCGTGCCCGAGGCCGATGGGGGAGGAGATGTAGAGCGCCCGCCGGCGCCTCTTGACGGCTCGCGTCCACCGCCGCTCTGTGGGTTTCGGCGGCGCCACGGACTCGGCGAAGTCGCGGAGCAGGCCGTTCACCTTCACGGGATGACGCGCCTGGGTTACGTGTCCCGCGCCCTCGAGACCGACCAGTCGGCCGTCGGTCAGGGCCGCGACTGCCTCCGCGCGCTCGCGCGTCTGGCAGTTGTCGAGCTCCCCGTGGACGACGAGGACCGGGCAGGACACGCGCCGGCAGACGGCCTGCGCCTCCTCGGCGCTCGTCCACGGAAGGGGTGCGTCCTCGTCGGCGAGCGCGAGCGTCTCCGGGTCCGTCTCCAGGCCCCACCCGACGCAGTCCTCGATCTGCTTCGTCGAGTGCGGCTCCGGAAGCTGCTGCGAGAAGAAGAACTCGAGGAAGCCGCGGAAGTCCCGGCGCCAGTAGTGGAGGTTCCACTTCGCCCAGCCCTCGTCGGTGTCGAGGCGGTCCGCGAAGGGGAAGCGGAGGTAGTTCGGGTGCGGGGTGCCGAGGTACGGGACGTACGGCGCGAGCGCGAAGACGCCCAGCGCGGTCTCGGGGTGCGCGGACGCGAGCATGACGGCCCAGCCGCCGCCGTCGCAGAGCCCGGCGAGGATGGCCCGCTCGGCGCCGCCCGCCTGCAGCACGGCCCGCCCGTCCTCCACGAACTCCCAGCGGTCGTAGGCGGCCGCGTCGGTAGGCCGGTCCGAGCGCCCGTTGCCGCGTGGGTCGAACGTCAGGACGCGGTAGCGCCGCGCGAGGTAGGGGATCTGCGCCTTCCACAGTCGCGAGTGCGAGATCGGCGAGGTGGGGAAGAGGAGGAACGTCGTCGAGGCGTCGCCGTACCGCTCCCAGAAGACGCGGACGCCGTCGCGCTCGACGTAGCCCTCCTCGTCGGGGTAGCGGGCGCGGGTCCGCTCCCGTGGGGTGTCCGTCACGACTGCCATACGGATCTCCTCTCGAGCGACTCGACGAAGTCGCGGATCAACAGGTTCACCCTTACCGGGTCGCGTGCCTGCGGGCAGTGGCCGCATCCCTCGAGCGTCACGAGCTGCCCGCCGGTCACCTCCGCGAGCGCCGCACCCTGGGCGTGCGGCCGGATCGCGTCCTCGTCACCGTGGAGCACGAGCACCGGACAGCGGACACGGGCGCACGCGTCCCGGAAGCTCGCGAGCCCGCACAGCGCGAGAGCGCTCTGCGTCGCGATGAGCGTCTCCGGGTCGATCTCGAGGCCCCAGCCGACGCAGTCCTCGATCTGCTTCGTCGAGTGCGGCTCCGTGAAGCAGCGGCCGAAGAAGAACTCGAGGAACTCACGCTGGTGTTCCAGCCAGTAGTAGTGGTTGTACTTCGCCCACCCTTCGTCGGTGTCGAGGTGCTCGTAAGCCGAGTAGACGCTCCGTTCCGGGTGTGGCGGCGCCAGCGGCACGGCAGGTCCGATGAACACGGCTCCGAGCACACGCTCCGAGTGTTCGGCGGCGAGCAGCGTGCCCCAGAGGGCTCCGCAGGAGAGTCCCGCGACGACGGCCCGCTCGGTCCCCGTCGCCTCCATGACTGCGAGTGAGTCGGCGGCGAACTCGGCCTCCAGGTAGGCGCTGGTTCCCCTGGGGCGATCTGATTTCCCGTTCCCGCGCCCGTCGAACGTGAGGACGCGGAAGTGCCGCGCGAGGTACGGGATCTGCGCCTTCCAGTACCGCGAGTGGACGATCGACCACGTCGGCAGGAGAAAGACGGTCGGGTCGCCGTCTCCGTAGAGCTCCCAGAAGACGCGGACGCCGTCCCGCTCCACAAAGCCCTCCGCGTCGGGGTAGCGGGCACGGGATTGCTCTCGCGCTGTCTCGGCGACGATCACGGCAGCGACTCCACGAACTCCCGGAGAAGCAGGTTGACCCGAACGGGGTCGCGGACGTGCGGACCGTGGCCCGAGCCCTCCAGTGCGACGAGCGCACCTCCCGTCGCCTCCGCGAGCGCGATCCCGCGGTCCGGGCCTGTGATCGCGTCCTCGGTGCCGACGATCACGAGGACGGGGCAGCGGACGCGTGCGGAGAGCGCGAGCGTCGCGTCCGCGTCGAGGGTCTCGCCGAGCTGCGTCGCGATCAGCGTTTCGGGCGTTGTCTCGAGCGCCCAGCCGATGCAGTCCTCGATCTGCTTCGTCGAGTGCGGCTCGGTGAACATCTGCGAGAAGAAGTACTCGAGGAAGCCGCGGTAGTCCCGGAGCCAGTAGTGACGGTTGTACCTCGCCCACCCCTCGTCGCTCTCGAGCTCCTCGTCCCAGCGGGCGATGATCGTGCGGGCGGCGAGGGGCTTGCCGAGCGCCACCGACGGGCAAATGAAGACGGCGCCGTCGACCCGCTCGGGCTCCTCGGCGGCGAGGAGCAGCGCCCGCTGCGCGCCCATCGAGAGCGAGACGAGCACCGCGCTCTCCGTGCCCGTCGCGTCCATCACCGCCAGGGCGTCGGCTGCAAACTCGCGCTCGTCGTAGCCGGTCTCCGGCCGGTCGGAGCGACCGTTGCCCCGCCCGTCGAACAGGACCACACGCCGGTGCCGCGCGAAGTAGGGGATCTGCATCTTCCAGTGGCGCGAGTGGATGATCGACCAGGTTGGGAGCAGGAGGACGGTCGGCTCGCCCTCCCCGTAGCGCTCCCAGAAGACGCGCACGCCGTCGCGCTCGACGAAGCCTTCCTCGTCCGGATAGCGCGCGCGGGTCTGCTCGTGCGTGGCGGTCGGCGCGGGCGCCGTCACCCTCCCGCCTCCTTGGCCGCGAGCCAGCCGTCGATCCACCGGAGCAGGTCGTCGTGGCCCGTCTCGATGCCGGAGAGCCGCTCGAAGATGAGGCCCTCGTTGAACGTCATCACGAGGGAGACCAGCGCGTCGAGCGGCATCTCGATCCCGTAGCGCTCGCGCGGCTCCGCGAACGCCTCGGCGAGCACGGACCGCCATTCCTCGTTCACGTGCGCCACCCGGGCGTGGAGCTCGGGGCGGTTCCAGGCGAGCGCCTGGAGCTCGAACCAGATCTTCTGGTACTCCCGGTCCTCGGAGAGGTAGCGCATCGCTGTCCGCCACTTCTCGAGGAACGGGATCTCGGTCGCGTACATGGCGCGCTGCCGCTCGATCACGCGCTCCGTGAACCGCTCGAGCACCCGCACGAGCAGGTTCTCCATCGAGCCGAAGTAGTAGTGGACGAGCCCATGATTAGCCTTCGCCTCCTCCGCGAGCCGGCGGGTCGTGATGCCCGCATAGCCCACGTCGACGAGGAGGCGTTCCGCAGCGTCCAGGAACGCCTCCTCGGTCTGAGCTCTGGCTACCGGCGGAGAAGCCACCGAAGGGTCGTCGCGAGCTTAGCCCGCCCGAAGAGGACGAGCCCGGAGACGAGCGTGGTGCCGCCGGCGGCAAGCGCCCCGATGACGGCCTGCTCCCCGGCGTGATGGGCGAGGATCACTGGAAGATCTCCGAGGTCGAGTCGCCGCCCGGGAACCGCACCTCGTGGGCGCGCGCCGGCCCGCCGGGGCGGTCGTGGAAGTCGACGAAGAAGTCCGGGTCGACCTGCATGGAGCCGTCCTCGGCGATGTCGACCTTGAGCAGCCAGGAGCGGAGCTCGGGGTAGAACTGGTTGTCCCAGGTCGAGAGGAGCGAGTTCGTCACGTAGAGGCGCCGGCCGTCGAGCGAGAGCTGGAGCATCTGCGGCCCGCCGTTCAGCTCGCGGCCGGCGTCGCTCGGCTTACCGAGCAGGCCGCCGAGCCAGAGCCGGCCGGTCTCCTTGGGGTTCGCCGGGTCGGAGACGTCGTAGCGGCGCAGGTCGCCGTGGAGCCAGTTGGAGAAGTAGAGCGCCTTGTCGTCCATGGAGAGGACGAGGTCGGTGATCAGGCTGGGCACGGGGAAGGGCCAGCCCTCGAGCTCGACCGCCTCGGTGGCGATCGCGGGCTCGGCCTGCCAGGAGCCGTTCTTCGAGAAGCGCCAGATCGCGCTCGAGAGCGCCGCGCCGACGAAGCCCTGCTCGGCGTCCGGGTCGTGCAGCCAGCGGATCTCGAGTGGCACGAGCCCCTGCTCCCCGAGGTCGATGGTCTGCTCGAGCGTGCGCTCCTCGAGGTTCCAGAAGTGCAGCCGCTGTCCGTACCGGCCCGCCTGGACGTCGGCGAGGTCGAACCCGGCCTCGTAGGCGTTCGGCTCGCCGAACTCGCTCGAGACGAGGGTGTTCTTACGCGGCTGGTACCAGAAGTCGTAGTTCATCGGCGGTCGCTCGCCGCCGTTCTCCCAGCGGCCCTTGACCTCGAAGGTCTTCGCGTCGAGGACGGCGAAGCCGCCCGCCGCGTTCCCGTCGGCGTCGCCGAGCATGCTCATGACGACGTTGTCGCCCGGCATGCAGTGCGTCGTGTGCGGCCGCGTGTAGCCGGTGGCTCGCACGAGCTCCTCCGGCTCGATCACCTTCTCGATCGTCGGCTTCCGCGGGTTCGAGGCGACGTCGACGACGTGCACGCGCGAGGAGCGGAACCCGGGCATGATCAGGTGCGAGCGGTCGGGGCCGTGGCAGGCCGAGCTGCACCGGTTCCAGCCGTAGTGATGGAGCTCGTCGCCGACGTTCGGCATCGGCGTCTCGTGGACGATGCGCCCTTCCTCCGCGTCGACGACGGCGAGGAAGTCGGGCGCGTCGACCCCGGTTCCCTCGTGCAGGCAGGCGACGTAGAGGAGCTCCTCGTGCGGTGCCCGCTGCGCTTCCTCGGGAGATCCGTAGAAGGTTGCGGGTCGGTCGTGGTGGGACATCGCGTACCTCCGTTTCTGCTTCTCTCAGTGCTCGCCGGGCTCGAGCGGAACGCTCGGGTCGAAGAGCATCATGTGTGGGCCTGCCGGCCCGGTCGTCGTCTTCTTCCGGACGTTGGTGAAGCCGACCCAGGCGCTGCCGTCTGGCTTGTACGGGGTGAGCTCCCCGGAACGCTTGGCGACGTCGAACAGCCAGATCCCGTAGTCGTCGTTGCGTGCCGGCCCGAAGTCCGGGTCGTCGTCCCACGGGGTGAGCAGCGAGTTGGAGACGTACAGGCGCCGATTGTCCCGGCTCAGGCGCAGCATGTTCGGGTGCGGGACCGACACGGTGGCGGTGAGAACCGGGTCGAACGGATCGCTGACGTCGAACTGCTGCACCGTGTCCCCGAACCAGTTCGTCAGGTACAGGTACTTGTCGTCGTAGGACAGGACGATGTCCGCCGGGATCGCGAGTCCGTCCTCGGGCC
>JBOHAM010000189.1:0-3019 GCA_050697735.1 Gaiellaceae bacterium | reverse complement strand
GTGTCGCCCGCGAACGTGTAGCCCCAGACCCGCTCGAGCAGCTGGTCGCGCGTGAGCACGAGCCCGCGGTGGTCGAGGAGGTCCCAGAGGAGGTCGAACTCCTTCGGGGCGAGCTGCACCTCCTCGCCCGCGACCGTCACCTCCCGGCGCCCGGCGTCGATGCGGAGCTCGCCGTGCTCGAGGACCGAGCTGACGAACTCACGGCGCTCGGGGCTCGAGCGCCGCAGGATCGACTTCACGCGCGCGACAAGTTCCCCCGGATTGAAAGGCTTCGTCAGGTAGTCGTCGGCGCCGACTTCGAGACCGATGATCTTGTCGACGTCCTCGTCGCGGGCGCTGAGCATGAGGATCGGGACGTCGGAGCGCTGGCGGATGCGACGGCACACGTCGATGCCGTCGAGGTCCGGCAGCATCAGATCCAGCACGATGAGCGCCGGCGGATCGGCGCTCGCCGTCTCGATGGCGTCGTTGCCGGTGCCTGCAACGTGCACGGCGAAGCCCGCCCGCTTCAGGTACATCCCGACGAACGACGCGATGCTCGGCTCGTCCTCGACGACGAGCACGGACTGCTTCGCCCCGGTCACGACGGCATATGGTGGCACATGGACCGGAGGCCGCGCACGCCCACGCTCCTAGCGGCGCAGGGTGAAGGTCCTCGGCGACCTCGGCCAGCCCCTCGCGGCCCGGGTGCCGATCACGTATGTGCCCCGCGGGGCGGAGCGGGCGCCGTCCAGCGTCAGCGACCCGCGCACGCGCCCGGAGGCGTTGATCCCGCGACCGGTCATGATCACCTGCCAGGGACCGGGGCCCGAGACGAGGCACCGGACCTTGCGCCCGCGGTACTCGATCGCGTACTCGGTCACCCGGACGCCGCGCTTGTTGCAGTCGCGCCTCGGCCGGCTACCGCCCGGCAGGTTGACCACGCGCACGCGCCCGCGCCGGATGTTGATGTTGACCGCGCCCTTCCTGGCGAGGACGGCCCGGCCGCGCCCGTCGCGGAGCTCGACCCATTGGGCGCCGGGCGTGCGAAACGTCGTCTGGGCCTGGGCCGCGGCTGACCCCGCCGCCAGCGTCACCATGGCGAGCAGCAGGAGAACGAGGATGCGCCGCATGCGGACGGAACTATCTTCGCACGCCGTGAGCCTTCGATTACGGCGCTGTAAAGAAACTGTAAGCGCCTTCGACAGAATGGCGCCCGCCCGCCGATGGCGTCCGCGGCGGGGCGTACGATCGGGCGGGGTCCGATGGACGAGCGCTCGCGCCACGACCGAACGGTCCGCCTCCTGGAGACGCGCCTCGAGGCCCTGGCCTCCGCCTCCGAGCGGGCGCCGCGCGGCGAGCGCCGGTACGAGCGGGAGATCGGAGCTGCCTTCGCGGCGACGCGCCACGCGGTCGCGCTCGCACTCATCTCCACGGAGGAGGCGGACGCCATCTGGGCCGCCGTCGCCTCGCGGCACCCGCGCGCCCGCTGGTGCCGCGAGGGGCCGCGCCTGGCCGCTTAGGCGACGCGGCGGACGGTTCCGCGCAAGCCGACGGAGTTCTGGCGGTCGACGCGCTCGGTGCGCTGCCACCCGCCGTGCGCGGCGGACGGCTCGCAGAGGTGGCAGACGACGCGGGAGACCGGTCGCACTTCCGCGCTTTGCCAGAAGCGGAAGCGCTCCCCGGCGAGAAGATTGCGCCGACACAGTGCGCAGAGCGTCACTGTTTTCCGATCGTACGACCGGCTGCGGACGGCGCGGCCCCTGTTCGCGCGCAGGCTGGTGGTGCATACTGGCGGGGCACGCCGCCGGGGCGTGTTGCCGACCCCAAAGCCGGTTGCCCAGTGCCGGTCGAGCGAGACGACAGCATCATCGAGTTGTGCCGCCAGGCGGTGGAGCGTCTGGCAGTGCGGCTGCCCGACACCCAGCTCTCCTGCCACATGCGGGTGGGCGAGGTTCTCCGGGTCGTCGCCGCCGCCGGTGGCCTTCGGCTGATCTACGAGGTGCGAAAGAGCGAGGGAGGAATCTGCTGGCGGGCCGCCCGGACCGGCGAGGCGCAACTGGTCGCCGACGTCCGCAGCGACCCCGAATACATCGCCACGGACGAGCGCGTGCTCGCCGAGGTGGCAGTTCCGGTCACGAGCGGCGACGACGTCCTGCTCGTCCTCGACGCGGAGTTCACCGAGCGATCGTTCTCACCCGAGGAGGCCGAGGCCGTCCAGGCGGAGGCCGCCACGCTCGAGGGCAAGCTCCGCGGCTCAGTTCAGTAGGGGTAGAAGCCCCGGCCGCTCTTGCGGCCGAGCAGGCCCTCGTCGCGCATGCGCACGAGCCGCTCCGGCGGTGCCATGCGCGCCTCGCCGAGCGCAGCGTGCAGGGCCTCCGAGGCGTGGACGTGGACGTCGACGCCGATCAGGTCGATGAGCGCGCAGGGCCCGATCGGCCAGTTGACGCCTCGCGTCATGGCCTTGTCGAGGTCATCGGGCGACACGCCGGCCTCGTCGAGCACGCGCACGCAATCGTTCAGGAGCGGGATGAGGATCCGGTTGACGACGAAGCCCGGCGTGTCGTTGCAGCGGATCGGCTCCTTGCCGAGGCGCTCGGCGAGCGCGTAGGCGGTCTCGACGGCCTCCGGCGAGGAGAGCTCGGTCCGGACGACCTCGACGAGAGGGAGCACGGGCGCGGGATTGAAGAAGTGCATGCCGACGACGCGCTCCGGCCTCTCCGCCGCCCGCGCGATGTCCGTCACGGAGAGCGCGGACGTGTTGGTCGCCAGTACCGCCCCCTCCCCCACGACGCGCTCGAGCTCCCGGAAGAGCTCCTGCTTGACGTCGAGGTCCTCGACGACCGCCTCGACGACCAGGTCGCAGCCGGCGAGGTCGGCGAGCTCGGTCGTCGTCGTCAGGCGGGCGAGCGCTGCGTCGCGCTCGCCGGCGGTCAGACGACCTTTCTCCACCCCCCGGCCCAGGTAGTGCGCGATCCGCTCGCGGGCACGCTCGCAGAGCTCCTCGCTCACCTCCCGGCCGACCGTCTCCAGCCCGGCC
>JBOHAM010000188.1:0-5856 GCA_050697735.1 Gaiellaceae bacterium | reverse complement strand
CGGCTGGCGATCGCCGCGAGCGTCACTGTCTATCGCTCGGGGGACGACCCCCCGGGGATTCCCATGCGATTCCTCGTCGGCGACGTGGGACCCAGGTTCTTCCTCGTGCTCCGGGACGGCACCGGGCTGCTCCACCGCCTGCCGGCGGGAGACCTGCCCGCCAACCGGAGGACGCGGGAAGTCGTCTTCGACCTCGAAGACCGGCTGGCCGACGGCAGCGCGGGCCGGCCGGCCTACCCCCTCTCCCTGGTCGGGATCGAGCTGATCGTGAACGCCGGCTTCGGACGGTCGCGGCGGGCCACCCTGGTCGTCGAGAGCCTCACGGCCGACTCCACGCCGGTGGAGGCGCCGGACGCTGCCTGGACGGTCGCTCCGGGTGAGATTCAGGACGCGCTCTTCCCGCCGGAGGTCGAGGCCGTTCGCACGGGCGGTGACGCGGTCTTCGCCCTCGACTTCGCGACGGGCGGGCGGGCCGGCGCCTGCCCACCGTTCTGCAGCCCGGTGCCGGTGACGTTCACCGCGACGCCCGGGCGCACCGAGACCCCCGAGGCCATCCCGGCGCTCGTAACCGACCGCTTCCTCGAGGACACCGGCACCGACGTGGGCTCGACCGTGGCGCTCGGGCCGGACGACCCCGGACTCCTGGTGACGGGCTCCGTGCACGCCTTCCCCACCCTGCCGCCGGACAGCGGAGGCGTCGTAGTCGACCTGTCCACGTATCTCGCCGCGCTCTACCTCACCTCCGGCGAGGTGGCATCGCCGGGCGAGTGGTTGCTCGACGCGGCGCCCGGAAGGGAGCGCGCGGTCGCGCAGGCACTGCGGGCCCCGCCCTACTCGAGCGCGGAAGTCACCGACCGCGCCGGCCTGGCGGAGCGGCTGACCCACGACCCCGTGGCGCTGGGGATCAGCGGGGCGCTCTCGCTCGGCTTCGTGGCGGCCGCCGTGTTCGCCGTGGTCGGCTTCGCCGTCAGCGCCGCCGTCTCTACGGCGGAGCGCACCACCGAGTTCGCTGTCCTGCGCTCGCTCGGCCTTTCCGACCGGCAGCTCTCAGCGTGGCTCGCCCTCGAGGGAGGCATCACGGCGACGCTCGCGCTCGCCGGCGGGATCGCTCTCGGAGCGCTCGTCTCCTGGCTCGTCCTGCCGTTCGTCTCGCTCGCGGGCGAGGGAGGTCGGCCGTTCCCGGAGGTGATCGTCGAGCTGCCCTGGCAGGCGGTCGCCGTGCTTACGGGAAGCCTGCTCGTCGCGCTGGCGGTCGTCCTCGCCGTCCAGATCCTGCTTCTCCGTCGCCTGGCGCTCGGGCCCGCCCTGCGCGCGGGAGAGAGCCGGTGAGAGCGCTCCGCACCTTGACGGCGCCTCTGGTCGTCGCCGCGCGGCGCCTGCGCTCGGATCCGCTCTTCGCGGGCGCGCTCTTCGCCGCCGTCGCCGCCACCGCCTTCCTCTTCGCGCTCGTCCCGCAGGAGTTCGGCCGCGTGGCCGCCGAGAGCCTCGAGCAGACCGTGGCCCAGGCGAACCCACTGGAGCGGGACGTGACGATCACCGCGGCGGGGCGTATCCCCGCCGGCCTGGAGGACGACCCGTTCCAGCGCGTGGCCGCGAGGGGCGAAGAGTACGAGCAGCGTCTTCCGGACTCGCTGCGGGCGGTCGTCGGCGGGCCCAGGGCCGTCGCTGAGACGGTGCGCCACACGATCGTCGTCCCGCCCAGGGAGAGCGGGCCTCCGGGAACGACCCGCTTCCTCACGCTCCGCCACCTCGACGACGCCGCCGGGCATCTGCGCGCGGCGGAGGGGCGCCTGCCCGCGGGCGCCCAGGAGGCCGGGCTCCCATTCCAGGAGCAGGCCGAGGGGACGAGCATCGAGATCGCGCTCTCGGCCATGACCGCCGAGCAACTCTCGCTCGCTCTCGGGGACCGCATCTACCTCGCCCCGGCCGGCGACGATCTGCTCGCCCGCGACGTGGCGGTGTCCGAACGCCGCTACCTGGCGGCCGAGGTCGTCGGGATCCTGGCGGCTGGCCCGGGCGAGGCCGCTTGGCTACGGGAGTCCCGGCTAGCCCGGGCGGAGATCCGAGACACGGAGACGGAGCGTCTCGTCTACGCCTACGGGCTCTTCCCCCGCGAGGCCTACGGCGAGCTCCTCGCCGGCGTCGGCCCGGTCCCGCTGCGCTACGAGTGGCGCTACCTCGTCGATGCGGCGGCCGTGAGCGAGAGCGACACCGACGAGCTCGCGGCCGGCGTCCGGCAGCTCGAGAGCGCGTTCGGCCAGACGACCTTCGGACAGCGTCTCGGGCTCGGCGCCCGCACGGGCCTCGGGCGCATCCTCGAGCGCCACGAGACCGACCGCGAGGCCGCGGCGGCTGTGCTCGCCGTCGGCGCGCTCGCCCTTCTCGCCGTCGCCCTGACCGTGTTCGGCGTCCTCGCCTCGCTCGCGGCCGAACGCCGCTCCGAATCGATCGCGCTCCTGCGGAGCCGCGGCGGGTCGGTGGCGCAGACGCTCGTGGCCCAGGCCTTCGAGGGGCTCCTCGTCGCAGTGCCGGCGGGAGCGCTCGGCTACGTGGCGGCGACGCTGGTGACCGGGAGGCCGACCGGCCTCCTCCCCGGCCTGCTCGTGCTCGCCATCGTCCTGGCCGCGGGAGCGCTCCTCGCCGCCGTCGCCGTCGGCCCCGCTCGGCGCGCGCTCGCCACGCAGGGGCGCGCCGACGTCCTCGTCCCGCGTCTCTCGCCGCTGCGGCTGGCGATCGAGGCGCTCGTGGTGATCGCCGCGCTCGCAGGCGCCTATCTCCTCCGCCGGCGCGGGCTCTCTCCCGAGGGCGGCTTCGACCCCTACCTCGCCGCGGTGCCGGTGCTGGTCGGGCTGGCGACCGGCCTACTCGCGCTGCGGCTGTACCCCCTGCCCCTGCACGCCCTCTCCTGGGCCGCCGCCCCCCGCCGGGACCTCGTGCCCGTGCTCGGGCTCAACCGGCTGGCGCGCCAGCCGTCCCTGGCCGCGGCGCCGCTCCTCGTCGTCCTGCTGGCGACCGCGGTGGGAGTCTTCGCGGCGACGATGGCCACCTCCATCGCCGGGGCGCAGGAGGGCGTGTCCGCCGCGCGCCTGACGCCGCTCGACACGAGCACCCTCGACGTCTTCCGGGTCGGGATCGCGGTCGCCGGCGGCTACGCCGCGCTGGCCCTCCTCCTCGCGCCCGTCCTGACCGCGCGGCCCAGGCTGCGCGACTTCGCCTACCTGCGCGCGCTCGGGCTCTCGAGCCGCGACGTCCTCCGCCTCGCCGCGGTCGAGCTGGGGCCGCCAGTCGCCGTGGCGCTGGCGATCGGCATCCTGCTCGGTGTGGGACTCGCCTACCTCGTGGAGCCCGGTCTCGACCTGAGCGCGCTCGCCGCCGGCCGGGAGGCCGCGCTCGGCGCGCCGTTCCTCGGCCCGCTACTCCTCGTGGCGGCCATCCTGCTCGCCACCGCCGTCGCCACGCTCCTCACCGCGGCCGCCGCGCGCCGCATCAGCCTCAGCCGTGTCCTGCGAATGGGAGAGAGATGAGCCAGATCCTCTGCGACAACCTCGTCAAGATCTACAAGGTGGCCGACCTCGAGGTCGTCGCCCTCCAGGGCCTCGACCTCGTCGTCGGGGCCGGCGAGCTGATCGCCATCGTCGGCGCCTCGGGGAGCGGCAAGTCGACGCTCCAGAACATCCTCGGAGGCCTCGACACGCCGACCGCCGGCAAGGCCGAGGTGGCCGGCTTCGACCTCACTGCTCTGAGCACGGGCGAGCGGACGAACTACCGGCGCCGCGTGGTCGGCTTCATCTGGCAGCAGACCGCCCGCAACCTCTTCCCGTACCTCAGCGCGGCCGAGAACGTGGAGCTGCCGCTGGTGCTCGACGGGCTGGGAGCCCGGACGCGGCGCGGGCGCTCGCAGGAGCTGCTCTCGCTCGTCGGCATGTCGGACCGCGCCGCTCACCGGCCGGACCAGCTCTCCGGCGGCGAGCAGCAGCGCGTGGCGATCGCGATCGCCCTCGCGAACCGCCCCAAGGTCCTCCTGGCCGACGAGCCGACCGGCGAGCTCGACAGCGAGTCTGCCGACGAGATCTTCGGCGCCTTTCGGACGATCAACGAGACGCTCGGGGTCACCGTCATGGTGCTCACGCACGACCCGCTGGTCTCGACCCAGGTCAACCGGACGATTGCCATTCGGGACGGCCGCACGAGCACGGAGACCCTCCGGCGCGCCGAGGTGGACGCGGCGGGCGAGCACCGCATCATCGCGGAGGAGTTCGCGCTCCTCGACCGGGTCGGCCGGCTCCAGCTCCCCAGCGAGTACGTCGACGCGCTCGAGCTCGAGCGGCGCGTCCGTCTGGCCCTCGAGCCCGACCACGTGGGCGTCTGGCCCGACCGGCCGCGGCTCCGCCCCCGCCCGAAGGCGGCTGACGGAGAGGAGGACGACCGTGGCTGAGCAGGCGCTCGTCGTCACCGAGGGTCTCGGCCGGGACTTCCGGGCAGGGGAGTCGGTCGTGCACGCCCTCCGCGAGGTCGACCTGACCGTCCCGGACGGCACGCTCACGGTTGTGCACGGACGCTCGGGGTCGGGCAAGACGACGCTCCTCAACATGATCGGGGCCCTCGACCGGCCGACGAGCGGCCGCGTCTGGGTCGACGGCGAAGAGATCTCGGCCAAGGGCGAGGACGCGCTGGTGGAGATGCGGCGCGACAAGATCGGCTTCGTCTTCCAGTCCTTCGGGCTCGTCCCGATCCTGAGCGCGGCGGAGAACATCGAGGTGCCGCTCCGCCTGCGCAAGGTCGACCCGCGCGAGCGGGCCGCGCGCGTCCGCGAACTGCTCGAGCTCGTCGGCCTGGCCGGGCGGGCGAACCACCGCCCCTACGAGCTCTCCGGCGGCGAGCAGCAGCGGGTGGCGATCTGCCGGGCGCTCGCGAACCGCCCCAGGCTGCTGATCGCCGACGAGCCCACCGCCCAGCTCGACTCGGCCAACGCGCTCACCTTCATGGAGTTCGCCCGCGGGCTGGTCGCCAGCGAGGGGGTCTCCGCGGTCGTCGCGACCCACGATCCGCTGCTCCTGGACGTCGCCGACGGGGTGCTGGAGCTCCGCGACGGGCGCCTAGTCGTAGGCGGTTTCTAACGGGCCCACCCGGGTACGCCTAGGAGGAGGAGGCGAGGGGTCGGACCGGGCATGGATTCGCGCAGCCTGCCGCCCCATCGCCCTCCCTTCCGCAACCGGAAGGAGAAGTACATGGAGCGCCAGACAACCACCGATCCGTGGACGTACCGCGACGCCGAGACGCTCGGCGCGGACCTCGGCCGCGGGATGGATCTCGTCGGCTTCAGCGTCGAGGCGACCGACGGCGGCATCGGCAAGATCGACGAGGCCACCTACGACGCCTCGCGGAGCTACGTCGTCGTCGACACCGGCCCCTGGATCTTCGGCAAGAAGGTCATGCTGCCGGCCGGCGTGATTCAGCGCGTCGACCTCGACGACCAGTCCGTCTTCGTCGAGCGGACGAAGGACGAGATCAAGAACGCGCCCGAGTTCGACGAGCGTCGGTACACGGACGAGGCGTACCGCGAGGAGCTCGGCGGCTACTACTACGGCGGCACCCGCCGCGACACGGACGTCTTCTAGTCCAGTCGCAGCACGTCGCCACGACGGCCCGGGCAGCGCGCCCGGGCCGTCGTCGTTCTGGGCACGGCTTAGAGCTTCTAACGTAATGGGGCCTCGTCGCGGGGGCGTGATGGGTGGCGCGAGGCAAGGACGCAGGGAGCGTCGATATGTAGGCATATCGGCGCGACTGAGGACGCAGCATCGCGCCGCGTGGCGTCTGTCAGGCGCTCTGGTCCACCTCCCGAGCAGGCCCCTTAGG
>JBOHAM010000187.1:0-10639 GCA_050697735.1 Gaiellaceae bacterium | reverse complement strand
GGTCGGCGAGCACGCTGGCCGCGCGGCGCGCGCTCGCGACGAGGCCGACGTAGCCCGCCTCGCCGGCGAGGGCGGCCGCGAGCAGCTCCTCGTCGCCGGTGCCCATCGTCGCCACGACGACCGCGTCGGCGCCCTCGACGCCCTCGCGGCGCACGCGCCAGCCGACCACGCGGGCCAGCTCGGCCAGGGTCCGCGCAGCGGGGCTCTCGCCCACGATCGCCAGGAGCGGCGCCGGCACCACCGGCTCGATCAGCACCTCGACCACCCCCTCGGAGGCGCAGCCGCCCTCCATGCGGGCGACGCGGGACTCGCCGTCGGCGAGCGCGCGCAGCGCCTCGCGGACGACCGTCGGCTCGGAGCACGCGCCGCCGATCCAGCCCGTAACCCGCCCGTCGGGCGTGACGAGCGCGCGGTCGCCCCGCCGCGTAGAGGCCGGGCGGACGACGGAGAGGACGGTCGCGAGCGCGTAGGGCTTCCCTTCCGCCGCGAGCCGGCCGGCCTCGACCAGGACCTCTGTCGGAGTCACTCGGCCAGGCCCACCTCGTTGAGCGCAGCCCACACCTTGTCGGAGGTGACCGGCATCTCGAGGTTGCGGACGCCTGCGTGGGCGAGCGCGTCCACGACGGCGTTCACGAAGGCGGCGGGCGCGCCCACGGTGGCCGACTCGCCGACTCCCTTGGCGCCGAGCGGATGGTGGGGGGACGGCGTCTCCGTCATGCCCAGCTCGAAGCTCGGCGTCTCCCACGCGGTCGGGATCAGGTAGTCCATGAAGTTGGCCCCGATGCAGTTGCCGTCCTCGTCGAAGTCGATCAGCTGCATGGCGGCGATCGCGAAGCCCTCGGCGAGGCCGCCCATGATCTGGCCCGCGACGATCATCGGGTTGATGCGGACGCCGCAGTCGTCCACGGCGACCACGCGCAGCACCTTCCAGGCGCCGGTACCGCGATCGACCTCCACCACGACCCCGTACGTCCCGAACGGATACGTCATGTTCGGAGGGTCGTAGTAGTAGACGCCCTCGAGGCCGCCCTCCATCCCCTCGGGGATGTTCGTGTACGCGGCGAACGCCACGTCCTGGATCGTCTTCGACTTCTCGGGGGCGCCCTTGACCGTGAAGCGGCCCTTCTCCCATTCGAGGTCGTCCTCTGACGCCTCCAGCAGGTGGGCGGCGATCTTCTGCGCCTTGGCGCGGATCCGGCGCGAGACCATCGACGTCGCGGCTCCCGAGACGGGCGTGGAGCGGCTCGCGTAGGTGCCGAGTCCGTAGGGCGTGTGATCGGTGTCGCCCTCCTGCACCTCGACGTCCTCGGGTTGGAGTCCGAGCTCCTCGGCCACGATCTGCGCGAACGTCGTCTCGTGGCCCTGGCCCTGCGACTTGACGCTGAGCTTCAGCACGGCCTTGCCCGTTGGATGGATGCGGAGCTCCGCACCGTCGTTCATGCGTAGGCCCGCGATGTCGTAGTCAGCCCCGTGGCCGGCGCCGACGACCTCGGTGAACGAAGCGACGCCGATGCCGATCAGCCTGCCCTCGGCCCGCGCTTCGGCCTGCTCGCGTCGCAGGTCGGCGTAGCCGAGCTTCTCGAGCGCGAGGTCCATCGCCGCCTCGTAGTCGCCCGAGTCGTACTCGAACCCGGTCGCTGACTTGTACGGAAACTGCTCCGGCTTGACGAAGTTCTGACGGCGGAGCTCCACCGGATCGACCCCGATCTCGTAGGCCGCGTTCTGGACGAGGCGCTCGATCAGGTACGAGGCCTCGGTGACCCGGAACGAGCAGCGATAGGCGACCCCGCCGGGCGCCTTGTTCGTGTAGGCGCCGTCCGTCTCGACGTGCGCCGCCGGGAGGTCGTACGAGCCGGTGACGATGTGGAAGAGGCCCGCCTTGCACTTGGTCGGCTGGGCGTCCGCGAAGAACGCGCCGTTGTCGGAGAGCATCTTCACGCGCAGTCCGACCATGCGGTCGCCCTTGAGCGCCAGCTCGCCGTGCATGTGATAGTCGCGGGCGAACCCGGTCGAGATGAGGTTCCCGGTCCGGTCCTCCACCCACTTCACCGGCCGCCCGATGAGGAGCGAGGCAGCGGTGGCGCACACGTAGCCGGGGTAGATCGGCACCTTGTTGCCGAAGCCGCCGCCCAGGTCGGGCGAGACGATGCGGATCTTGTGCTCCGGCAGCCCGGCCACGAGCGCGAAGAGCGTCCGGTGGGCGTGCGGAGCCTGCGAGGTCATGTAGATCGTCGCCTTGCCGGTCGCCGGGTTGACGTCCGCGATGCACCCGCAGCACTCGAGCGGCGCCGGATGGCAGCGCGGGTAGAAGGTGTCGAGCTCGACGACGCGGTCGGCCTCGGCAAACGCACGCTCGGTTGCCTCCTTGTCGCCCGCCTCCCAGTGGTAGATGTGGTTCCCCTCCTGGCCCTCCTTCTCGTCGCGGATCACCGCCGCGCCCTCGGCGAGGGCCTGCTGGGGAGACGTGATGGCCTCGAGCGGCTCGTAGTCGACGTCGATCAGCTCGATCGCGTCCTTGGCGATGTACGCCGTCTCGGCGACGACCGCGGCGACCTCCTGCCCCTGGAAGCGCACCTTGTCCGTGGCGAGCACGGCCTGGGTGTCGCCCGAGAGCGTCGGCATCCAGGCGAGGTTGTGCTGGGCGAGGAGCTCGCCCGTGACGACGGCGACGACGCCCGGAAGCGCGTCGGCCCGCGAGGTGTCGATGGAGGTGACGCGCGCGTGGGCGAACGGGCTCCGCAGGAACTCGAGGTGGAGCATGTTCGGGAGCGTCAGGTCGTCGAAGTACTGGCCCCGCCCCTGGAGGAAGCGGGCGTCCTCGAGGCGCTTGACGGAGTGGCCGACGCCGCGGATCTCCTCGGTGGCCGCCATGGCTAGTGCTCCTTCCAGTGATGGTCTCGCGTTTCTGGCGCGTGCCCGGGGTCGTCAGGCAAGGACGCAGGGAGTGCCGATATGCGGGCATATCGGTGCGACTGAGGACGCCGCATGGCGGCTCCGGGCGCCGCCAGAAATGCCCTGACTATTGCTGGGAGGAGCACCTAGTCCTCCTTCATCTTGGCGCTTGCGTACTGCACCGCCTTGACGATGTTCTGGTAGCCGGTGCAGCGGCAGATGTTGCCGCTGAGCGCCCAGCGGATCTCCTCCTCGCTGGGGTCAGGGTTCTCGGCCAGGAGCGCGGTCGAAGCCAGCATCATGCCCGGCGTGCAGAAGCCGCACTGGAGCCCGTGCTCCTCGTGGAAGCCCTCCTGCACCGCGCTCAGCCCGCCGGCGCCGGCGAGGCCTTCGACCGTCGTGATCTCGCGTCCTTCCACGCTCACCGCGAGCACCGTGCAGGACTTCACGGGCATGCCGTCGAGCAGCACCGTGCAGGCGCCGCAGCTCGTCGTGTCGCAGCCGATGTGCGTTCCGGTGAGGCCGATCTTCTCGCGCAGGAAGTGGGCGAGCAGGAGCCGGTTCTCCACCTCCGCCGAGCGCGCCGTGCCGTTGACGGTCACGGTCAGCGTGCTGGTGAGCCCGCCCGTCTCGACCGCAGTTGCCTCGGTCATCGTCTTCCTCCTACGCGGCCTGCGCCGTCTCGGCCGCCTTGCGGAGCCCCCGCTCCGTGAAGACGCGAACGACGCTGCGCTTGTAGTCGGCGCTGCCGCGGTGGTCCGAGCGCGGCTGCGCGGCCTCGGCGGCGAGCTCCGCCGCCTCCCGGATGGTGTCGTCGTCGAGCGTCGCGCCGGCGAGGGCCTCCTCCGCCGTGCGGGCGCGCAGGTTGCGCGGGCCGACGGCCGTGAGGGCGATCCCGGCGCGCTTCACCGTGCCGTTGTCGAACGAGAGGTGGACGGCGACGCCGACGGTGGCGAAGTCGCCCACCTTGCGCTCCAGCTTGAGGTACGTCCCGCCCGCGCGCGGGCCCGGGTCCGGCACCTGCACCGAGGTGACGATCTCGGTCGGCTCGAGGCTGGTGGTGAACGGGCCCTGGAAAAGCTCGTCGAGCTCGATCGTCCGCGTGCCGCCGGGGCCGACCGCCTCGATACGGGCGCCGGCCGCGAGGAGCGCGGAGCCCCAGTCGCCCTGCGGGTCGGCGTGGGCGAGCGAGCCGGCGACCGTCCCCAGGTTGCGGACGATCGGGTCGGAGATCTGCGGCGCGGCGTCGCCCAGCACGCCGTAGCGCCCGCGCAGCGCCTCCGAGCGCTCGCAGTCCCTGTGGCGCACGAGCGCGCCGATCGCGAGGTGGCCGTCGTCCTCCCCGATCGAGTCGAGCCCTTCGATGCGGTTCAGGTCGACGAGGGCGCGCGGCGAGGCGAAACGGAGCTTCATCAGCGGGATGAGGCTCTGCCCGCCCGCGAGGAGCTTCCCCTCGTCTCCGTAGCGCTCCAGGAGCGAGAGCGCCTCCTCGACGCTCCTGGGAGCGTGGTACTCGAAGCTCGCCGGGTACATGCGGTGGCCTCCTTTCGGTGCCGTCCGGGCGAGAATACGCCGTGCCCGGTGTCGTTGTCACGTCAACCATCCCGTACGCTTCCAGCATGCGCTTCGGATCTGTGGGCGACGTCGAGGCGGCGCTGCGCGCCGAGTCGTACCTCCCCGACCGCGGCCTCGCCACAGCGGTCTTCCTCGCCGTCGCCATGGGCCGCCCGCTGCTCCTGGAGGGCGAGGCCGGCGTCGGCAAGACGGAGGTCGGCAAGACGCTCGCGCGCATCCTGGACGCCGACCTGATCCGGCTCCAGTGCTACGAGGGGATCGACTCCTCGCAGGCGCTCTACGAGTGGGACTACGCGCGGCAGCTCCTCTACGCGCGCGCGCTCCAGGAGGGCGAGGTATCGGTCGAGCAGCGGGTCTCCGAGCTCTACGGCCCCGACTTCCTGCTCGAGCGGCCCCTGCTGCGGGCGCTGCGGGCCGGCGCGGGCGCCGTGCTCCTCGTGGACGAGCTCGACCGGGCCGACGACGAGTTCGAGGCCTTTCTCCTCGAGGTGCTCTCCGACTTCACCGTCACGGTTCCCGAGCTCGGGACGATCGCCGCCGCCGAGCCGCCCGTGGTCGTGGTCACCTCGAACCGGACGCGCGAGCTCCACGACGCGCTCAAGCGCCGCTGCCTCTACCACTGGATCGACTTCCCCGACGTCGAGCGCGAGGCGGAGATCATCCGCCTGCGCGCCCCCGGCGTGGAGGAGCCGCTCGCGCGCTCGGTCGCGGAGACGGTGGCGCGGCTCCGGGCTCTGGACCTGGTGAAGCGCCCGGGCGCGGCGGAGGCGATCGACTGGGCGGCGGCGCTGTCCCTGCTGGGCGCCTCGGTGGTGGACGGGCAGCCCGCGCGCGAGACCCTCGGCGCCGCGGTGAAGAACCGCGAGGACCTACGGCGCGTCGAAGCCGCCTGGCCCGAGCTCGCCGGCTAGTCGGCCCGCCCCGGATGACTTCGGCCGCCTCGGACCCTCACGCCCGGCTCGTCCGCTTCGGACGGGAGCTCCGCGCCGCCGGGCTGCCCGTTGGGCCGGATCGCGTGGCCGAGCTCTGCCGCGCCGTTGCGCTCCTGCCGCCCGGCGGGCTCTACTGGGCAGGGCGGGCAACGCTCGTCTCCCGACCCGAGCAGATCCCGGTCTACGATGCGCTCTTCGCCAGCTTCTTCGGGCCGCCCGCGCCGTCGCCGGGGCCGCCGCTCAGGATCCGGGTGGAGGTCGAGGCCGAGCAGGAGGTCGGACTGGCGAGCCGCGCCGAGCTCCTGCGGGAAAAGAGCTTCGCGCGCTGCTCGCGGGAGGAGCTCTCCCGGCTCGCGGAGCTGATGGCGCGCGTGGAGTGGGCGGTGCCGCGGCGGCGAACGCGACGGCGGGAGGCGGCGCGGGCCGGCCGGCCCGACCTGCGGCGCACGCTTCGGCGCTCCTTCCGGACGGGCGGCGAGCCGGTCGAGCGCGCCTGGCAGCGGCGACGCCGGCGGACGCGGCGGCTCATCCTCCTGCTCGACGTCTCAGGGTCGATGGACGCCTACTCGCGGGCGCTCGTCATGTTCGCCCACGCCGCGCTGCGGTCCGACCGGCGCTGGGAGGCGTTCTGCTTCGGCACGCGGCTGACCCGCGTCACGCGCCAGCTCGAGGGCTCCGACCCGGACGAGGCGCTCGCGCGGGCGGCGGCCGAGGTGGTCGACTGGGACGGCGGCACGCGCATCGGCGACTCGCTCAAGCGCTTCCTGGACGAGCACGGCCACGGCGGGCTTGCGCGCGGCGCCGTCGTCGTCCTCTGCTCGGACGGGCTCGAGGTCGGCGACCCGGAGGCGCTCGCGGAGCAGATGGCTCGCCTTTCCCGCCTCGCGTACCGGGTCGTCTGGCTCAACCCTCTGCAGGAGGATCCGGCCTACGAGCCCCTCGCCCGCGGCATGAAGGCGGCCCTCCCCCACGTCGACCACTTCGCGAGTGGCCACAGCCTGGCCAGCCTGGAAGAGGTCGCGGCCGCGCTCGCACGCTGGTAGTCGAGCCAGGAGGGTTTGGCGACATAAGCGCTTGTGCCGCAGGGCGACGAACGACATTCCGCCAAACCCTCCTAGCGGGCCTCGTCGGGCCGATCGCCCACGGCGAGCTGGAGCTCGAGGTCGTCGAGAGCGCTGCGGAGGATCGCGATCCGCTCGGCGACGTGCGCGTGCGCCTCGGGGTCGACCGGCGAGGGGCCGGAGGCGCCGTGACGCGCGCGGAGGGCCTCTCGCCGCTCGATCTCGCGCGCTTCCTCCATCGAGTTGAGCACGATCCCGATCAGCACGTTCAGCACGACGAACGCGGCGATGAGGATGAAGCTGACGAAGTAGAGCCACGCCCACGGCTCGACCTCCATCGCCGCGTCCATGTACACGGGGAAGTTCTCGAGCGTGAGCATCACGAAGAGCGTGAGCATCGCCCGGCCGATGTCTCCCCACTGCTCGGGGAGCTCGTCCCCGAACAGGATCCAGCCGACCATCCCGTAGACGAAGATGATCATCGCGGTCACGGCGGCGATCGACGCGAGCGGCGGGACGCTTCGCCAGATGCCGAGGAGGAGGACGCGCAGATCGGGCAGCACCCGCACGAGCCGGACGACGCGCAGCAGCCGCAGGAGCCGCAGGAGCGTGGAGTTCTGGCGGATCCCGGGAACGAAGGCCGCGCCGATGACGACGAAGTCGAACACGTTCCAGCCCGAGCGGAAGAAGAGCCAGGGCCGGGGCCAGTACGCCGCGATCCGCACGGCGAGCTCTGCGATGAAGACCGCCAGGCAGATGGCGTTCACCAGGTCGAGCGCGTCGCCCCAGCGCCGGACGACCCCGTCGTAGGTCTGGAGGCCGAGCACGACGGCGTTGACGGCGATCGTGGCGACGACGACGGCCGTGAAGGCAGGCGAGTCGACGACCCGCGCTGCGAGGTTGGGCTGGGAGGACGAGCTCACTGAGTCCCGCATTCTGCCGAGCCGACCGACCCCGCATCGAGCTAGCCGGTGTTGCGGAGCGCGGCCGCGATGCCCGCGACCGAGCGGAGGAGCGGGCGCTTGACCTCCTCGTCGCCCGTCTCGCGCCAGCGGCGCAAGAGCTCGACCTGGATGGCGTTCATCGGATCGACGTAGGGATTGCGCAGGCGGATGGAGCGCTGGATCACGGGATGGCGGTCGAGGAGCTCGCGAGCCTCGACGATCTCGAGGACAGCGGCGACCGTGCGCTCGTGCTCGGCCCGGATCGGCTCGTAGAGGCTCGCGTCCTCGACCAGGTCGAGGTAGCCGGCGGCGATCTCCAGGCTCGTCTTCGCCAGGGTCATCTCCAGGTTCTCGACGAGCGTCCGGAAGAACGCCCAGCCGCGGTAGAGGCGGCGGAGCTCGGCCGGGTCGGCGCCCGCGAAGGCGGTCCCGCAGCCGTACCAGGCCGGCAGGATGCAGCGGTTCTGAGTCCACGCGAAGATCCACGGGATGGCGCGGAGCGAGCTCAGGAGCTCGCCGCCCTCGGGGCGTCGCGCCGGCCGCGACCCGATCTCGAGGAGCGCGAGCTCCTCGATCGGCGTGAAGCTGCGGAAGAACCCGATGAAGCGCTCGTCCTCCCAGACGAGCCCCCGGTAGGCGGCGAAGGCGGCGGCGGAGAGGCGCTCCAGCGTCTCCCGCGCGCCCTCCGGCGGGTGCGAGCCGGCCACGTCCGGAAACGCCGAGAGGAGCGTCGCCGCGAGGGCCGCCTCCAGGTTGCGGTAGGCGAGCCCCGGCAGCCCGTACTTGAAGGAGACCGTCTCTCCCTGCTCGGTGAGCTTGAGGCGGCCGGGCGGATGGCCGGCGGGCTGGGCGAGGATGGCCGCGTGGGTCGGTCCGCCGCCGCGGCCGGTGCTCCCGCCGCGACCGTGGAAGATCGTCAGCTCGACGTCGCGCTCCGCGGCCAGCGCCGCGAGCCGCTCCTGGGCGCGGAAGATCTCCCACTGCGCCGTCAGATAGCCGCCGTCCTTGCCCGAGTCGGAGTAGCCGACCATGACCTCGAGCCGGCGCCCGCGCTCCTCCACGCCCCGGGCGACGCGGGGCTCGTCGAGGAGCGCCTCGACGACGGCGGGCGCCGCGCGCAGGTCGCGGATCGTCTCGAAGAGCGGCACCGGCGCGACGCGGGCGCCAGCCTCAGCCGCCAGGTCGACGGCCCGGAGCACGTCCTCGGCAGTCTCGGTGCCTGACACGATCACCGTGTCGACGCCAGGCTCTCCCAGGCGCCGCTGCGCCTCGGCGACCTCGCTGAGCGCGTCCCGCACCCGCGGCGTCCGCTCGCCGAGCTCCGACGCGTGGAAGCGGACGTCGAGCTTGGCCAGGTGGAAGCCGAAGAGCTCGACCCGGCGGCGGAGACGGGCGAGCCGGCCGTCGGCGATCCGCCGGCCGCCGTACGCGCGCAGGCTGCCGTCGACGACGCCGAGGTCGTCCTCGAGCTCGTCGACCCGGTCGTAGCCGTCGTTCCCGAGGCGCCACCACACGAAGGAAAGCTTGCGGCGGTAGGGCTCGTCGCGGTTCTGCTCGCCGATCTGCTCGGCGTAGGCAGGCAGGTCGCGCTCGTCACGGGCGATCGAGTCCAGGAGCTCCTGCGAGACGCCGACGAGCGTGGTCGTCAGGCCCAGGGAGGCCGCCAGCTCCCGCACCTCGGTCCGGTACCGGCCCAGCGCGAGGGCCCGAGCGCGCTCCAGCGCCTCGCGGATCGTCTCCGGGCCGGCGTTCGGGTTTCCGTCCAGGTCGCCGCCGATCCAGCTCCCGAACGAGAGCGGGAGCGGCGCGCCCGGCACGGCCTCGCGGTACGCCGCCACGAGCTCCTCGGCCGCGTCGAGGAGGCTCTGCTCGAAGAACCAGAGGCCGTGGCGGACCTCGTCGACCACGCGCGGGCGCTGCGGGCGCACCTCGTCGGTCTGCCAGAGCACGGTGATCTCCTCGGCCGCGCGCTCCGCGACGTCCTCGCCCGCGTCGAGCTCGGCGAGCAGGGCGCCGAGGCGGGCCTGCGCCTGGAGGATCGTGCGCCGCGTCGCCTCGGTCGGATGGGCCGTAAGGACGAGCTCGAGCGAGACGTGCTCGGCGGCTGCCGCGACCGCCTCGTCGGCGACGCCGCGCTCGCGGAGCCGCCGGAAGGCCTCGGCCAGCGACTCCCGCGGCACCCCGTCTCCGCGCTCGACGTCGCGCCGCCGGCGCACACGGTGCTGCTGCTCGGCGATGTTGGCGAGCTGGAAGTAGAGCGTGAAGGCGCGGAGGATCTTCGTCTGCTGCTCGAGCTCGAGGTCGGCCACCGCCCGCGCGAGCTCGGCCCGCACCCCGGGGTCGCCGGTTTCGCGCGCGCGCCGCGAGACGCGGCGGATCTCCTCCTCTCGGGCGAGAAGCTCTTCGCCCTCCTGCTCCACCATCACGCGCCCGAGCAGGTCGCCCAGGAGGCGGACGTCTCGCCGGAGCGGCGCGTCGGTCGTCACGGCGTGAGAGATTACGCGCCGTGCGGACGCTCTTCTCGAACGCCTACGTCGTGACGATGGACGACGCCGGCACGGAGATCGAGAACGGCTGGCTCCTGGTCGAGGACGGCTTCGTCGTGGAGGTCGGGGACGGCCCGCCGCCGATCGCCGAGCACTTCGAGAACCTCGCCGGCGCGCTCATCACGCCCGGCCTCGTCAACACGCACCATCATCTCTACCAGACGCTCACGCGCACGCGCGCCCAGGAAGCCGACCTCTTCACGTGGCTGCGGACGCTCTATCCGCTGTGGGCCCGGGTGGACGCCGAGGCCGAGTACGCCGCCGCGCGCGCGGGCCTCGCGGAGCTGGCGCTCGGCGGCTGCACGACCGTCTTCGACCACCACTACGTGTTCCCGCCGAGCCGCGCGGGGCTTGTCGAGGCGGAGATCCAGGCGGCCCGGGAGCTCGGCGTCCGCCTCGTCGCCGGGCGCGGCTCGATGGACGTCGGGGAGTCCGAGGGCGGTCTCCCGCCGGACGACCTCGTCGAGGACCTGGACGCGGTGCTCGCCGACACCGAGGGGCTCTTCGCCCTCCACGAGGAGGGTCGCGGCGCCTGGACGCAGATCGCGGTCGCCCCGTGCTCGCCGTTCTCCGTCTCGAAGCGCCTGATGTCGGAATCGGCGGCGCTGGCGCGTCGGCTCGGCCTCCGGTTGCACACGCACCTCGCGGAGACAATCGAGGAGGAGGAGTACTGCCGGGGCCTCTTCGGC
>JBOHAM010000186.1:0-18469 GCA_050697735.1 Gaiellaceae bacterium | reverse complement strand
GGCCGGCCTGGCGGCCGGCCGGCGCTGCTTCGGAGCTACGTACCGGTTCGGCTGACGATCACCTCCTCGTCGGGAGCCCGGCGAACGCGATCTGCTCCGCTCGGGACTCGGCGTTGGCCTGCTGCGTCGTGCTGTTCGAGTTGGACGCCGACTGCGACTGCGTGACGTCGCCGCCGTAGGCATCGCCGGAGGTGGCGTTGCCGCCCTCCCCGCCGTCCTTCGGATGCGCGCAACCGCAAGCGTCCTTCGAGCCGCGGTAGCCGGCCTTCTCGCCCGTACCGCTGCCGCCGACGGCGTCGCCCGTGGAGGCGTCACCGCCGGCGGCATCCTGCGACTGGGCGTTCGACTGGGCCGTCCCGTTCACGTTCCAGGCCGACGCATCGCCGGACTGGTTCGAGTTCGACTGGCTCACGTCGCCGTTGTCGCCGTCCCAGACCGGCCTGGAGCCGCAACCGCAGCCGTCCTGCTTCCCGCCCGGGAAGGCGAGGACGAGGTTGGTGTTGCGCGGAGCGATCTGGACGGCTTCGGACGTGGCGTTCGCCGTCTGCGTGGTGCTGTTCGAGTTGGACGCGGACTGGGACTGGTCGACGTCGCCGCCCTTAGCCTCGCCGGACTCGGCGTCGCCGCCGCCTCCGCCGCTGCCGCCGGTCGCGTCGCCGCTCGAGGCGTCGCCGCCCGTCCCGGTCTGCGTCTGCTCGTTCGACTGCGCCGTTCCGTTCCAGTTCCAGGCGACCGCGTCGCCGGACCGGTTCGAGTTCGACTGGCTCACGTCGCCGTCGTCGCCGTCCGAGAGGATCCGCACCGCAACGTTCGTGTTGGTCGGCGCGATCTGGACGGCCTCCGACGTGGCGTTCGCCTCCTGCGTGCTGCTGTTCGAGTTCGACGCCGACTGCGACTGCGTGACGTCACCGCCGTAGGCGTCGCCGGAGGTGGCGTCGCCGCCGCCCCGGTCGTCCTGCGAGCTGCAACCGCAGCGCTTCCAGTCGTCCGAGCCGCCGCCGGAGCCGCCGGTGGCATCGCCAGTGGAGGCGTCGCCACCCGTGCCCGACTGCGACTGCTCGTTGGACTGCGTCGTCCCGTTCACGTTCCAGGCCGACGCATCGCCGGACTGGTTGGAGTTCGACTGGCTCACGTCGCCGTCGTCGCCGTCCGAGAGGATCCGCACCGAGATGTTCGTGTTGCTCGGCGCGATCTGGACGGCCTTCGACTCCGCGTTGGCCTCCTGCGTGGTGCTGTTCGAGTTCGACGCGTCCTGCGACTGCGTGACGTCACCGCCGTAGGCATCGCCGGAGCTCGCGGCACCGCCATGGCCGCGCTCCCCGCCGTTCCCGCCGGTGGCGTCTCCGGACTCGGCGTCGCCACCGGTTCCGGTCTGCTGCTGATCGTTCGACTGCGCCGTCCCGTTCCAGTTGCCGGCGACCGCGTCGCCGGACCGGTTCGAGTTCGACTGGCTCACATCGCCGTCGTCGCCGTCCGAGAGGATCCGCACCGCAACGTTCGTGTTGCTCGGCGCGACCTGCACGGCCTTCGACTCGGCGTTGGCTTCCTGGCTCGTCGAGTTCGAGTTCGACGCTTGCTGGGACTGGTCGAGATCGCCGCCCTTGGCCTCGCCGGACTCGGCGTCGCCGCCGCCTCCGCCGTTGCCGCCGGTCGCGTCGCCGCTCGAGGCGTCGCCGCCCGTCCCGGTCTGCGTCTGCTCGTTCGACTGCGTCGTGCCGTTCTTGTCGACGGCGACGGCGTCGCCGGACTGGTTCGTATTCGACTGCCGGACGTCCCCGCCGTCGAGCACGGGCAGGCTCGCTCCGACCTTCGCTACGTCGTCCGGCACCGGGTTCTGCGCCCCGGCTGCACCGGCGCCTACCGCCAGGGCGAAGACCGCCGCCCACGGCGCGATTAGGCGTTTCATGGTTCGTTGACTCCCTTCGTTCACGTTGCCATTGCCACGTGGGCCGGACCAGGGTCCGACCTCCGGTAGGCGCGCAGAGCGCTAGCCGGGGCGATCAGGCGGTGAGACGAAGGCGAGCGGTCGGATCGTGTCCGACCAAGGCAAGAGCCGTCCCAGGAGACTCGCAAGCGTCAGGGCGAAGAGCCCGGCGAGGACGGCCAAAGCTGCTGAAGAACCGGTGGCGGAGCCGAACGCCGAGGTCGGCGAAGCGGGCGCGGTGTGCCCATTCGGCGCCGCGGGCGCCGGGGAGCCGGCCCGGGATGCCGCCTCGCCGGCCGGGGTCCGGCCGCTCTGCGTGGCGACCGGCAAGGGCAGCGGCGATCCAAGAGCGGGCGGCCGGACGAGAGGCGCCTCGCGCAAGGCGGCAGAGCGAGCGCCGGAGCGACCGACGCTGCGCGGGGGCGTCACGGCGCCCGAAGCGGTCGCCGCCGGTTGCTCGGCCTGCGGAGAGCCTCCGCTCATCCCGGTCGTAGGAGCGGAGGAGCCCGGAGGCGAGCCCTGGGAGCCGGTCAGCACGCCCGTGACGGCGCCCACGGTCTCGCCGAGGCCGGCGGCCGTCGGCCCGAGCAGCGACCCGGTCAGCTCCTCGGCGCGCGCGTCGACGGTCTCGACGAGCGGGCCCAGCAGCGCCTGGGTCTCGGTGGGCAGGGCGGAGGTCGCCGCGCGGAGCGTTCCGGTGACGGCGCCGGTTGCCGCGGTCGCCAGCGGCTCGACCGAGCGCGTGGCCCGGCCGGCGACGGCGTCGACGGTCGAGGCAGCCGCCTTCACGACTGGCTCTGCGGACCTCGCAACAGGCGCCACGACACTCCTCGTCGTCGTGGAAACCGTGGAGACGACCGGCTCGGCCGCCTTCTCCACCGTCCGCGTGACAGGAGCGTTCTGCGCGACCGGCTCCGTCGCCTTCGTGACCGGCTCGACGGCCCTGGTGACCGGCTCGGTCAGCTCCTCGACGGGCTCGGCCACCTCGTCCACCGTAGACACGACGTCGCCGAGCGTCTGGCCCCAGGCGGAGCCACTCAGCGTGAGCGCCATGACGATCGTGCCCAGCAGGACGGCCGGGCGCCGCAGTGTTGCCGCAGATTGCATGGTGGGCCTGAAGGCCGTCTACCCCGAAGCCCGGGCAGGCTAACCCCGATCGGCCCTCGCGTGTCGAGGATTTCGATTTGCAGGGATTTTCGGGCCGACGCCTAGCCCAGCAGGCGGCGCACCCGCCGCGCCTCCGGCACGAACGGCACCTCGAAGTCTCCGGCGACGAGCGTGCCGTAGCCGAGCACGCGGCCCAGGATCCCCTGCTCGTACTCGAGCGCCGGGACCCGCGCCAGGCGCACGGCGGCCGCGCGCCGCTGGGCGATGCCGTAGGCGACGTAGAGCTTCTCGGTCGTCAGCACGAGCTCGGTGCGGTCCCAGCTCCAGACGGCCCGTAGGGCGAGGAGGAAGGCCAGGCCGAGGGCGAGCGCGCCGGCGATGCCCGCCGCCCAGTGGAGGCGGGAGCCGGCGAGGACGAGCACGGCGCCGAGCGCGGCGAGCAGGAGGGGGCGTACGAGGGGTCGGACGAGCGCCGCGCCGTGCGGGCGCGCGGCGAGACGGACCTCTTCCCCGGGCTCGAGCTGGGCGCTCACGCCGCGCAGTTCGCGCCGGACCTACGCGGTCCTGCCCGAGCCGGGTGCTAGGCCCGGCGCCAGCGACCGAAGATGAGGCCGCCCAGGGTGAAGCCGAGTCCGAACGTCCCGACTGCGAACGCGCCGACGGCGAGGGTCTTGCGCCAGGCGGACAGCCGCCGCCAGCGCCCGAGGACCTCCTGCTCCTCGGGGGACAGCGGCTCCCCTCTCCGCTTCTTGCGCTCGGCCGCCCCGGCCCGCAGGCCGAGGTACATGTCGTCGAAGATCTCCGCAGGTTCGTCGACCATGGTCTCACTATAGTCTGCCCGCCCGATGCCGCTCGTACGCGTCCTCCAGGTGTCGGATCTGCACGTGGGCACCCGGGAGGAGCCGGAGGTCGAGGCGGATCTGCGGGCCCTCGTGGTCGATTCAGACCCCGAGCTCGTCCTCGTCACAGGCGACGTGACGCACCGGAACGGACGGGCCCAGCACGAGCGCGCCGCCACGCTCCTGCGCTCCCTCGAGCGGCCGCTGCTCGTGATTCCCGGCAACCACGACATTCCTCGCTGGCCGCCCTGGCGCTTCACCGCGACCTTCGACGAGTTCCGGCGTCAGTGGCCCGAGACCGAGCCCGTCTACCGCTCCGAGGGGCTCCTCGTCTGCGGCCTCAACTCGGTGCGGCCCTGGAAGCAGCAGGGCGGCGCGCTGCGGGGCTCCCAGCTCGAGCACGTTGCGCGCGTGCTCGCCGAGGCACCGGCGGGCGCGCTTCGCGTCGCCGCACTCCACCACCACCTGCTCGGCGCGCCCTGGCGGAGCCGCAAGCGGACGATTGCCAACCGCTCCACCGTCCTCGGGAAGCTGGTGGACGCTGGCGCGGAACTGATCGTCTCCGGCCACGTCCACCAGAGCGCGGTCGGGGAACGGCGCGAGTTCGAGGTGCTCGCGGGTGCGGTTCACGGGACGACCGTGGCGACCGCGCCCGGCCTCGGGCAGCCGCGGCCTCGCCGCCGCGGCGAGGCGCGCGGCCTCCACCTCTTCGAGGCTGACGAGCGCTCGCTGCGCGTGCTCACGTTCGCCTGGGCGGACGGCGGCTGGGCCCAGATCGGCGACCGCCGCTTCCCGCGGGGCACCGCCCCGCTGCGCTCGGTGGGCTAAAGAGCTCCTAACGCACCCCGAAGAGCCCAAGTAACACCGTGTTACTTGGGCTCGGAGGTCGGAGCGGAGCCGGCTGCGAGGGCCGGCTCCGCTCTTTCGGCTCGTTCTCGTTACGGGGCCGTGATCGTCGGGCAGGGGGTCGCCCCGCTCGACGTGCACTTGATCCGCCCCTCGATGCGCGGGGCGAGCGGCGAGTTCGCCGTGATCCAGTCCGCCACGGCCTGATCCATGATCTCGCGGGAGTGCGCCCGGGCCGCCACGTTCGGATACCCGTCGCCGCCCGCCGCCATGAAGTCGTTGATGGCGATGTGGTACATGGACGCCGCCGTGAGGTCAACGGGAGCGCCGGTGCACGTCCCGTCCGCGGCCTGCCGCACCACGCTCGCCGGGATCACCCGGCTCCCGACCGGGGCCGAGATGTCGTAGCTGAAGCAGAGCCCGGAGACCTGCGGGAAGCGCCCGCCGGCCCCCGGCATCACGGAGACGCCGTTTTCGAGGTACGTCTTCAGCTCGGCACCGTCCACGTCCACCGTCGAGACGAGGTTCCCGAACGGGAGCACGCCCAGCACCTGGCCCCGCGTGATCGGGAAGGGCGGCGGCGTGTAGGCCGGGCAGAAGTCGTCCGGACTGTCCGTCGTCGGGCACGTCAGGTCGGCGCGGAGACCGCCCGAGTTGGTGATCGCGAAGTCGGTCTCGAAGGTGAGCCGCATCGCGTCCGTGACGATGTTCCCCACGAGCGACTCGCAGAGCCGGCCGTCCACGCGCCCGCAGGAGTCCGAGCGCGGCACGAACCGGTCCGAGGTCCCGATGACGCCGGCCAGGATCGGCCGCAGCTCCTCGTTGAGCTCGTCGATGCGGGCCTGGATGGTCGGATCGGGCGTGACGCCGATGTTCCACGGCCGGTGGAAGTCTGCCGTCCGGTAGACGACCTCGTCCTTCCTCGGGTCGATGAAGATGCGGACCCGAGTGAAGCGGACGCCGCGGCTCAGGTTCTCGACCGCGAGCACGCCGTTCGGCCGCTCGGAGACAACCTGGAAGTTCGTGTGGTCGCCGATCACGACGTCGACGTCGCGCGTTCCGTCCGCGAGGTCCAGGAGCGGGCCGGTCGGCTCGGTGAGCGTCCCGGCGATCGCGCCCAGGTGGCCGTAGGCCACGATGGCCGCCACCTTCTTCCGCTTCGCCTTGGCGATACGAGCCGCCTCGTCGTTGACCGCCTCGAGCGGGTCGGCCACGTGGAACGGCCCCAGCGAACCGGGCTTGGTCAGCTCGGGGATGTCCGGGTTCGAGAAGCCGATGAGCGCCACCCGGAGCCCCGGCGCCAGCGTCAGGACCCTGGACTTGTCCCACTCCGCGGGCGTGTCGCCGTCGTCATCGACGATGTTGGCCGAGAGGTAGTCGAAGTCGGCGAGCGGAACGATCTCGTTCCGGAAGTACTGCTCGCCGCGGTCGAAGTTGTGGTTGCCGAGGCCGTCGAAGTCGAAGCCCATGAGGTTCATCATCTCGATCGTGGGCTTGTCCCCGAAGAACGCCGAGATCGGCGGCGTGGCGCCGATCGCATCGCCCGCGGTCAGCGTCAGGATCTCGCCCGGCGCCTCGTCGCGGTAGGAGTCGAACCACGGCTTCAGGAACGCCGAGCCGCCGATCGGGAAGCTCGGGCCGAAGCTGTCCGCCGCCTCGCTGAGCGGCACGAGCTGGCCGTGGTAGTCGGAGATGTCGAGGATCTGGAGCTCGTAGATCCGCTTGCCGCCCTTGATGATCTCCCGCAGGACCTTGCCGCGGGCGTTCTGCGGCTCGGGGATGTCCATCAGGTACGCGATCGTGGGCGCGAGATCGACGGCGCGCACGCCCTCGACGTCCTTGCCGTTCCCGATGTCCGGCCCTGCGGCGATGAACGTCGCGTGCATGTTGACGTTCTGCTCGATGTTCACGAGGTCGGGCAGGTAGCCGTGCTGGCCGAAGAACTGCGAGAAGGCGACGAGCTGGCCGGGCGTCTGTGCGTCCGTCTGGTACGGCGGACGGAAGACGACGACCACGTCGCCGCTCCGGTTCGGGTGCAGGGAGTCGCTGCCGTCGACGTCGCGCAGCTCCTCCTTCTTGAACACGCGCTCGACGACCTGCTGCTGACCCGGGAGGTTCGGGTCGTCGAGGTTCTCGAACGCGGCGATGATCTGGTTTCGGACCGCCTCGTACTGGTCGGCGGGAACCTGCGGCGTGTTCCCCGCGGCCGGGTCGCGGCCGGCCAGGTTGATGTAGATCTGCGACGTCCCGCCCGCGTGGCACTCCTTGGCGAGGGTGTCGCCCGGCGTGGTCGTGCCGGGATCGTTCGCGGCCTTGCGGCAGTTGCCGCTCTGCTCGCGCTCCTGGAGGCCGAGGTCGACCAGGACCTTGCTCACGTTGACCGCGTACCACTGCGGCGCGAACCCGTGGTCGGACGAGACGAAGACGTTCGCCTTCCGCGACATGAGGTCGCGCGCGAGGTCGAGCGTCGAGTCGGCCTCCTCGTACGCCGCGCGGATGTAGCCCTCACGCTCGTCGAGGCGCCCGTCGGGCACGTCGTCGTTCGTGAGGTCGTCGAAGTACGGGTTCGGGTTGCCGTCGATGTCCTCCGGCGTGATGAGCCCCAGGAACTGGTGCTGGAACTCGTCCGTGATCGGCGTCCCGACGAGCAGGAGATCCGGCTTCACGCCGAGACCCTGCGGCGCGGGGCCGAGGATGTAGCGCAGGTACTCCCAGTGGGCGTCCTTCCACATGAGGCCCTGCTCGACATAGGTGTCCTCGTCGACGATTCCGGCCTCGAGCGGCGCGAAGTCCGCCGCGGTGGAGGTCGGGAACTCGCTGTTCAGCGTCTCCGCGAAGGCGGCCGAGCCGGCGTCGCCGAGAGCGTTGTACGTCGCGTTCGCCCGCTGCACGGAGGTGAAGTAGAGGCGGAACTTCGACAGGTCGCCGGTGAGGTCGATCGCCTTGACGTAGAACCCCGCGGTCAGGCCCGCGAGCGGACCGCCGGCGATGGTCACCTTGGCGTCCGCCCACTCGCCCTGGGCCAGGTCGGCAACCGCCTCGGCGCCGTTCTTGCCGTCGGCGGCCGAGACGATCAGCGCCGAATCGTAGTTCGTGACGCCGTCGTCCGTGGAGTCGTAGATGTAGACGTCCCAGACACCGTTGCCGGCGAGGCGGGTGTCGTTGTGGGTGAACGACGTCTGCTTCGCAGGGCTGAAGGAGGTGGGGACGTTCGTCCAGCCCGAGGCGTCGGCCAGCGTCACCCGCTGGTACTCGACGCCGAAGGCCTCCGCACCCGCCGGCTGGCCGGGCAGGTCGTAGTTGAGCATGATCCCGCGCCGTCCGATGAAGCTGCGGAAGTCGACCACGGGGCCCTGGAGCGCAGGCACGAGCCCGCGCGACCCGACCCACTCCATGGAGACGACCGTCTTGCCGGACCGCTCGGCGGACTGGGCGATGTGGTCGGCCTGAAGGATGCCGGGCGTGGCAAAGCTGGTCGAGTTGTTGAAGTTCGCCTCGCCCGTCCGGTGGAACGTGTTGTTCGTCGAGCCGTGCTCACCGGGCCACGTGCCCGTCGAGAGCGTGTACCAGCCCACGCCGGTGTTGGGCGGGAAGCCCTGCGTCAGGCCGTTCTTGCCCTTCATGCCCTTGCGGATGAGCTCGCGCATGGTGGGCATGACCTTCTGCTTGGCGTACTTGTCGACCAGGTCCGGCCGCATGCCGTCGGCGGCGAAGAAGATGACGGGATTGCCGCTGGGCCTGCCGTCGCCCTTCTTGGAGCCGCCGGATCCGCCGGCGGCGCCGGCCGAGACCGAGCCGGCCACGAGCAGCGTGAAACTGAGCGTCAGGGCCGCCAGGAACGCCGGCCTGAACCGCAGTCTGGAACTCATCGGACTCCTCTCCCCGGGGTAGGACGGCCACGAAGTTACTCCTTTGCAGGCCGTCTGACAACCGTCTACGGTCGCGATCCGCCGATTTCGGGGGCCTGCCGAGGGTCCCGGGGCGTTAAGGTGTGGCTCTTGGGCCAGGCAGAGATCGAGAGGGCTGCGCACGTAGGAGAGCGTCTCCGAGCGATCCGCCTGGAGCGCCGGCTCACGCTCGCCGAGGTGGCCACGGCGAGCGGCCTGACGAAGGGCTTCATCAGCCAGCTCGAGCGCGGGCTGAGCTCGATCTCGCTCTCAGCCCTCGCCCGGGTGTGCGCCGCGCTCGACGTGCGCTTCGGCGAGGTCCTCGACGACCGGCCGCCGGAGAGGGACTCGGCGGGAGACGCGGGAGCGGGCTGGCCGTTCTTCGACAGCCACCAGGACGTGCTCCTCAGCCCCCGGGAGGAGCCGCGCCTGGCCCTGCTCGAGTCGCACATCCCGCCGGGGACGAGCGCCGGGGAGATGCTCTACACGTTTCCCGCCGAGATGGAGGTCGTCTACGTCGCCTCGGGGATGCTCGAGCTGCGGATCGGCGAGGACGTCCACGAGCTCGGGGCGGGCGACACGCTCACGTATTCGCCGCAGGACCCGCACACCTGGCGCAACCCGTCCGACTCGGAGGCGGCTGTCGTGCTCTGGTTCTCGGTGCCGAACCCCTTCACGCCGGCTGGCTAGCCCGCGGCCGGCTCGGCTGCGGCCGCCTGGAGCTCGCGGCGCAGGTCCTTGATCTCGTCGCGGAGCTTGGCCGCGTACTCGAAGCGCAGCTCCTCGGCGGCGGCGAACATCTCCTCCTCGAGCGTCACGACGAGCTTCTCCAGCTCGTCCGCGGTCATGCCCTCGACGGCGCGCCCGCGCCTTCGCTTGCCCGGCACGTGCGGCTGCGACTCGAGCGCGAGGAACTCGGCGATGTCGGAGACGCCCTTGACGATGGACTCCGGGGTGATCCCGTGCTCCTCGTTGTAGGCGAGCTGGATCTCCCGCCGCCGCGTCGTCTCGTCGAGCGCGCCCTTGATCGCCTCGGTCATCTTGTCGGCGTACATGACCACCTTGCCGTTCACGTTCCGCGCCGCCCGCCCGATCGTCTGGATGAGCGCGGTCTGGCCGCGGAGGAAGCCCTCCTTGTCCGCGTCGAGGATGGCCACGAGCGAGACCTCGGGCAGGTCGAGCCCCTCTCGGAGGAGGTTCACGCCGACGAGCACGTCGTACTCGCCGAGGCGCAGCTCGCGGATGATCTTGATCCGCTCGAGCGTGTCCACCTCGGAGTGGAGGTAGCGCGTGCGCACGCCAGATTCGAGCAGGTAGTCGGTCAGGTCCTCGGCCATCTTCTTCGTCAGCGTCGTGACTAGGACGCGCTCCCCGGCCTCCTCGCGGCGCCGGATCTCGTTCAGGAGGTCGTCGATTTGGTTCTTGGTCGGCCGCAGTTCGACCTCGGGGTCGACGACGCCGGTCGGGCGGATGATCTGCTCGGCGATGTTCGTCGAGTTGCGGAGCTCGAACGGCCCCGGCGTCGCCGAGACGAACAGGAGCTGCGGCACCTGCTCGAGGAACTCGTCGAAGCGCAGCGGCCGATTGTCGAGCGCCGACGGCAGCCGGAAGCCGTGCTCGACGAGCGTCTCCTTGCGCGAGCGGTCGCCCTCGTACATGCCGCCGATCTGCGGCACGGTCTGGTGCGACTCGTCGATCATGACGAGGAAGTCGTCGCCGAAGAAGTCGATCAGCGTGTGCGGAGCCGTTCCCGGGGCCCGGCCGTCCAGGATCCGCGAGTAGTTCTCGATCCCGTTGCAGTAGCCGAGCTCCTGGAGCATCTCCAGGTCGTACTCGGTCCGCTGCCGGATCCGGTGCGCCTCGAGGAGCTTCCCCTGGGACTCGAAGTGCTTCACCTGCTCCTCCAGCTCGTGCCGGATCTCGTGCACCGAGCGCTCGATCGTCTCCCGCGTGGTCACGTACTGCGTGGCCGGGAAGATGGCCAGGTGCTCGAGGCGCGCGTAGATCTCGCCCGAGAGCGGGTCGAAGTGCGTGATCGCCTCCACCTCGTCGCCGAAGAAGGAGATGCGGTAGGCCGACTCCATGTGCGCGGGCTGCACCTCGACGACGTCGCCGCGGACGCGGAAGCGGCCCCGGCCCAGGAACGAGTCGTTGCGCGCGTACTGGATGTCCACGAGCTTGCGCAGCATCACGTCCCGGTCGATCTCGAAGCCGATCCCGAGCACGACCGTCCGCTCCTCGTACTCGACCGGCGACCCGATCCCGTAGATGCACGAGACGGAGGCGACGATGAGGACGTCCTTGCGCGCCAGGAGCGCCGCCGTGGCCGCGTGCCGCAGGCGGTCGATGTCGTCGTTGATGGACGCGTCCTTCTCGATGTAGAGGTCCGCCTGCGGAACGTACGCCTCAGGCTGGTAGTAGTCGTAGTAGGAGACGAAGTACTCGACCGCGTTCGACGGCAGGAACTCGCGGAACTCGTTACAGAGCTGCGCGGCGAGCGTCTTGTTGTGCGCGATCACGAGGGCGGGCTTTTGCACCTGCTCGGCGATCCACGCCATCGTGGCCGTCTTGCCGGTCCCGGTGGCGCCCAGCAGGGTCTGGAAACGGTCGCCGTGGCCGACCGAGCCTGCGAGCGCGGCGATCGCGTCCGGCTGGTCGCCGGTCGGCTGGTAGGCGGCGGAGACGCGGAACGCGGCCACGAGAGCCATCGTAGCCCGCGCGGTTACTCGAGCCCGAGCTCGTCCTCGTACACGCGCGCGTAGACGTCGCGGGCGTCGAGGACGGCGTCCACGTACGCCCGCGTCTCGGGGAACTCGATCTCGCCGCCCTCCTCCAGCCAGCGGTCGACGGTGGTCTGGCCGGCGTTGTAGGCGGCGAGGGCGAGTCGCTGGTCGTCGTACTTCCGCAGGAGGCGGCGGAGGTAGAAGGAGCCGTACCTGACGTTGATCTCCGGGTCGAGGAGGTCCTCGACCCGGAAACGGCTGCCGCCGGTGTTGAGCGCGATGCCGCGGGCCGTATCGGGGAGCAGCTGCATGAGCCCGATGGCACCGGAGTCCGAGCGCGCGTCCGCCTCGAACTTGCTCTCGCGGTAGATGACGGCCGCGAGGAGGGCCGCGTCGAGCTCGTAGTTCTCCGCATGGCCGCGGACGATGTGCTCGTACTCGAGCGGGTAGCGCAGGCGCGCATACCAGGACGGCTCTGTCTCCTCGACGTAGAGCAGCACGGCCGCGAGCGCGCCGAGCAGGACGACTCCGGCGACGAGGACCCTCATCGGGACAGCGTGGCGACGACGCCGGACACGAACTCGTCCAGCTCGGCGAGCGTCCCGTCGTTCACGTAGACGAAGTCGGCCCTCTTTGCCTTCTCCTCGTCGGCGAGGAGCCGTCGCTCGCGGTCGCGGATCGGGCCCAGGCGCCGGGCTACCCGCGCCTCGGAGGAGGCGGTGACGACCACGACCTTGTCGAAGCGCGTCTCGCCGCCGACCTCGAAGAGGAGCGGCACCTCCGTCACGCAGACGGCGGGCGGATCCGGCAGCTCGGCGAGCTCCTCCCGCCAGTCGAGATATCGGGCAACTACGCGCGGATGGAGGAGCTGCTCGAGCCAGCGCAGGGCTTCGGGGTCGGCGAAGACGACCTTCCCGACCTTCCCGCGATCGATCTCGCCGTCCTGCCCGAGCACCTCCTCGCCGAGGCGCTCGACCACGGCCCGCTTGACCTCGGGGTCGTCGCGCAGGAGCTCGTGCACGATCTCGTCGCTCGAGATGACCGCCGCCCCGTGCCGCGCGAATGCGCGCAGGGCCTCGGACTTCCCGGCGCCGATCCCGCCCGTGACGGCCACCGCCACGGGGCGGCGCCTACTTCTCTTCGTCAGTCTCGTCGGGGGCCGCGTCGTCGGCCGCGGGCTCGTCCTCGACGGAGGCCTCAGCGGTCTCGGTCGGGCCGGCTTCCGCCACCGGCTCCTCGCCGCCCTCCGCCGTCGGCTCGCCTTCGAGCTCCGGCTCGGGCTCCGCGGCCTCCGGCTCCGTGGCCTCGGGCTCCGGCTCGGCCTCGGCCTCCGGCTCCACGGCCTCGGCCTGAGGCTCCACGGCCTCGGCCTGCGGCACGTCTGCGGCCCCCTCGGCGAAGACCTCCTCCGAGAGGCCGAGATCGGGGGCGGAATCCTCGCCGATCCCCGGCCGGGAGACCTCGCCCTCCTCGACCCGCTTGAGCGAGAGTGAGAGGCGACGGCGCTCCGCGTCCATCTCGATGATCTTCGCGCGCACCGACTCGCCCTGCTGGACGATCTCGCGCGGATTCTCGACGTGGTGGGCTGCGAGCTCGGAGATGTGGACGAGCCCCTCGACGCCCGGGACAACCTCCACGAAGGCGCCGAACGTGACCACCTTCGTGACCCGTCCCTCGACGACGTCGCCCTGCTCGTAGGTGTCTACGACCTGCTGCCAGGGGTCGGACTGTGTCTGCTTGAGCCCGAGCGAGATGCGCTGGCGCTCGCGATCGATGTCGAGCACCTTCACCCGCACCTCCTGCCCGATCTCGAGCAGCTCGGACGGGTGGTTCACGTGGCTCCACGAGAGCTCAGAAATGTGGATGAGCCCGTCGATGCCCTCGAGATCGACGAACGCGCCGAAGTCGACGATGTTGGAGATCGTCCCCTCGACCACGTCGCCGGGCGAGAGGCGGTCGAGGATCGCCTGCCGCATCTCGCGCCGCTCCTCCTCCAGCACCGCCCGGCGCGAGAGGACGACGTTGTTGCGGCTGCGGTTGAGCTCGATCACCTTGCAGCGGAGCTGCTGCGCCATGAACTCGTCCAGGTCCTGGACGCGGCGGATGTCCACGAGGGAGGCCGGCAGGAAGCCGCGGACACCGAGATCGAGGATGAGGCCGCCCTTGACCACCTCGATCACCGTGCCCTCGACCGGCTCGCCACTCTCGGCCGCGCCCTCGATCCGCTTCCAGGCCATCTCGAAGCGCGCGCGCTTCTTCGACAGGATCAGACGCCCCTCGGCGTCCTCCTTCGTCATCACGAGCGCGTCGATCGAGTCGCCGAGCTGCACCTCGTCCGCCGGGTTGACCGAGCGGCGGATGGAGAGCTCGGAGACCGGGATGACCCCTTCCGACTTGTAGCCGATGTCGACGAGGACCTCGTCCTTGTCGACGCGCACGACCTTTCCGCTCACCACTTCGCCCTCGTTGATGACGGGGAAGGTCGCGTCGTAGTCGGGGATCAGCTCGCCGTCGGGACCACGGGTCCAGACGCCGTCATCCGTCTTCTCGATATCTGCCTCGGTAGCGGTGTCGTTCGCAGCCATGCGGGATCGCGCATTATAGCCGTGGTTTCGTGAAAGGCCGTGACCTCCTCATCCTGGCGGCGGTGGTGCTCATCGGAGGCCTCGCGGTGGCGGACAGCCTCCGTCCCGAGGGCGAGCCCGAGCCCGTCGCCGAGGAGCGGGCGACGACCGCCACGACCGCCACCACCACTACGCCGCAGCCGAACGAGGACCTGGGCCGGGAGTCCTTCCCGGCCGTCCCGGGCGCCGGCGGCGGGCTCGTGCTCACGCAAGCGGGCTCGTGCGCCGTGCGGGAGTTCGACCTGCCTACGGGCCTCGAGTTCCGCAACGTCGTCTCGCGGTCGACCTGCGAGCTCTGGGCGGCCCCCGTGACGGCGAAGGTGGCAGTGGGGATCGCGGAGCCGATCGGCGACGCCGTCCCGTTCCGCTTCATCGACCTGGCGCGGCCGGGCCGCAACCTGGGGACGTCCGAGGCGCTCTTCGGCTTCCTCGTCTGGAGCCCGGACGGACAGCGGGCGGCGTGGTGCAACCGGCGGCGGATGGCGGTCGACCTCGACGTCGGACGCCGCCGGCGCCTGCTGCCGGAGTGCCCGGCGACGTACACGCTCGAGAACGAGGTCGCGTTCGCCGTCGGCGACCGTCTCGTCGTCGAGGACGGCACGGTTCTGACCGCCTCGGGAGGGATCACGGCCGTGAACACCGGGGCCGACGGCTCCTTCGGAGTCATCGTGGAGGGTCGCAGGATCGAGCGCTACGAAGGCGGAGAGCTGACCGACGCCTTCGACCTCGGCGAGCGGTTCGAGGGTCGCCTCCCCGTCCTGTCGCCCGACAATTGCTCGGCCGTCTTCCGGGTCGGGGACCGCGTCCAGCTCTTCGACGTCGGCTGCTCGCGATTCGGAGCGTCCGGCCCGCTCTTTCCCGGCCACGTCGCCACGTGGTCTCCCGACGGTCGCTGGCTCGCCGTCGGAGGCGCGACCGACCTCACGTTCTACGACCTCGAGGGCCGGCGAGACCCGGTTCAGTGGGAGGTCGGGGTCGTCGAGATCGCCTGGCGCCGCAGCTAGGCGCTCAGCTCTTGGCCTCGTCCCAGTCGTCGCCGATGCCAACGTCGACGGCGAGCGGCGGGTCGAGCAGCGAGCGGGTGTAGCGAGCGGGTGTCGAGCGGGTGTCAGGTCTTGCATTTCAGCATCGCGAGGAGAAAAAGGACCCGGTTTGCAGGGGTTTGCACGAATGCAAGACCTGACACCATCCGGGCTGCCGGCGGCTACCACCGGTCGAGGGCGTACCAGACGACGTCGTGGTCGTGCCAGTGGGTCTGCCGCGGTACGTGAGGCCGAGGCGCTCCATGACGGTGCAGGAGTGTCGGTTCGCCGGCGTCGTGATCGAGATGAGCTGCGCGTCGTCGAGATGCTCGCGCCAGCCGTCGAGCCCTGCCCGGCCGCCTTCGGTGGCGAGGCCCCGCCCCCACCAGTCTCGATGGAGCACCCAGCCGACCTCCACCGGGTCGGGGGGCCTCCGGCCAGTCGTGGTGGCGGATCAGGCCCAGGCGGCCGACGAAGGAGCCGGTGTCGAGGTCCTCGGCCGCCCAGAGGCTGAAGCCGTCTTCCTCCCGCCGGCGGCGAAACGCGCGACCTGCGCCCTGGCGTCCGCCAGGGTCTTCGTCCCGTTGTGCTCGACATAGTCCGGGCTGGGCGTAGATCTCGGCGAGCGCCTCGGCGCCCCCTTCCCGCCACTGCCGCAGGAGTCGTCGCTTCGTCCGCAGCCCGCGAGGGATCAGCTCTTGGCCTCGTCCCAGTCGTCGCCGATGCCAACGTCGACGGCGAGCGGCGGGTCGAGCGGGTAGGCGCGACACATCTCCTCGCGCACGAGGTCGCGGACGGCGGTCGTCTCCACCTCCGGCACCTCGAGCAGCAGCTCGTCGTGCACCTGGAGGACGAGGCGCGAGGCGCGCCCCTCTTCGCGCAGGCGCCGGTGGATGGCGACCATCGCCGCCTTGATCACGTCCGCCGCCGTGCCCTGCATGACGAAGTTGACCGCCAGCCGCTCGCCGAGGGAGCGCGTCTGGCGGTTGCGCGCCTTCAGCTCCGGGACGGGCCGGCGGCGCCCGAAGAGCGTGGTCGCATACCCGTCGCGCTCGGCCTGCTCGATCGTCCGCTGGATGAAGTCTTGGACGTGCGGGAAGCGCGCCAGGTACGTGTCGATGTACTCCTGCGCCTGCTCGCGCTCGATGCCTAAGTTCTCGGAGAGCCCGAACGACGAGATGCCGTAGATGATCCCGAAGTTGACCATCTTGGCCACGTTGCGCTCGTCCTTCGTCAGCTCCGAGCGCTCCTTGCCGAGCACCTCCGCGGCGGTGGCCGAATGGATGTCCTCCCCCTGCGCAAAGGCCTCGCGGAGCTTCGGCTCCCCGGAGACGTGGGCGAGGATGCGCAGCTCCACCTGCGAGTAGTCCGCCGAGAGGAGCCGGAAGCCGGGCTCGGCCACGAAGGCGCTCCGGATCTCGCGGCCGAGCTCCGTGCGGATGGGGATGGACTGCAGGTTCGGGCTCGTGGTGGAGAGGCGCCCGGTGGAGGCGACTGCCTGGTTGAAGTGGGTATGCAGCCGGCCGTCGTCCCCGATCAGCCCGGGCAGAGGGCCGAGGTAGGTGTTGAGGAGCTTCGAGTACTCGCGCCACTCCTCGATCACGGGCACGATCTCGTGCTCGTCTCGGATCGCGCGCAGGACGCGGGAGTCGGTCGAGTAGCCGGTCTTTCCCTTGCGGCCGGCAGTCAGCTCGAGCTTCTCGAAGAGGATGCGGGCCACCTGCTGGGTCGAGCCGAGCATGAACTCCTCGCCCGCGAGCTCGTGCGCCCGGGCCTCCAGCTCCTCGACCCGGTCGGCCAGCCGTGCCGTGATCTCGCCCATGCGGTAGGTGTCGATGCGGACACCGACGTCCTCCATCGCCGCGAGAACCTCCGTGAGCGGGAGCTCGACGCGGCGATAGAGGGGCTCGAGGCCGCGCTCCTCCACGCGAGCCCTGAGGGACGGGGCGAGGCGCAGGGCAGCCGAGGCATGGCGCACGAGGGCGGCCGTCTCGTCGTCCGTGGCCGGCTCGGGCACCAGCTCCACCCCGTACTCGGCGGCGAGATCGTCGAGGAGGTACGTCGACCGGCCGGGCTCGATCAGGTAGGCGAGCAGGAGCGTGTCGTCGGTCGCCTCGAGGCCAGCCGCCTTGGCGTCGTGCACCACCAGCTCCGCCTCGCGGAGGCGCGTGTCGAGATCGGGCGACCACGGGCCGACGAGCACGTCCTCTCCCGCACGCGCGAGGGCGAAGCGGCCGTCCTCGACCGCGACCGCAGCCTCCCCGGCCACGGCGGGAAGCTCGCCCTCACGCCAGGCGACGGCGACCCCGTGCACCTCGACCGGCGCGGCAGGCAGCGCCACGTCGAGCTCGTCCACCCGGCCCAGCAGGTTGCGGAACTCGAAGCGGCGGAAGATCTCCTTGAGCTGGGAGCGGTCGGGCGGCGCGAGGACGAGCTGCGCCGGATCGCAGTCGAGCGGCAGGTCGCGCCGCATGGTGGCGAGCTCCTTCGACTCCCTGGCCTGCTCGGCGTGCTCCCGCAGCGCCTTCCCACGCGCCGGGGAGAGGTCGTCCACGTGCTCGAGCACGCCCTCGAGCGAGCCGTACTGCGCCACGAGCTGCCCGGCGGTCTTGTCGCCGATCCCCGGGACGCCGGGGATGTTGTCGGAGGTGTCGCCCTTGAGGCCGATGAAGTCCGGTACCTGCTCGGGCGTGACGCCGTAGCGCGCGTGCACGCGCTCGGGCGTGTAGACGTGGACGTCGGCGACCCCGCGCGGGGTCATCATCAGGCAGACGTTCGCGGAGCAGAGCTGGAAGGCGTCGCGGTCGGTGGAGACGACGCATGTCTTCACGGCCGCCTCGTCCGCCCGGCTGGCCAGCGTGGCGATGACGTCGTCCGCCTCCCAGCCCTCGAATTCGAGGTTCCGGTAGCCGAAGGCCTCGACGATGGGGCGGAAGTGGGCGAACTGCTCGCGCAGCAGGTCAGGCATCGGCCGGCGCTCGACCTTGTAGTCGGGCGAGAGCTCCTTGCGGTGCACCGGGCTCGTGTCCCAGGCGACGGCGACCCCCTTCGGCCGGTAGTCCGCGAGCAGCTTGAAGAGCATGTTCGTGAAGCCGAGGAGGGCGTTCGTGGGGAAGCCGTCGCTCGTGGCCAGCTCCTCCGGGAGGGCGAAGTACGCCCGGTAGGCGAGGTTGTTGCCGTCGACGAGGAAGAGCTCGGACTCGCGGGCAGGCCCGTCGTCGAGCTGAAGCTCGGCCCCGGTCAGCGTCTTCGGCATGCCCCCGAGTGTATTCGCCGGACGGGAGCCCACCGGCGTGCCCGCGAGCGGCCCCGGGCCTACTCCTCGCCGAGGTAGGCCTTGCGGACTTGCTCGTTCTTGGCGAGGACCTTCGCGTCGTCCGTGAGGGCGATGTGGCCGGTCTCCATCACGTACCCGCGGTTGGCGACGTCGAGGGCCATGAGCGCGTTCTGCTCGACGAGCAGGATCGGCGTCCCCTGCTTGTTGATCTCGCGGACGA
>JBOHAM010000185.1:0-19227 GCA_050697735.1 Gaiellaceae bacterium | reverse complement strand
GCTGGATGGTCGTCGACGAGCTCGCCCGCCGGCAGTCCGGGTCGTTCAGATCGAAGTTCAGCGGCCGGCTCGCGGAGACGCGCTTCGGTGAGGCTCGACTCGCGCTGCTCGAGCCCGAGACGTACATGAACGAGTCCGGCCGGTCGATCGCCGCCGCCGCGCGGTTCTTCAAGGTGTCGCCGGAGAGCGTGCTCGTCGTCCACGACGACGTCGACCTGCCCGTCGGACGGCTGCAGGCTCGGCTCGGCGGCGGGCTCGCGGGGCACAACGGGCTGCGCTCGATCGCACAGGCGCTCGGCACGCCTGACTTCCAGCGGCTCCGGATCGGGGTCGGTCGGCCCGAGCGGGGAGATCCGCGCCCGGTGGCCGACTACGTCCTCTCGGCGTTCGAGCCCGAGGACGACGTGGAGGGGATCGTGACCCGCTCCGCCGACGCGGTCGAGTCGCTGGTCGCGGAGGGACTTGTCGCCACGCAGCAGCGGTTCAACTGAGGCTGATTTGACTCGGAGCCGTGAACCACGCGTGACACGGGCCCGGATACCGTTCGTGTAGGGACACGGGAGTGCCCCTGGGGGAGGTTGGGGCCGCGCGCGGAGGAGGTTCGGGCTGCGTCGAGCCCGCGCTTCGCCCACCGGGTCGTACGCGGGCCGCCTGCGCAGCCCTTTCCCGCTCGTTCGTCGACGTCCGTTTCCCGGGGGGCCACGGGTCACCCCGGAGCTACGATGGGCCCGCGGGACGCGAGTCCCGCCGAACCTATGGACCCGGCGCCTTCACCGCTCCACGCGCTCGTCGCGGCGTTCGCCGAAAGCGAGGAGTTTCGCGCGTTCGCGGAGGCGTTTCCGGCGCCCGCGCGCGTTTCGGACTCGGCGCTCCCCCTCGTGCTCGCGGCGCTCCACGAGACGCGAGCCGCGGCACTGCTCGCCGTTCTCCCGGATGACGAGCATGCGCGCGACGCGGCCGAGGCGGTCGCGTGGTATCTCGACCCCGAGCAGGTCGCGCTCCTTCCGAGCCGGGGCGTCGCTCTCGACTCGGGCCTCGAGCCGCCGGCACACCTCGTCGGCGAGCGCTCTCGCGCGCTCGACGTGCTCGCGGCCGGCGGCTTCGTCGCGGCCTCGGCCCGGGCGCTCGCTCAGGGGATGCCACGCCGCGAGGAGCGACCGGAGCCGGTGCGCATCGCGCTCGGCGACGAGATCGGGCTCGACGCACTCGTTGGGACACTCGCGCTCGCCGGGTACGCGCGGGTCGACCGTGTCGAGGAGCGAGGCCAGATCGCGGTACGGGGAGGGCTCGTCGACGTCTTCCCCAGCACGGGTCGCGAGCCCCTCCGCATCGAGCTTTTCGCCGACGAGATCGACCAGGTGCGCGCGTTCTCTCCCTTCACTCAGCGGGCGCTCCATCCGGTCGACGACGCCGTGATCTATCCCGCCGCGGAGCGGCGGCGCGATCTCGTCGAGCCGGAACTTTCGCCGGAGCCGGGATTCGACGAGGGGCCAGTGCACGGGTCGGTCGAGCTCGTCCCGCCTGTCGCACGCCCATCCGATGTCGTCTGGCAACCGGCGGATGTCCGCCGTGTCTGGGAGGACGAGGGGCTCGAGCCACTTTCCCTCGAAGGTGCCGCCGAGCTCGACCCGTTCCCGCGCTCGCAGCCGCATCGGTTCGAGGCCCAGCGCCCGGCGATCGCCGCGCGTGGCCTCGCCGAGGCAGAGACCGAGCTCGCGGGGATGCTGCGGCAGGGGCGACGCGTGCTCGTCGCCTTTCCTCACAAGGGAGAGGCGCTTCGCACCGGGCGTCTCCTGCGGAAGGTCGAGGCGGACGTCGTCGAAGACGACCGGCCGCTTTCCGACGAGCCGGAGCTCCGCTTCGTCGTCAGTCCCGCCCGACGCGGCTTCGTCTGGCGCGACCTCGGCGTCGCACTGCTCCCGGACGTCCAGGTCTTCCGGAAACGCCCCCCGCGTGCCGACGCACGGCTGGGCCGCGCGTTGCAGTCGTTCGCGGACCTGCGCACTGGCGACTTCGTCGTCCACGAGGACCACGGCATCGGGAAGCTCCTCGGCTTCGAGACCAAGGAGGTCGCGGGTGTCACGCGCGACTACCTCTATCTCGCGTTCCGAGGCGAGGATCGCCTGTACGTCCCGCACGAGCAATTGCCGAAGGTGAGCCGCTACATCGGCGCCGATGCCGCCGCGCCTTCGCTCTCGAAGCTCGGGGGAAAGGCCTGGCAGAACCTCAAGACGCGCGCCCGACAGTCCGTGCGCGAGCTTGCCGGCGAGCTCCTCGCGCTCTACGCCGCGCGGAAGCAGGCTCCCGGCTTCGCGTTCGACCTCGACCAGGACTGGCTCGAGCGGCTCGAGGCGGCATTCCCGTACCGGGAGACGGACGACCAGCTGCACGCGATCGAGGCCGTCAAGGAGGATCTCGAGGCGCCCAGCCCGATGGACCGGCTCGTCTGCGGCGACGTCGGCTTCGGCAAGACCGAGGTGGCGGTGCGCGCCGCGTTCGCTGCGGCTCTGAACGGGAAGCAGACCCTCGTCCTCTGCCCGACGACGATCCTCGCCGAGCAGCACTGGAACACGTTTCGAGAGCGCTACCGCGACTTCCCGGTCCGCGTGGAGATGGTGTCCCGGTTCCGCACGAAGGCGGACCAGACGCGGATCCTGAAAGAGTTCCAGGAGGGCAAGGTCGAGGTGCTGATCGGCACGCATCGCCTGCTCTCGCGCGACGTCATCCCGAGGGAGCTCGGTCTCGTCATCCTCGACGAGGAACAGCGTTTCGGCGTGGCGCAGAAGGAGCTGCTGCGCTCGCTGCGCCTAGAGGTCGACGTGCTCGCGCTTTCCGCCACACCCATTCCGCGGACGCTGCACATGTCGCTCTCAGGCCTGCGCGACATCTCGATCATCGAGACGCCGCCCGAGGGGAGGCGGCCGATCCGCACCACCGTCGGCGAGTACGACCAGGAGCTCGTCACCACGGCGCTCGAGCGCGAGCACGCGCGCGGCGGGCAGTCGTTCTACCTGCACAACCGGGTCGAGTCGATCGAGGAGGCGGCCGAGAAGCTCCAGCAGCTTCTGCCCGGCCAGCGCTTCCTCGTCGCGCACGGCCAGATGTCGGAGCGCGAGCTCGAGGAGCGCATGCACGCCTTCCTCGCCGGCGAAGCCGACGTGCTCGTCTCGACGACCATCATCGAGTCGGGCCTCGACATCCCGCAGGCGAACACCCTCGTCGTCGAGCGCGCGGACATGCTCGGGCTCGCCCAGCTCTACCAGATCCGCGGGCGCGTGGGCCGGAGCGACGTCGTCGCCCACGCCTACCTCTTCTATCCCGACGGCCAGGAGCTCTCCCCGGAGGCGCGGGCCCGCCTCGCCACGCTCGCCGACCACACGGAGCTCGGCAGCGGGTTCGCGATCGCCATGCGCGACCTCGAGATCCGCGGCGCCGGCGACCTTCTCGGCGCCGAGCAGTCCGGCCACGTCGCCGCGATCGGCTTCGAGCTCTACGTCGAGCTGCTCGGCGAGGCGGTCGCCGAGCTCTCGGGAACGCGGCGCGCGGCGGCCCGACCGGTGCGGGTCGACGCCCAGGTCGACGCGTACGTCCCCTCCGACTTCATGCCGGCCGAGGCGCAGAAGATCGACCTCCACCGGCGGCTCGCCCTCGCGGAGTCCGACGACGAGCTGCGTGAGCTGCGGGCCGCCGTCGAGGACCGCTTCGGCCCGCTCCCGGACCCCGTCGAAAGCCTCTTCGCCATCCAGGAGACCAAGCTCAAGCTCGCGCGGATCGGGGCCGACTACCTCGTCTTCCGCGGCGGGCGGACCGTCGTGGGGCCGCTCGTGCTCGGCTCGGCCGAGCTGCGCGCGCTGCGTGCCTCGGCTCCCACGGCCGTCTACTCGAGCGCAAAGCGGGAGCTCCAGCAGCGCAGCGACGGGTTCTCGGGAGCGGTGGAGCTCGCCGATGCTATCCTCGACCTACGGCTTTCGGCCTAGCAGTACGCCCACATGCCTCTTTTCACTCGACTCGTCGCCCTCTTCGCCGCGCTCGCCCTCGGGGTCACCGTTGCCGCGTGCGGCGGTGACGACAGCGACGAGGCGGCCGAGGTGCCGGCCGGCGCGATCGCCGTCATCGGCGACCGCGAGATCTCCAAGGCGGAGTACGACCGGCTGCTCGCGCAGGCCGAGAAGACGTACGAGGCGCGCGAGCAGGAGTTCCCCGAGGCCGGGACGCCCGAGTTCGCGCAGCTCCGCAACGCGATCGTCCGCAGCCTCGTCGAGCAGGCTCAGTTCGAGATCGCCGGCGAGGAGCTCAACATCGAGGTGACCGACGAGGACGTCGAGAAGCGGCTCGACGAGCTCAAGGAGCAGTTCTTCGAGGGGAATCAGGAGCAGTACGAGGCCGAGCTCGAGAAGCAGGGCCTGAGCGACGAGCAGGTGCGCAAGGACGTGCGCACGCGCATCCTCTCCGAGCGCATCTTCGAGCAGGTGAACGAGGAGGTGGAGGTGACCGAGGCCGACGTCCAGGCGTACTTCGAGGACAACCAGACGCAGTTCGAGACGCCCGCCTCGCGCGACGTGCGCCACATCCTCGTGAAGAACAAGGCGCGCGCCGACGACCTCCACGCCCAGCTCCAGGACGGCGGCAACTTCGCCCAGCTCGCGCGCAGGTTCTCGCAGGATCCGGCCTCGGCGAAGCAGGGCGGCAAGTTCACCGCCCAGCAGGGCGCGACCGTGCCGGAGTTCGACGAGACGGCCTTCGAGCTCGAGACCGGCGAGCTGTCCGAGCCGGTCAAGACGCAGTTCGGCTGGCACATCATCGAGGCGACCGGCGAGATCGAGCCGAAGGCGACCCAGGAGCTGGCCGACGTCGAGGAGCAGATCCGCGAGCAGCTCCTCGAGGAGAAGAAGAACACGCGCATCAACGAGTGGATCGAGGAGCTTCGGACTCGGTTCGAGGACGAGATCGCCTACGCGCCCGGCTTCGAGCCGCCTCCGCTCCCGGCCACGACGACCGGCGGCGCCGACACCGGCTCGCAGCCTCCGCAGACCGGGACCGAGACCCAGACCGAGACCGAGTAGGCCGTTCGTGGGCGGCGGCGACGGCCTCGAGCAGGCGCTCGTCGATCTCCAGGAGCTGGCCGAGCGGCTGCGGCGGGAGTGCCCGTGGGACCGCGCGCAGACGGCCCGCACCATCGTTCCGCACACGGTCGAGGAGGCCTACGAGGTGGCGGACGCGGCCGTGGCGGCCGACGATGCGAAGCTCGCCGACGAGCTCGGCGACCTGCTCTTCCAGACCGTGTTCCTCGCGCTGCTGCTCGAGGAGCGCGGGGCCGGCGACCTGGCGACGGTCGCGCGCGGCATCCACGCGAAGCTCGTCCGCCGCCATCCGCACGTCTTCGGGGAGGCCGACCTCGCCACGCCGGCGGCGGTCAAGGGCCGCTGGGAGGAGCTGAAGCGCGAGCAGGAAGACCGCGAGGGGATCTTCCACCACGTGCCGGAGACGCTGCCGGCGCTTCTCCACGCGCGCAAGGTGCAGCGCCGGGCGGCCGCGGCCGGCTTCGACTGGCTCGACGCGGCCGGCCCTCTCGCGAAGGTGCGAGAGGAGGCGGACGAGCTGGAGGCCGAGCTCGCGGGAGGGGGCATGCCGGCTGCCGAGACCGAGCCGCCGGAACGCGTCGTCGCCGAGATCGGCGATCTCCTGTTCACGGCGGTGAACCTCGCCCGCGCGCTCAACGTCGACCCCGAGCTGGCGCTCCGGGCGACGAGCGGCCGCTTCGTCGAGCGCGTGGAGCGGGCTGTCGCACTCGCCGAGGAGGATGGGCGCGACTGGCGCGCGCTGGAGCTCGAGGAGCAGGATCGCTACTACAGGCTCGCCAAGGAGGCTCTCGCGTGAAGGTCGTCCGCGTCCATGCCCGCCAGATTCTCGACTCCCGTGGCAATCCGACGGTGGAGGTCGAGGTGGAGCTCGACTCGGGGGCCGTCGGACGCGCCGACGTCCCCTCCGGGGCGTCCACGGGACGGTTCGAGGCGCTGGAGCTCCGCGACGGCGACGACGGCGCCTACCTCGGCAAGGGCGTGCTCCGGGCCGTGCGGAACGTGGAGGAGGAGATCGGGCCCGCGCTCGCCGGCGTTGCGGCCGACGACCAGGCGGCGGTCGACCGCCTGCTCCTCGAGCTCGACGGCACCGAGGACAAGTCCCGCCTCGGCGCGAACGCGGTGCTGGGCTGCTCGCTCGCCGTCGCGCGCGCGGCCGCGGCCGAGGCCGGCGTCTCGCTCTATCGCTGGCTCGGCGGGGACGAGGCGCGCGTGCTGCCCGTTCCCATGCTCAACGTTGTCAACGGCGGCGCCCACGCGCAGAATTCGCTCGACCTACAGGAGTTCATGGTCGTCCCGCTGGGCGCCTCCTCGTTCTCGGAGGCCCTCCGCGTCGGTGTCGAAACCTTCCACCGGCTCAAGGCGCTGCTCCATGAGCGGGGGCTGGCCACCGCCGTCGGGGACGAGGGCGGCTTCGCCCCCGATCTCGGCTCGAGCGAGGAGGCGATCGCGGTCGTGCTCGAGGCCGCGGAGCGGGCGGGCCATCGCGAGCGTGTGGCGATCGCGCTCGACCCTGCCACCACCGAGATCTACGCGGACGGCCGCTACCGCCTCGAGGGCAGGGATCTGGACGCCGACGGCCTGACGCAGATGTGGGAGGACCTCTGCGCCCGCTACCCGATCGTGTCGATCGAGGACGGGCTCGCCGAGGACGACTGGCCCGCCTGGCGCACGCTCACGGCCCGGCTCGGCGATACCGTGCAACTCGTCGGCGACGACCTCTTCGTCACCAACGTCGACAGGCTCCGCCGCGGGATCGAGGAAGGCGCGGCCAACGCGATCCTCGTGAAGGTCAACCAGATCGGGACGCTCACCGAGACGCTCGAGGCGATCGACCTGGCCCGCGCCCACGGGTATGCGGCTGTCATGTCGCATCGCTCCGGCGAGACGGAGGACACGACGATCGCCGACCTGGCCGTGGCGACTGGCGTGGGGCAGATCAAGACGGGCGCGCCCTCGCGGAGCGACCGCGTGGCGAAGTACAACCAGCTCCTGCGGATCGAGGAGGAGCTGGGCGAGCGGGCCGAGTACCCCGGCTGGTCGGCGTTCCCGCGCGCCCGCCGCTAGAGGCCTGCGGGCGCGGGAGCGCGCAGGTCCTGCCGCTAACGTGAGGGCGTGAGCTTCGGCCAGCGCCGTACGAAGATCGTCTGCACGATCGGGCCGTCCTCTGCCACGTCCGAGGCGATGGACCGGCTCGTCGCGGCCGGCATGGACGCCGCCCGACTCAACTTCTCGCACGGCACGCACGAGGAGCACGGCGAGCGGGCGCGGCTCGTCCGGGAGGCGCAGGAGCGGGCCGGACGTCCGCTCGCCCTGATCGCCGACCTCCAGGGGCCGAAGATTCGCGTCGGCGACCTCGAGGCTCCCCGCATCCTCGTCGAGGGCGACGAGATCGCCATTGCCGGCGAGGGGAGCGGTCGGCCCGACGACCTGCCGGTCATGCCGGCCGTGCTCACGCAGGTCCTGAACCCGGGCCACGAGCTGCTCATCGACGACGGGCTCGTGCGGCTGCGCGTGGACCAGGTGGACGGGGGCCGCGCCCTCGCCACCGTCCTGGTCGGGGGCGCGGTGGGCAGCCACAAGGGCGTCAACGTGCCGGGCGTCCCCATCCCGGTCCCCTCGCTGACCGAGAAGGACCTGGCCGACCTCGAGTTCGCGCTCACGCTCGGCATCGACTACGTGGCGCTCTCGTTCGTGCGCTCCGCCTCCGACTGCCGCGGCTTGCGCGAGCTCCTGAACGCCGCCGACGCCAGGGCGCTCGTGATCGCCAAGGTGGAGAAGGCCGAGGCGGTCGAGGAGCTCGACGCGATCGTCAGCGCGTCGGACGGGGTCATGGTCGCGCGTGGCGACCTGGGCGTCGAGATCGGGCCGGCCGCCGTCCCGCTCGTCCAGAAGCGCGTCATTCAATGCGCGCTCGAGCACGGAAAGCCGGCCATCACGGCCACGCAGATGCTCGAGAGCATGATGACGAAGCCCGAGCCGACCCGCGCAGAGGCGAGCGACGTCGCCAATGCCATCCTCGACGGCACCTCGGCGCTGATGCTCTCCGGCGAGACGGCGATCGGGCACTACCCCGTCGAGAGCGTCGCCTACATGGACCGCATCGCGCGGGCGGTCGAGCCGAGCCTCGGCTACCGCCACGAGCTCGCGCAGGCCGGCGACCAGCCGTTCCCGACCGTCGGCGACGCGATGTCGAACGCCGCCTGCGACATCGCCGAGGTGCTGGGAGCAGCTGCGATCCTCGTCCCCACCTACAGCGGCCGCACGGCCTCGGCCGTGGCGCGCCACCGCCCGCGCCGGCCGATCATCGCCGTGACGCACAAGCGCCACGCCGTGCAGCAGCTCGCGATCGAGTGGGGCGTGGTCGCGTCCGAGATCGAGGAGGCGAAGGACGTCGAGCACCTCTGGTCGAGCGCGCTCGACGCCGCCCGCGAGTCTGGCCTCGTCGTGCCGGGCGACCGCGTCGTGATCACGGCGGGCACGGCGGTGAACGTCCCCGGGACGACGAACGTGATCAAGGTCGAGACCGCCTGAGGGCCGCCCGAGCGCGGAGTCCCGGTCCGTCCGACCCCCTCCCGTCCGACCCCCTCGCTACCGTCTGCAGGGCCGCGAGCAGGAGGCCGTAGGCTGCGGTCGAAGTTGGCATGCCCATGGCTCGGGGTCGCCGCCACGCTGCTCGCCGTCCCTCCAGGTCCGCGCTCGCGCTCCGCTGGATCGCCGCGCTCGTTCTGCTCGCGATCGCGGCCGCCTACGTCCAGCCGCTGCGCGCCTACCGCGAGGCGAAGGAGGACGTGGCGGCCCGCCAGGCCGAGGTCGAGCAGCTCGCCGCCACGAACACGGCGCTCGAGCGGCGCATCGCCGAGGCCGGCACGACGGGGTTCGTCGAGCGCGAGGCGCGCCGCCTCGGCCTCGTCAAGCCTGGTGAGCGCCTCTTCATCGTCACCGGGATCGGCGAGCGGAAGCGCGACCGGAAGCCCTCCTGAAGCATCCCGTTACCATGATCGCGTGGACGACACGGCGGTGGTCTCCCGGCAGCTCGGCCGCCCCGCGCGCCCGTTTCGGCGCGTGGCTGTCCGCTGCGCGCACGGCTTTCCCGCCGTCACGGAGCAGGCGCCGTTCGGGGACGACGGCGCGCCCTTCCCGACCACCTACTACCTGACCTGCCCCTGGCTGGTGGCCGGCATCGCCAGGCTGGAGGCGGCCGGCGGCGTCGAGCGCTGGTCCGAGGCGGCCGCGGCCGACCCGGCGCTGGCCGCGAGCCTCGCGCGCGCCGACCGCGAGCAGCGCGAGCTGCGCCCGGAGCTCGACGTCGGGATCGGTGGGACGAGGGCGCCCGGCCGGCTCAAGTGCCTCCACGCCCACGCCGCGTTCGCTCTCGCCCGGCCGGGCTATGAGCTCGGCGAGGCGATCGTCGAGGAGGCCGGCGAGCGGTGGTGCCCCGACGCCCGCTGCGGACGGATGTCCGGCGACGGCTGATGCTCGAGAGCGCCCGGCACCAGTGGGAGGACGGCCGCCGCCGGCTGGAGGCCGCGGGCGAGGACACCGCCCGCTCGCGCCACCTCTGGCTCCTCGTCGAGGCGGTCGTCGACGAGCTGCGCCGGCGCGTCGGCCAGACCTTCACGCTCTCGGACCTGGCGCGGACCTACGAGGGCTCGGAGGACTGGGTGCGGGACGTGGTCGTCGCGAGCACGCCTTCGCGGGCGCGCGCGGGGCTCCGCGACACCGCGCTCGTGCAGGACGCGGCGTTCGCCCACTACGCGCGCGGCGCGACCGACTACGCTCCGTGACCCTCGGCGGGCCGGGGACGCGGGGGCGAGGCCGGACACGCGGCCGGAGCGCCGGTCGGCGGGCGGTCGCCTGGCTCGTCCGCCTCGCCGTGATCGTGGTCGTGTTCCTCGCAGGCTTCGTGATCGGCAAGGCGGTCGAGGACGCGCCGGAGCCCGGCGGGACGCAGACCATCGTCCGCACCCTGGAGCCGCTCACCGTCCCGTCCGAAGAGGGAGCAGAGACTTCTACGGGACCGTAGAAGAATCGGCAGAAATGAGTAGAGTTCGATCTGGCGGCCCATGCCAAACGACAGGAAGCGGGACTCCGCCTCTGCTCGGGTGCAGGCGGATGAAACTAGGGAATGGCTCACTCTCGGGCAGGCCGCCGCGTACCTCGGCGCGGCGCAGAGCACCGTGCGGAAGTGGGCGGACGGCGGGCGGCTGCCGACCTTCTACACGCCGGGCGGGCACCGGCGCTTCCGCCGCAGCGATCTCGAGGCCTTCCTCGCCGGCCCGCGTCCGGCGCCGGCCGCCGCCGGCGTGCGACGGCGCGTGCTCGTGGTGGACGACGACGCCGCGCTCCGCGAGTACGTCCGCGCGAACCTCGAGCCGGAGGGCTACGACGTCCGGGAGGCGGGCAGCGCGGAGGAAGGGCTCGCGGCGCTCGAGGCCGAGCCGCCCGACGTCATCCTCCTGGACGTGAAGATGCCCGAGGTGGACGGCTGGGACATGCTCCAGCGTGTCCGGGAGCGGCACGGCGTGGAGGCCATTCCGGTCATCATGTACAGCGGTGAGCTCGAGATGGCCGACGAAGCGGCCGAGCGGGGCGCGCAGGCGTTCCTCGGCAAGCCGTTCGACCCCGGCCAGCTCCTCGAGGCGGCCAGGCAGGTTCTGGGGTCCTAGGAGGGATTGGCGGAACGTCGTTCGTCGCAGGGGTGCGATGTTCGTTCCGAGGCAAGGATGCAGGGAGTGCCGATATGCAGGCATATCGGTGCGACTGAGGACGCAGCGTCGGGGCGAGCAGCGCGGCCCTGCGGCACAAGCGCCTGTTTCGCCAAGCCCTCCTGAGCCTGGCGGGCGGCGGTGCCCGGCCGCCTAGCCGAGCTCGATCGCGACCTCTTCGTCTGGGTCGTCGGGCACCGGTGGGAGCCGTTCGACTGGCTCTTCGTCGGCGTCACCGCAGTCGCCCAGGCCGGGCTCGTGTGGATCGGGCTCGCACCGCTCCTCGCCTACCTCGCCGGGCGGCCGGTGGTGGCGACGACCCTGATCACGGCCGCGACCGTATGGGCGGCCGACCTGCTCACGGTCTTCCTCAAGTACGCGGCCGACCGCGACCGGCCCTACGTCGTGCTCGAGGAGGCGGCGCCGCTCCTCCGCTGGGACGTGAGCACGTCCTTCCCCTCGGGCCACGCCGCAACGAGCGCGGCCGGCGCGGTCATCGTCGGCTACCTCATCGGCCGCTGGCGCCTGCCGCTCGCCCTCCTGGCCGCCGCGATCTGCTACTCCCGCGTCTACGTCGGCGTCCACTACCCCTTCGACGTGCTCGTGGGGGCTGCGATCGGGGCTGGCGTCGCCCTCGTCGCCGTCGGCCTGGTCAGGCGTCTTCGGCGGACTTCAGCAGGCCGGCGGCGATCAGGACGAGCGACGCCAGAAGGCTGAGCCAGATCCCCAGCCCGCGCCCGACGGCGGGCTCGAAGCGCTCGGGGACGTCGAAGAGCCGGATCAGGACGAGGATCGTCCCCGCCAGCCCGAGGCCCGCGATGACGAGGCCCTCCGGCACGCTCGGCGGGAGCTCGACGCCGAAGACGCGAAGCGCGAGGAGGACGAGCACCGCCACGCCCACGAGGAAGACGAGCTTGCCGATCGTCCCCGAGTGCCAGCCGATCACCGCCAGCCGCCCGCGCAGGTCGCCGGAGATCGTGTACCAGCCCATGAACGCGCTCAGCGTCAGCACGAGCCCGCCGAGCCAAGCGAGCAGCTCGCCCGTGCGCCAGAGTCCCGCAGCGGGTCCCTCCGGCCGTCCCGGCCGGGGCGCGAGGAACGGCCCTCCCCCTGGTTGCCCGGACTGCGGCACTCTAAAGACCGAACAGGGCCCTGATCTTCTCCCAGATCGAGAGGCCCAGGAAGAGCGTCAGGAAGACGAGGACGCCGATGAGGACGAGGAAGCGGACTCCGGCCACGCGCTGCTCCCGCCGGTGCTCGACCCGCGCTCGCCGCTTCGCGCGCTCGCGGCGCAGCCGCCGGTCGACGGCGTGTGGATCCAGGGGAGGATCGTCCGCCCGGACGTCCTCCCGCTGGGCGCGACGCGGCGCAGGGGCGGCCATGGGGCGGAATTCTTGCCGCTTCGGCCGGATGCCGCAAGGAGAGCCGCCTCTGTTCGAGCGGCAAGCCGAGGGCCATAATGAGCTCGTGGAGGGGGCGCTCGCATCGGCCCAGGCAGGCGGTCGGCCGGACGAGGGCACCGCCGGTGCGCTCGCGGCCTTCGCCGCGGCGGCGCTCGAGCTCGTTCGCGCCGAGGCGCCCGACCGCGGCCTGCGCGCGCTCGTCCGTGCGGTGGCGCTCGGGACGGGCTCGGAGCTCGTGGTCGCCCGGCTCGCCGACGGCGGCCGGCTCGTCGCGCGTGCGGTGCATGCCGAATCGGCCGCGGTCAGGGCCGAGTTGGAGGGAACGGGCTTGCCGGCCGCCGAGGTCGGCGAGGAGCCGGTCGAGCTGGCGGACGCCCCCGGCGACCCTGCCGCCCCTGGAGCGATCCGGCGGGCCGCGGCGCGGGCCGGGACGCCGGTCGCGCACGTGGTCCCGGTCGTCGTGGACGGCGAGCTCGTAGGAACGCTCGAGCTCTACCGCTCGGCGCTCGGCCTCGGGCCCGAGGAGGAGGCGCTCGCACAGGCCGCCGTCGCCCAGGTGGCGCTCGCCGTCCGCATCCGCCCGGGCCGCGGCCAGGGAGGAAACGGCCGCGCCGAGCTCGGCGCGGCCGAGCTCGAGCTCCTCGGCGAGGCGCTGGCGGCGGGGACGGACGAGACCGACACCGCGGAGCAGATCGTGCGCGTGGCCGCCGGCGCCGCCGGCGCCGCCGGCGCCGTCCTCTGGCGCCTCGACCCCGAGGGACTGCCGTCCCTCCTCGCCGCCTCCGGATTCGGCGGCCGGGTGCCCGAGCTCTTCGAGGACGCCGATGTAGTGCGCCGCGGGCTCGAACGGGGAACGGGCGGCTCCGAGCGCCTCGGGCGCTGGTTCGTGCACACGCTCCCCTTCGGGGAGCCGCCTGCGGCGGCGCTCCAGCTCGCCTTCGACGACGAGGGGCCGGGAGAGGCCGCGCTCGAGCGGCTCTCGCCGTTCGCCGCCCGGGCCGCGCTCGCGCTGCGTCGCAGTCACCGGGTGGGGTTGATCGCGCTGGCGCTCAAGCGCTCGCAGGCGCTGGTCGGCGTCGTGAGCCAGGCGATCGCGCAGCTCTCGCTCGCCCACACCCTCGAGACCGCCGTCGAGCGGGTAGCCGAGCTGACGGCGAGCGGCCACGTCGTGGTCTACCTCCGGGAGGAGGGCCGGCTCACGGCGGCGGCCTCCCGGGGGCTCGTGGGCCCGCACACCGACCTCGGGGAGCGCCTGCTCGACCTCGCTCTCGGGCCCTACCGGAGCCGGGGCTTCCTTTTCGTGGAGGACATGCGCGCCGACCCGCGTCTTCGGGGTCTCGAGCACGTGCTCGAGGAGAGCGACATCCGCCGCGCGCTCTTCATCCCCCTCCTCGTCCAGGACGAGGCCATCGGCGCGCTCGGCGTCTTCAAGACCCGTTCGCGGCCGTACCGCGAGGGCGAGGAGGGCCTGCTGATCGCCCTCTCGAGCCAGCTCGCGGTCGCCGTCCAGAACGCGCGCCTCCACGAGCGGACGAAGGAGCTCTCGGCGATCCTCGAACGCACGCTCGACTCGGAGCGCCGCTCGTCGCGCCAGCTGCGAAGCCTGTACGAGATCTCACAGTCGTTCGCCGAAAGCCTCTCGCTGGAGGCGATCCTGGACGCGGTCGCCCGTGCGATGGTCGAGCTCCTCGACGCCGACGCCGCTGTGATCCGCATGCCCGACGAGCGCAACGAGACCCTGGTCCCCCGTGCGATCCACGTCGCCGACGTGCGGGCCGGAGAGGTCGTCGCGGGCCTCGTCGCCCGTCCCCAGCCGATGAAGGCGCCGCTCGCCCGCCGGCTCCTGCTGGCCAAGCAGGCGGTCCTCCTGCGGCCGGGCACGGCGAGCCGCGAGGATGCCCACCACGTCCTCGAGCCGTTCCTCCGCCAGGGCGCGACCGGTGCCGTCCTCCCGCTCGCCACCCCGGCCGAGGTGCTCGGGACACTGACGCTCGTCTGCTTCGATCCCGCGCGTCCGCTCGAGCAGGAGGACGTCGACGCCGCGCTCGCGGTCTGTGCCCAGGCCGCGCTCGCCATCGACAACGGCCGCCTCTACCAGCAGCAGAAGGACTTCGCCGAGGCGATGCAGCGCTCGCTCCTCCCGCGGGAGCTGCCGCACGTCCCCGGCCTCGAGATCGGCCACGTCTACGAGTCCTCGGCGCGCGTCGACGTGGGCGGTGACCTGTACGACTTCGTCGTGCTCGACGACGGGCGGCTGGCGGTCGCGGTCGGCGACGTCCTCGGCAAGGGCATCGCGGCCGCCGCGGACATGGCGATGACGAAGTTCAGCTTCCGGGTGCTTGCCCGCGGCGCCTCCGAGCCCTCGACCGTCCTCGCGGGGGCCAACGACGTCGTCTGCGAGGAGATCGAGCCGGGGAAGTTCGTGACGCTCGTGTACGCGCTGGTCGACCCGGGAGCCCGCGAGGTCGTGTGCGCGAGCGCGGGGCATCCACCGGCGCGCGTGGTCGACCCGACGGGGCGCGTGACGACCGTGGGCCGGCCCGGCTTGGCGTTGGGCATCGAGTCGGACCAGGCCTATCCGGCCGAGCGTGTGCGCCTGGAGCCCGGGTCCACGGTCGTGCTCTACACGGACGGGGTCGTCGAGGCTCGCCGGGACGGCGAGCTCTACGGCGACGAGCGGCTCGAGCGCCTTCTCGCTGCCCGCGGCTCTCTCGGAGCGCAGGAGCTGGCCGAGGAGATCCTCGCCGACTGCCGTGCCTTCGGCGGCGGCGAGCTCGGAGACGACTGCGCCGTCGTCTGCCTGAAGCTGGCACGCTGAGCGGCGTGAGCCCGGTCTCGGACGCTGCCGTCGCGCCTGCCCGCACAGCCGCCGTCGGGCGCACGCGGCTCTCCGTGGTCGTCTTCGCCGCGGGCGCGGGCACGCTCGCCACCGAGATCGCCGCCTCCCGCCTGCTGGCGCCGTACTTCGGCAGCTCCACGATCGTCTGGGCGAACATCATCGGGCTGATCCTGCTCTACCTCTCGGTGGGGTACTGGCTGGGCGGAAAGGTCGCCGACCGGTGGCCCGACCCGCGCGTGCTCGGCCGGATGATGGCGGTCGCGGCGCTCGCCGTCGCCGTCACTCCATTCGTTGCGCGGCCCATCCTCGATCTGGCGCTCCAAGGCCTCGACGCGGTCTCCGTCGGCGCGGTCGTCGGCTCCTTCTTCGCGGCGCTCGCGCTCTTCGCCGTCCCGGTGACGCTGCTCGGGGCCGTCTCGCCGTTTGCCATCCGCCTCTCGCTCGACGACGTCGGCGAGGCAGGCACGGTCGCCGGGCGGCTGTACGCGATCTCGACCGTCGGCAGCATCCTGGGGACGTTCCTCTCCGCGATCGTGACGATCCCGCTCGTGGGGACCCAGCGGACGTTCCTCGGCGCCGCCGCGCTCATCGCCCTTGCGGCCGCGCTCCTGCTCGGGACGCGCTGGCAGCTCCTCACCGTCGTGGTCGCGGGCCTCCTCTTCATCCCCGCGGGGACGGTCAAGGCGACCTCGGGCCTGATCTTCGAGGCCGAGTCCTCCTACCAGTACATCCAGATCGTGGAGCGGGCGGACGGCTCGCGCGTCCTGCGGCTGAACGAGGGCGTCGCCGTCCACTCCGTGTGGCACCGCGACACCGTGCTCACCGGCGGCGTCTGGGACACGTTCCTGCTCGTGCCGCCGCTGCTCGACCGCCCGGTCGAGCGCATGCTCGTGATCGGGAACGCCGGCGGCACGGTCGCGCGGGCCTTCGGCGAGCTTTACCCGGACGTCGCCATCGACGGCGTCGAGATCGACGGCGAGGTTACCGAGGCCGCGCGCCGCTACATGGGGCTCGACGACAACCCGCGGCTCGACGTCGTCACGGCGGACGGGCGACCGTACCTGGAGCTGACCGACGAGACCTACGACGTCATCGTCGTCGACGCCTACCACCAGCCCTACATCCCCTTCCAGCTCGCCACACGCGAGTTCTTCGCCGCGGCGCGCAAGCACCTGCGGCCGGGCGGCGTCGTCGCGCTCAACGTCGCCGGGGTCCCGGGCGACGACCGGCTCTCGGAGGCGATCGGCAGCACGCTGCTGGCGGAGTTCCCTCAGGCCTGGCGCTGGCAGCCGCTGCGCTTCAACGAGCTGATGCTCGGCTTCGACCGGCCGATCGCGGGCGAGGAGCTCCTCGAGCGCGTGGAGGCGGCGCCGGCGGCCGTGGACGTCCTCGAGCCCCTCTTCCAGGAGGGGCTCGCCCCGGTCGCGGCGACCGAGCGGCCGCTCACCGACGACCGCGCGCCGGTCGAGTGGCTCACCGACCGCATGATCATCGACTACGTCGCGCGCGGCGGCGAGCTGGACGAGGACTACCTGCCGACGCGCCCGTAGCGCGGCGCGGCGGCGAGCGCGCCGAGGATCGCTCCGGCGGCGAGGACCTGCGCCCAGGCGGGCAGGCCGCCCGAGCGGTGCCACCCGCGCACGCGATGGCTCGGAAAGAGCTTGCGGCCTCCCGGCCGGGGTAACGGGAGGACATGCTCGAGATCCGGGGCCGCGGCGGCGGCGGCGCCGACGACCGCCGGGTCGAGCGGCCCGCGCAGCGTGGCGAGCAGGAGGAGGCCGGCAACGCCGCTGAGCGTCTCGAACCGCCGCGACGCCACGTCCTGGTGCGGCACCGCGTCTCCCGCGGCGTGCACGAGGAGGCCGAGGCCGAGCGCACGGGCTGGTGAGCCGGCGAGCGCACCCGCGAGGCCTCCGGTGGCGACGTGGAGGGAGACGACCACGAAGGGAGAATCTTGCCGTGCCGGACGAAACGCAGCCGCCCGCTCGTCTAGGATCGCACCCGCATGACTCGAGGCCTCCTGCTCACCGCCGCTCTCGCCGCCGCCTTCGGCGCGGCGGCTCCGGCGAGTGCGCAGGTCCCGCCCGACCCGGAGCCGGTCGTCCAGCCCGGCGTCACGGTCGCGGGCGTCGACCTGGGCGGCCTGACGGCCGTGGAGGCGGCGGCGGCGCTGCAGGCGTTCTTCGACCAGCCGTTCGCGGTGGCCGTCGGCGGGCTCACGTTCACGCCGGATCCCGCGGACCTGGACTCTCGCGCGCGTGTCGGCAGGGCGGCCGGCGCCGCGCTCGCCGCGCCGGCCGGGACAGCGCTCCGCCTCGAGGTCGTCGTCCGGGAATGGGTGGTGCGCAAGTGGATACGCCGCGTCGCGAAGCGCTACGACCGCGGGCCGGTCTCGACGCGCGCGCGGCTCGTCGGTCTCCGGCCGCGGCTGACGAGGCCCCGCGCCGGCCGCGAGCTCATGCAGAAGCGCTCGACCGGCCGCGTGGTTCGCGCGCTGCGCCGTCACGTCCGTGACTTCCCGCTCCCGGTGAAGAGGATCCGGCCGGCGGTCGTGCCCCGCACGCACGGGCCCGTGGTCGTCATCCTGCGCGGCTCCAAGCGCCTCACGCTCTACCGCAGCGCCGGCGTCGGCCCGATGCGGGCGCGGGCCAGCTTCGGGGTCGCGACCGGCATGGCCGCGTATCCGACCCCGGTCGGCAACTTCCGCATCGTCACGCGGCAGCGCAACCCGTGGTGGTACCCGCCCCCCGCGGGCTGGGCGGCTGGCGCGAAGCCGATCCCGCCCGGGCCCGGCAACCCGCTCGGCACGCGGTGGATGGGCCTCAACGTGGGTGCCGTCGGCATCCACGGGACGCCCGACGCGGCGTCCATCGGCTACTCCGCCTCGCACGGCTGCATCCGCATGCTCATCTCGCAGGCGGAGTGGCTGTTCGAGCGGGTGCGCGTCGGGACGCGGGTCTTCATCCGCGCCGCGTAGCGCGTGAGGGAGGACCGGGCGCGGCCCGGCGGTAGACTGGACCGCGGTCGATGGCCAGCCGCGCGAAGATCGTCCTGCAGGTGGCGGCCGTCCTCGTGGTCGCCGGCCTGGTCGTGCTCCTGGGCTGGAAGGTGGCCGAGAAGGAGGAGGGCCGCGGCCTTTCCGGCGCCCTCGAGCGGGGCGAGCGTCCGGCCGCGCCCGAGCTCACGTTCGAGTCCCTCGACGGCGAGGGTGAGATCAGCCTCGCCGACTACCGCGGCCAGGCGGTCGTCCTCAACTTCTGGGCGTCGTGGTGCATCCCCTGCCGGACGGAGGCCCCGCTCCTTCAGGAGGCGTGGGAGCGCCACCGCGACGACGGGCTCGTCGTCCTCGGGATCGACGCGCAGGACCTGCGCGCCGACGCCCGCCGCTTCGTCGAGCGCTACGGGCTCACGTATCCGATCGCCTACGACGGGAACGGCGCGAGCCTGGGCCGCTTCGGCAACACCGGCTTCCCCGAGACGTGGTTCGTCGGGCGCGACGGACGCCTCGTCGGCGAGCACATCGTCGGCGAGTTCGACCGCGAGCAGCTCGAGCGGAACGTCCAGGCCGCCCTCGACACGCCGGCGCGATGAGAGGCGGGCTGCTCCTCTGCCTGCTCGGCCTCCTCGCCTTCGCCGGCGCCGCTGGGGCGACCGAGCAGGAGCCGACCCTGGCCGAGCTCGAGCGCGAGGTCATCTGCCCGACCTGCAAGACGACGCTCGAGCTCTCGGACGCCCCGGTGGCCGACCGGATGCGGGCCTTCATCCGCGAGCGCATCGCCGCGGGGGACACGAAGTCGGAGATCAAGGACGCGCTCGTAGCGCAGTTCGGCGAGGCGGTGCTCGCGGCCCCGCCGCGGGAAGGCTTCAACCTCCTCGCCTGGCTCCTGCCGCTCGCCGGCGCTGCCGTGGCCGTGGCCGCGCTCGGGCTGGCGCTTCACCGCTGGAGCCGCACGCGGACCGAGCCGGCCCCGGTCGAGCCCTCGAGCAACGGCCGCTCGCCGCTCGATCCCGAGCTCGAGCGCCGGCTCGACGACGAGCTCGCGCGCTTCGACGCGTAGAGGTCGGATGGAAGCGAAGATCCCGCTCGCCTTCCTGGCCGGCCTCGTCTCTTTCGCCACGCCCTGCGTCCTCCCGCTCGTGCCCGGCTACCTCGCCGTCGTCTCCGGGCAGGAGGTCGGCGTCGGCGGGCGGCGCGTGTT
>JBOHAM010000184.1:0-15057 GCA_050697735.1 Gaiellaceae bacterium | reverse complement strand
CCCTCGCATCCGTCGTTCGCGCGCCCGCGGCAGCACGCCGGTCGTCTCGCCGGCGCCGGTCGTCCACGAGCTCTCCGCTAGCGGACTCACCTGGGTCAACGTCGTCTCGCCCGACGTCGAGACGGCGCAGACGCTGGCGGAGTGCTTCGGCTGGCATCCCCTCGACGTCGAGGACGTCGTCTCGAAGCGCCAGCGTCCGAAGGTGGACGACTATGAGGAGGAGGGCTACCTCTTCGCCGTCCTCCACTTCCCCGTCTACGACAAGACGATCCAGCGGCTGAACGCCGCCGAGCTCGACGTCTTCATCGGCCAGGACTACCTCGTCACGCTGCCGAACCGCGAGCTGCTGCCCGTGACGCGGCTCTTCGACCGCTGCGCGACCAACGACGACGTCCGCCGTCGCGCGTTCGCGCAGGGGACCGGGCGGCTGCTGTACGAGATCCTCGACGACCTCTTCGACTACTGCTTCCCGATCCTCGACAAGATCGGGACGAAGCTCGACGCGATCGAGCCGGCGATCTTCGAGGAGCGCTCCGAGGACGTCGTCCGCGACATCTCGAACGCGAGGCAGGAGCTGATCGCGTACCGCAAGATCATCAAGCCCGAGCGGGCGACGCTGCGCGGTCTCGAGCGCTCCACCGAGCGGTTCCTGCCCCAGGACCTCGAGCTCTACTTCGACGACATCGTCGACGCGGCCGAGCGGATCTGGGACCTCCTCGACAACTACAAGGAGGTGATCGACGGGCTCGAGTCGACGAACGAGTCGTTCATCTCCCACAACCAGCAGTACCGGCTGCAGCTCCTGACGGTCGTGACCGTCATCCTCCTGCCGTTGACGCTCCTCGCCAGCATCTTCGGCATGAACGTGTCGGTGCCGGGCGAGGGCTCGCAGGGGCCGTTCTGGGTGCTCGTCGGAATCATGGTCGCGCTCGGGGTCGGACTGCTCGCTCTCTTCCGCTGGAGGCGCTGGCTGTGAAGCAGCTCTGGGCGCCCTGGAGGCTCGAGTACATCCAGGGAGCCGACGAGCAGGAGGGATGCGTCTTCTGCCGCGCCGCCGGGCTCGAGGACGAGGAGGGCCTCGTCGTCCATCGCGGCGAGCGCGCGTTCGTGCTCGTGAACCGCTACCCGTACGCCTCCGGACACTTGATGGTGGCCGCCTACCGGCACGAGGCCGACTTCGCGGCGCTCGAGGTGGAGGAGGCGCTCGAGGTCCACCGCCTGGCGGCGACCGCCACCGGCGTCCTGGCGGAGACGATGGGCCCGCAGGGGTTCAACCTCGGCTGGAACCTCGGCCGGATCGCGGGCGCCGGCGTCGTCGACCACGTGCACCTGCACGTAGTCCCGCGCTGGGCAGGCGACACGAACTTCATGCCCGTGCTCGCCGACGTGAAGGTCATGCCCGAAGCGCTCGAGGCAACCCGGCGTAAACTCGCCGACGCATGGCCCTAGACCCGGCGGTCTTCAAGGCGTACGACGTCCGCGGCCTCTATCCCTCCGAGCTGGACGAGGAGGGCGCCTACGCGATCGGGCGTGCCTACGTGGAGCACTTCGAGCCGAAGCGCATCGCCGTCGGACGCGACATGCGCCTCTCCTCGCCGTCGATGTCACAGGCGGTGATGCAGGGCGCGGCCGAGGCAGGCGTGGACGTGGTGGACATCGGGATGGTCGGGACGGAGATGGTCTACTTCGCGGTCGGCGAGCTCGGCCTCGACGGCGGGGTCGCCGTCACCGCCTCGCACAACCCGAAGGAGTACACGGGGATGAAGATCGTCCGCCGCGGGGCGCTGCCGGTCGGCGGCGACTCGGGCCTCCTCGAGGTCCGCGAGCGGGCCATGGCCCTTGGAGACACGTCAGGGGGTCAGACCCCCGGACAGGTCCAGAAGCGAGATGTCTACCCGGCCTTCGTCGACAAGGTCCTCTCCTTCGTCGACCCGGCCGCGGTGCGGCCGCTCCGGGTGGTCGTGGACGCGGCGAACGGGATGGCGGGCGCCATGCTCCCGCCGATCCTCGATCGCCTGCCGGTCGAGGCCGTGCGCTGCTACTTCGAGCCCGACGGCAGCTTCCCGAACCACGAGCCGAACCCGCTGCTCGAGGAGAACCGCGAGTTCATCGTCGCCAAGGTGAGGGAGGAAGGCGCCGATCTCGGGATTGCGTTCGACGGCGACGCCGACCGCTGCTTCTTCGTCGACGACACGGGCGAGTTCGTGCCGGGCGACTTCGTCACCGCCCTGCTCGCCGCCTCGATGCTGGAGAAGGAGCCGGGCGCGACCGTCATCTACGACGTCCGCGCGAGCTGGGCCGTCCGCGACACGGTCGAGGCGGCCGGGGGCACGGCCCTCCCCAACCGGGTCGGCCACGCTTTCATCAAGCTGCGCATGCGCGAGGTGGATGCCGTCTTCGCCGGCGAGGTCTCCGGTCACTACTACTTCCGCGACTTCAGCCAGGCCGACTCGGGCACGGTGCCGGCGCTCCTCATGCTCGAGCTCGTCTCCAAGCGGGACGCGAAGCTCTCCGAGATCCTCCGCCCCTTCCGCGAGCGCTACTTCCTCACCGGCGAGATCAACTCGCGCGTGGACGACGTCGCGCTCACGCTCCAGGAGCTGAAAGAGCACTTCTCGGGGCAGGGCGAGATCTCCCACCTCGACGGCGTCTCCGTGACGGCGGAGGACTGGCACCTGAACGTCCGGCCCTCGAACACCGAGCCGCTCATCCGGCTGAACCTCGAGGCCCTCGACCGCGGGCTGATGGAACGCAAGCGGGACGAGGCCCTCGCGGTCATCCGGGCCTGAGACGACGAGGGGCGGGGCCGAAGCCCCGCCCCTCGCTGCGTTCGCCTGCTCTCCGTCCTAGTCGTCGAGCAGGTAGTCCATCGCGCGGCCCATGACGTCCGCGCGGGTGTCGGCACCGGTGATCGCCTCGAACCCGAAGCCGAGGAGAAGCGTGTCCTCGGTCGTGATCGTGGCGCCCTCCGGGAAGCCGGCCGCCGTCGTGAACACGAAGTCGTTCACGTTCGACGCGCTTCCGGGCGGAGGCCCGGGCACGGTCCAGCCGCCCGTGTCGCCGCCCTCGAACGAGGTGAACGAGCCGTCGGGCAGCGTGATGTCGTCGACGAACACGCCGAGGCCCTGAACCGCCCAGTCGCTCGCGTAGGAGATCGAGATCTCGACGGTCTGGCCGTTATAGGCGTCCAGGTCGATCAGCCACTCCTGCCAGCCTTGGGAGTTGCCGGACGCGGCGTTCCACTTCGGCCCGGAGCAGTCGGCACCCTGGTACTCCTCGAGCCACGGGTGCAGCTCGTGCCAGCCGGCCGCGCAGCTGTCGCCCGTGGCCGTCGTGGTGAACGCGCTCGGGAGCGTCGTCCGGTTCCCGGCGGCATCGATCGCCTCCACGAACAGGTGGTCCCAAGCGGCCTCGGTGTTGTACGACGTCCAGAAGGACAGCGGTGCCGGATCGCCCGCCGGGACGGCGATCGACCGGGTCAGCCGCTTGTAGCTGACGTCGGCGATCTGGGAGTAGACGTAGCTATCGCCGGTGTGCGGGTCGAAAGGCCCGCCCGGCCGGTCGTATCTCGCCGACACCCAGCTCTCGAACTGCGGGAACTCGTCCGGAGGCAGGATCCCGCTCGTGGCGATGAACGAGTTCGCGTTGTCGCCGTTCTGCGCGCTGTCGGCCCCGTTGAACATGAGCGTCAGCGAGTCGAACGGCGTGTCGACGCCGAGGACGTCGAAGATGTTGTCCTCGCTGAGTCCGGCGCCGAAGTTGAGCAGGTAGCCGCCGAACCAGTACTCGAGCACGTCGTTCTGCAGGTCGCCCGAGCCGCCCAGGAACAGGCAGCGCCGCGGATCCACGGTGTCCGGAAGCGCGCTGCACTGAGCGTTCTCGGCGGTCGGGTCGTAGGCCTGCGCCTGGTTGGTCGAGTACTGGAAGCCCGCGTGCTTGCCCGTCCAGAGGGCCTTGCCGCCCTCGTTCAGGTACTCGCGGACGTGCAGGAGCTCGTCCATGGCGAGGCGGGAGGCGTTTCCGGGGCCCCAGCCGGGCTCGCGGGTGATGACGTCGTCGCCCGTGTACCAGATGACGGCGTCGTAGTGCGAGAGCACTCCGAGCATCGTCGCCGCCTGGCGGCCGTTGGCATCGACGTCGTAGACGTCGTAGCCGATGTCGTTCTCCTCCAGGGCGTCCTGGTAGTAGGACAGGTAATTCGGCCCGGTCGCCTGCACCGGCGACGCGCCGGTGTAGTCCTCGGCCGAGAGGATGAGGACGTCGTTCCGCGACTCGACGGCCGCGGTATACGTGAACGAGTCGCTCACGACCCTCTTGCCCTTCTTGCCCTTCTCGTCCAGCTTGCCTTCGAACCAGACGGTCACCTCGTCACCCGGCTTGGTACCGCGCACGAAGCCGCGCAGGACTTCGTAGTAGACGTCCGTCTGGCCGCCGTAGGTGTCGCCGCCCCGCCACTTGAACGCGCCGGTGCTGCGCACGCGGCCGTCGTCGATGCGGTACTTCAGCCGCACGTTGTCGACGGCCTTCTTGGCGAGGATGCGGATCTCCTGGGGATCGCCGTAGGAGACGGCGAACGTGAAGTTGGCCCCGGGGACCCCGGTCTTGTACGTGTCGTCGCTCTTGAAGTAGAACGGCTTGGTCTCCAAGCCGAGATGCGAGACCGGGTCGTCCGGATCCCCCGCCGACTTGGCGACGTCGAGCGCGAACGCGAGGTTCCGCTCGAACTCCGCCTGCACCAGAGCCTCGTCGTCTGGGAAGACGAAGCCACACCCCTCGCAACCCTCGGAGAGCTCAGGCGTCCACGCGAGCGCTCCTCCCTGGGAATGCGCGAAGTCGGTCGTCTCCCCGTTCGTGACGTAGAGGACGTCGGAGGAGAGCCCCGGATGGAACTCCGGGATGGCCGGATTGTCCAGGTTCCCGGAGAGAGCGAAGTAGATCGGGTCGTCCGCGGTCGGCGTGGCCGTCTGCCAGCCCTCCGGGTAGAGGAGCCACTGGCCTGCCGAGTGCCAGTTGACGTGGAAGACGAAGTCGACGCGATCGTAGAGGCGCATGATCGCGCGCGTCTCCGCCTCGGAGCCCGGCGCGGTCCCGCGGTACGTCTCGCTCGACGGGATGCTCGACGAGCCTTCCTCGTCGTACTTGAAGTGCTCCGGGTAGTTGCGGTTCGGGTCGACGCCGTCGCCGACCTCGATCGTTCCGTTCGCGTTGTTGTCGCGCAGGTTCTTCCGCCACAGGCGGGTGTCCTCGCTGGCGAACGTGTACTGGTAGCCGTCCGGGTTCGCGACGATCACGAACCAGTACTCGTTCTTCCTCAGGAGCTTCCTGATCTCCTGGTTGCCGGCCCGCCACTGGTCGACGAAATAGTTGAGCAGCCGGCTGTTGACCTCGGGCGCGATCCACTCGCGCGCGTGCTGCGTGGACGTGTAGAGCACGGCCGGCCGTTTGCCGTCCTTGATGCCGCGGGCGCCCTGCGTGACCTTGAGGGCGATGAGCTCGCGGCCCTGGATCGTGTGCTCGAGCACGACGAGCTTGGTCAGCTGCGGATTCTCCTCCGCGATCTCGTACAGCTGGGCGCGATGGCCGTCGGGACTGTCGTAGTCGTCCCAGACCACGAAGTCGTTCACGGCCTGGAGCGCGGCGAACTGGCGGGCGCTCTGGCCGAACTCGTTCCTCCGCACCTGGAGGTCGATGTCCTTCGCGCGGAGTGCCAGCACCTGCTCCTTGGAGAGAACGGCGTCAATCTCGACCTTGCCGTTCGCGAGTTGCTCGGCGGCGACGATGTCGAGCCCCTTGGCCTCGAGGTCGCGGAAGACCTCCGGGCTGACTGTCGCCTTGTACTGATCGAGCGAGAGCTCGCTTCCGTCAGGTTGCGTGGTGGCGCTCCCGCTCAGGGCAAGCGCCGCAAGCAGCACCGACCCCAACACCATCAAGTGCTTCATGGTGTCTCTCCCCTCCTTCTCCCGGGAATGAACCGCGGAAGCGTGACAAACCCAGCGGAAAAGCGCAACCCGAGCCGACGTCTAGGATCCGTTCCGTGAACGTGAGCCTCGGGCAGCCGACCGACCGCAAGCCGCCGTTCAAGTTCTCGGCCTTCACGCGCGTCGGTTTCTCGGACACGGACGCGCAGGGGATCGTCTACTACGGCCGGTATCTCCCCTACTTCGACCAGGCCCGGGTGGAGTACTCGCGGCACCTCGGGCTGCTGGCCCGCGAGGCCGGGCCCGAGGAGTTCGTGATGCGGGCCGCGACGGTGCTCTACGAGGCGCCCGCGCGCTTCGACGACCTGCTCGAGGTCTTCGTGCGGACGAAGCGCATCGGCCGGACGAGCGTCACGAGCGCGTACTGCGCCAATCGAGTCGACGACGACGCGCTCATGTGCACGGCCGAGCAGACGCTCGTGCTCGTCTCGTCCGCCGACCGGCGCCCGACCCCGATCCCGGACGAGTACCGCAATGCCGTCGCCGCCTTCGAGGGCTCGGACGTCGAGCTCGCGGTGCCGGCGAGGTGAGCGCGACGACGGACACCTACCGCGGCGCCCTCGAGGCCGTCGACCGGATCGTCAACCGCGAGCCCGAGGCCGACGAGGTCCTGCGCAAGACGGTCGAGATCCTCCACGACCGCTTCGAGCACTACTCCTGGGTCGGCATCTACCTCGTCGAGGGCGACGACCTCGTGCTCGGGCCGTGGCAAGGGCCGCAGGCGACCGAGCACGTGCGCATCCCCATCGGTCAGGGCATCTGCGGCGCGGCGGCCGCGCGCGGCGTCACCGAGGTCGTGGACGACGTGAACGCCGACGACCGCTACCTCGCCTGCTTCGTATCCACCCGGAGCGAGATCGTCGTCCCGATCGCCTTCGAGGGCCGCGTCGTGGGCGAGATCGACATCGACTCGGACGTTCCGGCGGCATTCGGCCCCGAAGACCGGGCGTTCCTCGAGCGCGTGGCGCTGCTCGTCTCTCCGCACTGCCTGGTCGGCTGGGACACCGGTGGCGCGGCGTGGAGCCCGTGATCCGGGCGCTCGATCACCTCGACCTCGTCGTCTCCTCGCTCGAGCGGAGCCTGCCGTTCTACAAGGAGCTCCTCGGCCTGACGAGCGAGAGCGAGATCGAGGGCGAGCGGGGCGAGCGGGTCGTCTACCTCTCGCGTCCGGGTGAGGAGCCGAGCGGCAGCTTCGCGCTCGGGCTGCGCGAGCGGCAGTCGGAGAGCGGCGGGCCGTTCGACCGCTACGCGCTCGGCGTGCACCACGTCGCCTTCCAGCTCGGGACGCGGGAGGAGGTCGACGGCCGCGCCGCCTGGCTCCGCGCGCAGGGCGCAGAGATCGAGAGCGGGCCCGCCGAGTACCCGCAATATCGCGAGGGCTACTACGCGGTCTTCTTCTACGACCCGGACGGGATCAAGCTCGAGCTCATGTGGGTCCCGGACTAGCGTCCAGGAGGAGGCGCTCGGCCTCGGCCACGGCGTCGTCCGCCGGCGGGACGGCGACCGCGTTCCGGCCGCTGAACTTGGCGCGGTAGGCGGCGCGGTCGGCGAGGGCGATGAGCGCGTCCGCCGTCGCGCCGGCGCCGCGGTGGGCGACCGCGCCGACGGAGACCGTCACGGGGACGTCGGTGGCACGCGTGCTCTCCTCGACGACCGCGCGCATTCGCTCCGCGACGGTGAGGGCGCCCTCGAGGTCGGTCTCCGGGAGGAGGACGCAGAACTCGTCGCCGCCGAAGCGCGCGGCGACGTCGTACTCGCGGGTTGTGCCCCGGAGCGCGTCGGCGACGGCCCTGAGCGCCCGGTCGCCGGCGAGGTGGCCGCGCGCCGTGTTGATCTCGCGGAGGTGGTCGACGTCGATCATGAGCAGGGCGACGGAGCGGTCGAACCGCGCCGCGCGCCCCAGCTCCTGCGTCAGCGCGGAGCGGAGGTGCTTGAGGTTGTAGAGACCGGTCTTCGGCTCGATCCGGGTCGCCTCGACGAGCGCGGGGATGGAGAGGGAGCGGTACGCGAGGGCGAGCGGCACGAGCGTCAGCGCCACGAGGCCGGGGTAGTCGCTCCAGAGCGCCGCTGCGATCGCCCCGAGTGAGAGCAGGCCGGCGTCGATGAGGAGGCAGTCGAGCCGCACCGTCTCGCGAACGGCCACGCCGCGGGCGAGTCGGAGGACGGCGGCGAGCAGCGAGTAGTGGAGGGCGAGGAAGACGACGATTGCGGCCGCCGCGCCGAGCGTCCACCCCGCCGGCCGGCCCGTGTCAGCCGCGTCGAAGACCGCCCGGGCTACCAGGGCCGGCGCCACGAAGTTGCAGACGTTGAACACGAGGATGTACCAGTCGGCGCGGGTCCGCACCCATTCCGGCACGAAGGCCAGCCCGATCGCGGCGACAGCGAGCGCGGGCGGCAGGATGAGGACGGCGGCGAAGATCGGTGCGAGCGAAAGCTGCGAGCCCTGGTGCCTCGCCCGGTCGGCGCCGAGCAGATGGGCCGCCGCGATCAGTGGGAGGAGGGCGCCGAACGCGACCCAGTCTCCCCGCTCGACCGCGAGTGGGAAGGCCAGCCAGGCCACAAGCCCCGCGGTCGCCAGGGCGAGCCCCAGCAGGAGCCCGGCCGCCGGCCGGCCGAGGCCTCGAGCAGGTGGATGCCGGTCGCGCCGCATGTGACGTCCCGCACGGATCGTCGGCGGCCGCGGGGGCGCGTGTATCCCCCGAAGGGGTGACGGATCCCTCGTTTGAGTGACTCGAAAGGGTGACGGCGTCCCTCGTCCGGGGGAGGCCGGCAGTCGTGTGCTAACCGGTCTCGAGCTCTCGCTCGACGCGCCGTGCGACGCCCGCCGCGCTCGTGGCGGTGAGCGGCTCGCCGAGGACGAGCGTGCCGAGCTCGTTCGCCTGCCGCACGACCGCGTCGCGCTCGGCGGCGAGCTGGCCGCGGGCGACGAGCAGGGCCGCACGCGCCCGGGTGCCCCAGTCGGCGATCCCGGCGAGGCCCGGCTCGGGCGCCGCGCCCGCCTCGGTCGCCAGCCGCGGCCGCTCGGCGAGCGCCGTCGCGAGCTCCCGCGACCGCTCCGAGAGGATCCCCTCCTCGTGCGCGGCGGCCTCGGTCTCGCGCTCGAGGCGCGCGACCTCCTCCACGGCCGCGGCCGCACGGCGCTCGGCGATTCCGAGCGCGTCCCGGGCCCGCAGGACGAAGCGGCGCGCGGCCGCGATCCCCTCGTCGTCGCCGGCGGTGTCGGCGGCCCGCAGCTCCTCCTCGGCCGCCTGCACCGTCGCGCGCGCTTCCTCGGCCGCGCGCCGGCTCTCGGCCTGAGCCGTCGCGGCCGCTTCCCGGGACGCGGGAAGCCGCGCGAGGAACGCCTCGAGCTCGAGTGCCCGCGTCCGCACGCGCTCGCAGTCCGCATACAGCTCCTCCAGCTCGGTGAGCACGGCGGCGACGGCCTCGTCCGCCCGCTCCAGCTCGCGGAGGAACGCCAGGCGGCGGTCCGCCATCAGTTCGGCGTCACGCGGAAGGCGTCGAAGACCGACTCGACGTTCCGGAGCGCGGTCAGGAGCGCGCGCAGCGCCTTGATGTCGCCCACCTCGGCTACGTACCAGTTCTTGGCCATCTGATCCTCGACGTGGCCGCCGTACTCCACGATGTTCGCGCCGTGCTCGGCAAACGTGCGGGCCACGTCCTCGAGCAGCCGCGGCCGGTCCCAGGAGACGACGGCGATCTGCACCCGAAAGCTCTGCGACGCGCCACCGTCCCACTCGACCGGCGTGAATCGCTCCGGGTTCCGCATGAGGGCCTTCACGTTCGGGCAGTCGAGCCGATGGATCGTGATCCCCTTGCCGAGCGAGATGTAGCCGGCGATCTCGTCGCCGGGCACGGGCGTGCAGCACTTGGCGAGCCGCACGAGCACGTCCTCGACGCCGGGCACGTTGATGCCGAAGTTCTGGGAGGCGACCGCCTCGCGCGCCTTGGGCTTGCGCGGGAGGGTCTCCTCCTCGACCACCTGCTCGGTCTTGAGCCGGTGGAGGACCTTGTTCGCGACCTGGGAGACCTGGAGCTTCCCGGAGCCGAGCGCGAGGTAGAAGTCCTCGGCCTTCTTGAAGCCCATCTCGCGGATGATCTCGGCGAGCAGCGGCGAGCCGGCCAGCCGCTTGTAGGGCAGGTTGTGCTGCTTGAGCGCGTTCTCGAGCGACTCGCGGCCGCGCTGCTCGGCCACCTCGCGCGTCTCGCGGCTGAACCACTGGCGGATCTTGTTGCGCGCGCGCGAGGAGACGGCGAGCGAGAGCCAGTCGCGCGAGGGGCCGCGACCCTGCTGCTTCGAGGTGAGGATCTCGACGAAGTCGCCGCTCCGCAGGCGGTAGTGGAGCGGGACGATGCGCCCGTTCACCTTCGCGCCGACCGTGCGGTGGCCGACGTCGGTGTGGACGGAGTAGGCGAAGTCGATCGGAGTCGAGCCGCCGGGGAGGTTCTTGACCTCGCCCTTGGGCGTGAAGACGTAGACCTCGTCGGAGGCGAGCTCCGGGAACGCGCGCCGGAACTCCTGCGGGTCGGATTCCTCGCGCTGCCAGTCGGCGAGCTGCTTCATCCAGGCGAGCTGCTCCGCCGAGGCCTTCCTTCCCTTGGCGCCCTTGTAGACCCAGTGCGCGGCGATCCCCTTCTCCGCGGTGGTGTGCATGTCGTCCGTGCGCACCTGGATCTCGAGCGGCTTGCCCTCCGGTCCGATCACGGTCGTGTGGAGGGAGCGGTACATGTTCAGCTTGGGCATGGCCACGTAGTCCTTGAAGCGCCCCGGCATCGGCTTCCAGAGCGAGTGGATGACCCCGAGCGCGCCGTAGCAGTCGCGCTCGCCCTCCTTGCCGTCCCGCTGGACGATCACCCGCATCGCGGTCAGGTCGTAGATCTCGTTGAACTCCTTCCCGCGCTTGGCCATCTTCTCGTAGATGGAGTAGAAGTGCTTCGCGCGCGCGGAGATCTCCGCCGGGATGCCGACCTTCTCGAGCTCCTTGCGGAGCAGCTTGCCGGCGTTCTCGACGAACTTCTCGCGCTCGGCCCGCCGCTGGTTGACCATCGCCTGGATCTCGGTGTACTTGCGCGGGTGGAGGGTCTGGAAGGCGAGGTCCTCGAGCTCCCACTTGATCGTGTGGATGCCGAGCCGGTGGGCCAGCGGGGCGTAGACCTCGAGCGTCTCGCGCGCCTTCTGGAGCTGCTTCTGCTTGCCCAGGTACTCGATCGTGCGCATGTTGTGCAGCCGGTCGGCGAGCTTGATCAGGATGACGTCCGGGTCCTGCGCCATCGCCATGACCATCTTCCGGTAGTTCTCCGCCTGCGCCTGCTCCCGGCTCTGGAAGTGGATCCGCGTGAGCTTCGTGACCCCCTCAACGAGTCGCGCGACGTCGTCGCCGAACTCCTCGCGCACCTGCTCGATCGTCGCATCGGTGTCCTCGACGACGTCGTGGATCAGCGCGGCCGCGATGGTGGTGTCGCGGCGCCGCAGCTCGGCCAGGATCGAGGCGACGCCGAGCGGATGGAGGATGAAGTCCTCCCCGCTCCGGCGCTGCTGGTGCTCGTGCGCCTCGGAGGCGAAGCGGTACGCGCGCTCGAGGAGGTCCCGATCGACGTCGGGGTTGTAGGCCGCCACCTCGGCCACGAGCTGGTCGAAGAGCTCGTGATGCCTCTCGGCGGATGCGGTGAGCACCTGACCCGCCACGGACAAATCTTAGCTTCCTGCCACCCGAGCCCCGGACCCCCCTTTGGACTAGAGGCGTATCCGCTTCACCGCCTCTGATGCTGGTCGCCCGTCCGCGGCCCGCGAGGCTCGGCGGGAACAAACTGCGCGAAGTGCCGTCTAAGTGGCGGCCTCAGATGCGATCCTCTGTGACGACGATGAGAGCAATGCTGAGGACGTGTCTGGCGGCAGGCCTGACCGCGGTCGGTCTCCTCGCCGTGGCGTCGGGCGCCAGCGGCCAAATGATTCCAGCGTTGAAGGTTGTCGCATCGAGCGACGGACACGAATCACGTGGAGAGGCGCTGATCCTGTGCAGCGCAGAGGGCGAGTGCATTCTGCCCGGCTTGCCGCCGACGGAGCCGAAACTGCCCGTACGGCGCCGGAGCGTTGTCGAGGTTCGCCCCGACGGCGACGTGGTCTCCGTCAGCGCCGTGCTTGCCCGCTTGGCGGCCGATGCCTACGCAGACGCGTCCCTCGGGGAAGCGACGCCGACCGGCGACGGCCCCTGGGCCGTGCAGCTTCCGGACGATCTCAGGCGGGCCCGCTTCCTCGAGTTCGAGATCGAGCTCGCCTCCGGCCCTGTCGCCTTCGCCTGGATTCCGCTGGAGGTGGTTCCAGGGGTCTCGGATGACGAAGCCCCGCAAGCGGCGACGAGCGCGCCGACGGTCGCTGCCGGCGAAGGTGGGGACACCTCAAGCGACGGAATCGGTTGGATCGGCCTCGCGGGAGCCTCGGCCGTGGTCGTACTCCTCATTGCTTCTGCGGTGGCGGCGCTGGCCGTTCTTCGCCGACGCAGTCGCCGTCGAGCCGAGGCGCTCGGTTCCAACTAGCTGCATAGTGTCCACTCTGATCCTGTGCCCTTCGACGGGTGCGATCTGGCAGCCCGGCGGAGGAAGAGGTTGCGCGGCTGTTGACGGACGCCGAACGATTCACGCGCCACCTAGGGCGATCAAGCGGACACGCGTCTTGGACTATGCGGCGGCCGCGAGCGGCTCCTCGGCGAGCGCGGCGAGAAACGCCGGCGACTCGACGAGCGGCCGCCAACCCTCCGGCTTCCCCTCGAGCCCGAGCTCGGCGAAGACGGCGCGGGCCCAGGGGCTCCACGCTTCCGCGCCCGCCTGCCATTCGGCCAGCAGGCTCTGCCGCAGGTGGTGGTAGCGGTCGGGCGTGTCGAAGATCTCGCGGACGACGAGCTGGGGCGTGACCGTCCCGTTCCAGCGGTTCGCCTCCAGCCGGAAGGAGACGTCGTAGCTGCCCGGACGGCGGTAGCGGTCGAGCGCTGCTCCGCGGCCGAAGGCGATCGCGCCCGACCGCGCGCCCCCCGCCGTGACCGCGAGTCGCAGATGCTTGCCTTCGCCCACGGCGCCGAGCTCGGAGAGCTCGCAGCCCACCGCCAGGAGCGTCACGTTCGGGTTGCCGAGGCCGAAGGGCGCCAGGCGCTCGAGCTCCTCGCAGAGGCCGAGCGTCAGCTCGCGCCCACGGACGACCGCGTCCACGGGCGTCACGCGCCGGAGGACCGCCTCCGTGAGGACGCCGGCCGCATGCTCGGCGAACGCCTGCGCAAAGGCCTCGAGGCGCTCGGGGGCGATCGAGAGCCCGGCCGCGGCGCGGTGTCCGCCCCAGCGGCCGAGCAGCCCGGAGCAGGCCCCCAGGCCGGCATGGAGGTCGAACGTGGGAATCGAGCGGCCCGAGCCGGTCCACTCCTCCCCGTCCTCGCCGCCGGCGACGAGGACGACCGGCCGCCCGAAGCGCTCGACCAGCCTCGAGGCGACGATGCCGATCACGCCGCGGTGCCAGTCCTCGCCGGCGATCACGTAGGCGAGGTGACGCCGCCGCGGCTCCGGCCACTCCTCGACCTGCCGGAGCGCCTCGCGCAGGATCCGCTCCTCGACCGCCTGGCGGTCGCGGTTCAGCTGCTCGAGCTCCCCGGCTAGGCGACCGGCCTCCGCTTCGTCGCCGGTGAGCAGGAGGTCGAGCGCGGCGCCCGGGTGCCCCAACCGCCCGGCGGCGTTGATCCGCGGCGCAAGGCGGAAGCCGATCGCGCCCGTGTCCACCGCCGCCGGATCGACGCCGGCGGCCCGCATCAGGGCCCGGAGCCCCGGCTTGTCCGTGCGGGCCAGGCGCCGCATCCCGGCCGAGACGAGCGCGCGGTTTTCGTCCACGAGCGGGACGACGTCGGCGACCGTCGCGAGCGCGACGAGGTCGAGGTGCCGCTCGAGCCCTTCCGCCCCGAGCGCCTCGAGCAGCTTGAGGACGACGCCCGTGCCGCAGAGCTCCGGGAAGGGGTAGTTCGACGGGCGCGTGGCCACGACCGGGCAGTCGGGGAGCGTCTCGCCGGGGCGATGATGGTCGGTGACGACGACCTCGAGGCCCGCGGCGCGCGCCTCGGCGACCTCCTCCACGGCCGTGATCCCGCAGTCCACCGTGAGTACGAGCCCGTACCCCTCGCCGGCCAGGCGGGCGAGGGTCTCTCGCGAGACCCCATAGCCCTCTTCGAAGCGGCTTGGCAGGTGCCAGTCGACCTCGGCGCCCAGGTCGCGGAGGACGGTGACGGCAAGCACGGTCGCGCAGATCCCGTCGACGTCGTAGTCGCCGTGGACGCAGATGCGCCGGCCGGCCGCGATCGTCTCGCGGATCCGCGCGCAGGCGTCCTCGACTGCCCCGAGCAGGAACGGGTCGTGGGCAGGCGGCCGGGCCTCGAGAAAGGCCCGAGCGGTTTCGGGGTCGCCGTAGCCCCGCCGGACGAGGACGCTTGCGGTCGTCTCGCTGAGCTCGAGCGCCTGGGCCAGCGCCCGTACCTCTCCGCGGGGGCACGGACGCATGGTCCAGGTGCCCTCGTGCATCGCGATTCCACTATGCGGAGCGGGTCGGACGGACACCGCCGGACGGGGGACGATGGCGCGGGACGGCGGCTATGCTCCGGACGGGGTGAGCGATGCGAACTACACGTCGGGCGACGACTTCGTAGTCGAGTTCCTCGGCTATCGCTTCCGCTTCAACGCGCTCGACTTCGAGCAGCGGGTGAACGCCGCCGCCGTCCGCCTGGGACTGGTCGCGCCGGGCGAGCTCGACGAGGACGAGACGGCCGACCTGGTCGAGCTGACCGCTCACGGGCGCATCCCCTCGCCGCGCAGCGGCCTCGGCGACTACCTCGTCCGCCACTGGGAGCGCCTCGCGCTCGTGAAGGACGAGTCGCTCGTCTACTGGCTCCGCAAGCTGATCTTCCGCGGCGCCTGGCTCGACCAGCGCGTGAAGGACAACCTCCTCGAGGTCGACTGGGACGAGGAGAGCGCCGAGTTCGGCTACCGCGATCCCGAGGGCGGCCGCGCGCTCCTGGAGCTCGCCCCCGTGCCCTCCTGGCACGACCTGCAGTTC
>JBOHAM010000183.1:0-15428 GCA_050697735.1 Gaiellaceae bacterium | reverse complement strand
GCCCGACGCAGCTCGAGTGGCTGCGCTCCACCCTGCGGCTGATGGCGCTCGAGGCGGAGGGCCTGCGCCCCGGCGGCGAGACCGTGATCACCCGCCTTTCCGACGTGCTCGTCGTGCAAGCGCTGCGCGCCTGGCTAGAGAGCGACCCGGTGGCGCAGTCGGGCTGGCTCGGGGCGCTGCGGGACCCGCAGATCGGGCGCGCGATCTCGCTCATCCACCGCGAGCCCGGCGGCCCGTGGACCGTCGCCTCCCTCGCCGACCAGATCCCGATGTCGCGCTCGGCCTTCGCCGCACGGTTCACCGAGCTCGTCGGCGAGCCGGCGATGAGCTACGTCGCACGCTGGCGCATGCACGTCGCGGTAGCTGCGCTGAAGGAGGAGGGCGCCACGGTCGGCCAGCTCGCCAACCGGCTCGGCTACCGATCCGAGGCGGCCTTCAGTCGCGCCTTCAAGCGCGTCATCGGCGTCTCGCCGGGCGCGATCAGGAGAAGCGCCGGTGAGCAGGACGGAGCACTAATCGCCGCGGCCGCGGGCTGAGGGTACGAAGCGAGCCTGAAGCCAACGCCCGGGCTCGAACCGGGGACCCCTTCATTGCGAGTCATGGGCAACCGACGGAGAATTCAAACGCTGCGCCACAGGCCGAGCAGCGCCTCGTTGAACGGCTCAGCCACCATCTGCACCTCATGGCCGGCGCCCGTAATGACCGCGCGCTCAGCGCCAAGTTCCTGGGTGAGCTCGTCGCAGACCGCGTCGAACGCCGGGTGATGTCCGCCGGAGACGACCAGCTTCGGGAAGGGTGTGGAAGCCAGACGCTCGAGAGGAATCTCAGCCTCCCACGGGGGTCGCGAATGTCGCAAGGGCCCCACTTGGCCGGCCCACTGCTCGAGCATCTCGTCCGGGATCTCATCGAGCGGGGTGCCGACGAGGCGAAGGACGGCCTCGAGGAATGCCCGGTCACTGAGATCGGTTTGCCCCCACAGGTCCTCCAAGTCGGCGACCAATCCGGCCACTGCCGGTGCGTCGCGCCGGAGTGCGAAGGCCGGAGGCTCCACGACGGCGAGCGAGAGGACGGCGCCGGGACACCGCGCCGCGGCAAGCAACGCCGCCAGGCCGCCGTACGACTGTCCCACGACGTGCGCGCCCTCGCCCAGCAGTTCGGCCACATCCTCAGCGTCCTGGAGGTAATCCTCGCCGACCTCCTCGGCCGTGTCGCCGTAGCCGCGGCGGTCCGGCACCAGGAGCCGAAAGCCCCGATCCGCGAGCGAGCGCTGCCCCTGCCAGCTTTCCTCGCCGGTCGAGATCGAGCCGTGGACGAGCACGGCCGGCACTCCCTCGCCCCACACCTGGACATGAAGTCCCGTCACGTTGCCTCCTCCTTCCGGCCGGCACAACGAGCAGCTCTCGTCGTGACCCGATCATTCCACGTCCGCCGAGAAGTCGTGCCACTAATGGACAACGTCTCGCTCGCGGTCGCTGCGCTCGCCGCCATCGCAACCTTCGCGGCGGCCGCGACGATCGTCGCGCGCGGCTGGCGCTTGAAGCCGTAGCCGACCTACGGCGACGCGCCTGCGCGGATTCTCCGTACGGGAGTCGGAAGACCGGACTGGCCTAGGGCTTCAGGCGCCGTCCTCGCAGCGCGCGAACGGCCTTTGCCCCGCTGGCGTAGTCCTGCATGTCGACGATCAATCCGTCGCGGAGCTCCAGCACCTGCGCCCACTCCTGCCGCCTGCCGGACTGCTCAGCCCACGAGAGCACGACCGCGACTCGCCCATCACGCTGCTCGAGCCGGTCGACGTGCAGGTCGTGATCGCCGTGTCGGTGTCGCCACTCGACCTGTGACCTGAGGACCGCACGGGCCTCCTCGGGACCCCGTCAGGAAGGAGGCCGCTGCCAGAACCGCCAGCTGCGCCGACCGCGCCACTGCATCTTCGGGTGCATCAGCGCGACCAGCGGCTCGACGTCGCGGGCGCCGAACGCTTCGTACGCACTCCGGATCGCGTCGGTGCTCATGCTGGCCTGGCCTTCTAACAGGAAGTCGGCCTCCTCCCGTGCGGTTAGATGCTGTCAGCCGAGGACACCGCGGCTCGCGGTTCGCGCGCGGACCGGCGTGCCTGGAGGCGTGCCTCGGCCTCGTCGATCGGCGAGAAGAGCGGGCAGCCGACCTGGTCGTCGCGGCCGAGGATCACGTTCGAGAGCACGGTCCCCTCGCAGCCGGGCAGGGCCCGCCAGGCTGCGACGATCAACGTCGCGCCATAGAAGAGCGCCGCGCCGCCCGCCGTGTAGGGGTTGACCCCCAGCCCGACGAGGAGCAGGCAGTTAGCGGTCGTCCCGGCGGAGCCGGTGAAGCGAACCGGTCCGCTCGCGTAGCGGCGGGCGGCAAGCCCGAAGGCGATCGAGGCCGCCGGTAGCAGACCGAGGCCGACCGCTGCGTCGTACCACTCGAGGCCCCAGCTAGCGCCGTCGAAGAACGCGAGGTAAAGGAGTCCCGCGGCGGCGAGCAGGCGGATCGCCGTTCCGATCGGGCCGATTCTCCGAGTCGTGATGTGCATCGTCTTCCCCCTTTTCGTCATCGAGGACGAGGGTAGGGCTTCACCCCAGGGGGAAGGTCAAGCGGCCCGTCGCCGGCGCGGATCGCCGTCGGTCAGCTCCGCTCGGCCGGCCAGCGCATCGCTGTTCGCAACCCGGAAGTCGCGGATCCGGTGCTGGATGAGGTCAAGCTCCTCGTGCCGCTGCTCGATTCGCTGCTCGGCGCGGTCGAGCAGCTCGGCCAGCCGCTGCCCGATCGGCTCGCCCGGCCGGTCGAGGTAGACGGCCGCGAGCTGCTGGATCTCCTTGATCGTCAGTCCGAGCGAGCGGAGGCCGCCGATCACCTGGACACACCAGATCGCCGACTCGTCGAAGAGGCGGTAGTTCGCCTCGCTGCGACCGGCGCTGTAGATCAGTCCGAGCCCTTCGAACTGCCGGATCGCCTTCGCCGACATGCCAGTGCGGCGGGCGAGCTCGCCCACCGTCATCAACCGCCCGCCCGTCTGCTCCTCACCAGATCGATACATCAGAAACGCATGATATAACTTTCCAGGTGACCAACGCGATCAGTGCCGCGCCATTTCGGCTTCCGGCGAGCCCGCTGGAGACGGATGTGGTGGCGAAGTACTTTCGCGGGCTGGGCGATCCGATTCGGCTGCGCATTCTCGAGCTACTCCGCAGCGAGGGAGAGTTGAGCGTCGGTGAGCTCGTGCGGCGGCTCGCGCTGCCGCAACCGCAGGTCTCGAACCACCTCGCCTGCCTACGCTGGTGCGGCTTCGTCGCGGCACGCCGCGAGGGTCGGACGGTGTTCAACCGGATCGCCGACGCGCGGGTGGAAGCGATGCTCGAGCTGGCGCAGTCGCTCCTCGCGGACAACGCCGAGCACGTCGCCGCCTGCTGCCGGATCGAAGGAGCGGACCGGTGAGCCGGCCGCGGGTCGAGATCTTGTATTTCGAGGGCTGCCCGAACCACGAGCCGGCCCGGGCGCTCGTCGAGCGGCTTGCCGGGGAGCTTGACGTCGAGCCGGAGATCGAGCGTGTCGAGGTCGCCGACCCTGACGCGGCCGTCGCGCTCCGCTTCCTCGGCTCCCCGACGGTGCGGGTCGACGGCGTCGACGTCGAGCCGGGCGCGGAGGAGCGGCGCGACTTCGCCTTCTCCTGTCGCATCTACCGAAGCAACGGCGATGCCTCTAAGCAGCCAGAGGAGAGCTGGGTCCGGGACGCGCTAATCGAGGCTGCTAAGTGAACGTCGACGCCCACGAGGCCGACTCCGGCCGGCTGGCCTCTCGCGTGGCCGCAGCGCTCGCGGCGGCCGAGATCCCGCCCTCGAAGCTTGGCCCGGCGCGACGCGCCCGCCTCCCCGAGGCGGAGCGCGAGCTCTACTTCTGGATCCTCCGCCGCTTCGCAACCGATGGCCGTCCAAGCGGCGCAGAGCTGCGCGCAGCAGCCGGGCAACTCGGGCTCGAGGCCGACGACGCGCTCGAGACGCTCGCGCGCGAGGACCTCGTCCATCGCGGCGCCGACGGCGAGGTCGCCGTCGCCTACCCCTTCTCGGGCCGGCCGACTGCGCATCGAGTGCGCTTCCGGGGCGGGCATGAGGTCGACGCGATGTGCGCGATCGATGCGCTCGGGATCGCGCCGATGTTCGGGGAGGCGGCCGAGATCCAGTCGCGTGACCCGGTAAGCGGCGACGAGATCCGTGCGCGGGTCGCTGCCGACGCGTCCGCACAGTGGTCGCCCGAGTCGGCGGTCGTCGTCGCCGGCGCGATCTGCAGCCAGGGCGACGCGTGTTGCGGCTGCTGTCCGGTGCTGAACTTCTTCGCATCGGCCGCCACCGCGGAGCGCTGGCTGGCCGAGCGCCCAGAGGTGCGCGGCAAAGTCATCTCGATGCGGGAGGCGGCCGCCACCGGGCGAGCCGTCTTCGGGGACGTTCTTCCAGTGAGCTAATGCCAGCCCTAAATCGCCCGCGCCCGGGCCGACGTACCCGTCTTGCACCCGATGCAGGTCGCCAGCGTACGCTGCGCGTGACATAGGTGAACACTGGCCTGGTCGATGGCCGTGGTGATGACGCGCCGCCACTAGGATCTGCGTGTGGCGGGCGACGCCGCATCCCTTCTGGCCGAGGCGCGGGAGGCGCTCGCGGCCGGTGACTGGGCGGCCGCGAGAGCCCGCTTCGAGGAGACGCTCGAGCGCGGGGAGTCAGCGGAGGCGCTGTTCGGGCTCGGCAACGCGCTGTGGTGGCTCGGGGAGACCGAGGCCTCGGTTCGCCACCTGGAGAGGGCGTACGCGGCCTTCCGCCGCCTGCCGGATCCCGCTCAGGCCGCGCTCGCCGCGATCCACGTCTGCCTCATATACCGGGCGAGCCTAGGCAACGACGCCGCCTCGCACGGATGGATGGGCCGTGCAGCGCGGCTCGCCGAGGAGCACGAGCTCATCGCCCTTCGCGGTTGGGTGCTGCTCTGCCGCGCGGTCGCGGCCGGCGACGGCGGAGACCTTCGGGCGGCCGAGCGCTGGGCCCGAGACGCCCACGCGGTCGCCCGCCACACAGCCGACGGCGACCTCGAGCTCTGCGCCTTGAGCGAGCTTGGCGCGACACTGGTCGAGATGGGCAGGGTGACGGAGGGCGTCGCCCTGGTCGACGAGGCGATGGCCGGATCCCTCGGGGGAGAGGTCGAAGCCCTGGACACGGTGGTGATGACGAGCTGTAACACAATCATCTGCTGCAGCCGCGCCGGCGACTTCAAGCGGGCGAGGCAGTGGGTCAAGGCCGCCGACGAGTTCAACCGCCGCTACGGCTCGCCCCACTTGTACACCGTCTGCCGCACGCATTACGGGAGCATCCTGTTCGCGACCGGGAGATGGGTCGAGGCCGAGAGCGAGCTGCGAGCTGCGCTCGAGATCGGCGCCGGCGCCGAGCCTGCCCTGCGAGCCGAGGCGGTCGGGCTGCTTGCCGATCTGCGCCTGGCGCAAGGCAGGCGCGAGGAGGCCGCGCGGCTTCTGGCCGGCCTCGAGCATCACTCGGCGACGGTGCACACCGCTGCAGCCCTTCACCTCGACCGGGGAGAGCTGGCTGCGGCGTCCGCGATCGTCGAGCGCCGCCTAGACGAGGTCGGAGACACCAGCCTCGAGGGAGCCACCCTGCTAGAGCTCTGGGTCGAGGCCGAGAGCGAGCGTGACGCCAGGCCGGGGATCGCGGCGCGCGCTCGGCGACTTGTCGAGCTCTCAATGGATCTCGACTGCCCCGCCATCGTCGCGCGCGGCGAGCGCGCTCTGGGCCGTGCCCTGCTCGCGACCGCCGAGCCCGAAGCGGCGAAGCCACACCTGGAGCGGGCCCTCAGCATCTTCGCCAGCCTCGAGATGCCCTTCGAGTCCGAACGCACCCGCTTTCTTCTCGCGCGCGCGCTGGCCGAGGGCGACGCCGAGGCGGCGATTGCCGACGCCCGCCGGGCACTGGCCGGCTTCGAGGAGCTCGACGCCGCGCGAGACGCCGATGCGGCCGCCGCGTTCCTGCGCTCGCTTGGGGTCAAAGCGGCTCGCACCGGGTCGAAGGGCGTTGGCCTGCTGACGAAGCGAGAGCGCGAAGTGCTGGAGCTGCTCGGCGAGGGTCTCTCCAACCCGGAGATCGCCGAGCGCCTCGTCGTCAGCCGCAAGACCGTCGAGCACCACGTCGCGAGGGTGCTCTCGAAGCTGGATCTGCGCAACCGCGGCGTGGCAGCCGCGTACGCCGTCCGCGAGCTCGGCCGCGAGCGAGATTCCGCCACGAAATAGGTGACCTTGCCGATGCTCGTGCCCGCTCAGCGTGGGACGCTCGGGCTGTGATCGAGCGCGATCGAAGACCAATCCACGCCACCCGTTCGGGTGGATCGGTCGAGCACTCGGCGATCGTCGAGCAGATGAGGAGGAGAGCAATGGAGACGCGCGGGCGCACCAGGGTCAAGGAGGGGCAGGCGCGCTTGCTGGAAGAGCTGCGAAGCTCGCTGTGCGGCGCTGTGATCGATCGCGCACACCCCGCCTACGACGAGGTGCGGGCGGTGTGGAACGGCTTGATCGATCGGCGCCCGAGTGCGATTGCCCAATGCGCCAACAGCGCCGACGTGATGGAGGCGCTGCGGGTTGCCCGTGTGTACCGTCCCGTCGTCAGCATCCGCGGCGGCGGCCACCAGGTCGCCGGCAGTGGGGTGTGCGACGACGGCCTCGTGATCGACGTCTCGTCGATGCGGGAGGTGGTGGTTGATCCCGAGGCGCGGACCGCGCGCGTCGGGGCGGGGGCGCGGTGGGCCGACGTCGACCACGCCACGCAGGCGTTCGGCCTCGCCACCCCGGGAGGGCAGGTCTCGGTCACCGGCGTCGCCGGGCTCACGCTCGGCGGTGGGATCGGCTCCACGATGCGCGCCTACGGGCTGAGCTGCGACAACCTGCGCTCGCTGGAGATCGTGACCGCCGACGGGACGCTTCGCACGGCGAGCCGCAACCAGCATCCCGACCTCTTCTGGGCGCTGCGCGGCGGCGGCCGGGGCTTCGGCGTCGTGACCTCGTTCGAGTTCGATCTCCATCCGCTCGGGCCCGAAGTGGCGAACGCCTTGGTCCTCTACCCGTACGAGGACGCCGAGAGCGTCCTGCGTGCATGGCGCGACTACGCCTCCGAGGCGCCCGACGAGGTGACGCCCCAGATCGGCCTCTGGAGCATCCCGCCGCTGCCCGAGGTTCCGGAGGAGCTCCACTGGGCGCCGGTGGGGATCGCCGTCGGCCTCTACGCCGGCCCTCCCGACGAAGCCGATCCGGCGCTCGCCCCCTTGCGCCAGCTCGGAACACCGCTCGCCGACATGACTGCGACCACGCCCTACGTCGAGACCCAGAGCGACATGGACGAGCTCTTCCCCGCCGGCGGTCGCTACTGGTGGAAGTCTCACTTCCTCGACGAGCTGAGCGACGGAGCGATCGCGACCATGGTCGAGCGCGACGGCGGTCGCCCCACCCCGCAGTCGCTGATCTTCATCCGGACGCTCGGTGGTGCGATCGCCCGGGTCGCAGACGACGAGACCGCGTACGCCCATCGCTCCGCGGGCTTCAACCTCAGCGTCGACGCCCTGTGGGCGGAGGAGGCGCTCGACGAGCATGCGATCGCGTGGGCTCGCTCGACCTGGGAGGCGCTTCGCCCCTATTCGACCGGCGGTGTCTACCTGAACTTCGCCGGCCTCGGCGAGGACGACGCACGCTCCGCAGCACTCGGCACGCACGAGGAGCGCCTCGACCAGGTCCGCCGGGCCTACGACCCCGACGGCCTACTCGCGGCCGCGGCGCACCAGCCATGAATCAAGGGCACGCACCGCGGCGGCAGGTGCCCACCGCGAGCTAGGCGCTCCGCAGAAGAAAACGGAAGGGAGGAACCATGAGAATGTTGCTCATCACCGGGACGGCCGCCTTCGCCTTCGCCCTCGCCGGCCCAGGCGGAGGCGCCGAGGCCGCCGCGGGCACGCTGTCCCCGCCGGCCAGGGAGCCGGGCCCTCCGACGCTGCTCACGGCAGAGGCGGGCGGTTCCGGCAGCACCGTCGGCCCGGACGGCGCGCTGTACGTCACCGACGGCGCGGAGGGGCGGGTCCTGCGGGTCGATCCGAAGACGGGCGCGGTCGCGACGTTCGCGAGCGGCCTCCCGAGGTCGATCGTCGGCATCGGCGGGGCGATCGACGTCGCCTTCCTGGGCCGCACCGCCTACGTGCTCGTCACCCTCGTCGGGTCGGACGTCGGCGGCTCCGACGTCGTCGGGATCTACCGGGTCGACGGCCCCTCGAGCTGGACGGTGGTCGCGGACATCGGCGCCTTCGCCTTGGCGCATCCGCCGAGCACCGACTTCTTCGTCCCGACCGGCGTCCAGTACGCGCTGCAGACCTTCCGCGGCGGGTTCCTGGTCACCGACGGGCACCACAACCGGGTGTTGCGGGTGAGCCTCGACGGCACGGTCAGCGAGCTGATCGCCTTCGGCAACATCGTCCCGACGGGGCTCGAGACCCGCGGCAAGACGATCTACATGGCGGAGGCGGGCCCCGTGCCTCATCTGCCCGAAGACGGCCGGATCGTACGCTTCCGTCCGGGCTCCGCGACCGCCGCGGAGGTTGCCTCGGGCGGCAGGCTCCTCGTCGACGTCGAGCTCGGCCGAGGCCGCGGCCTGTTCGCGCTCGCGCAGGGCGTCTTTCCGGTCGGCAATCCCGAGGGCTCGCCGGCGCTGCCGAACACGGGCCGGCTCCTGCAGGTCGACCGCCACGGCACCTTCGACGTCGTTGCGGAGGGTCTCGACCGGCCGACCTCGCTCGAGATCATCCGCAACACCGCGTACGTGATCACGTTCGGCGGGGAGATCTGGACGATCGACGGCGTCTCCGGCCGGCGTCACGGCTCGAAGCCGGACGCACGGAAAACCGAGCGGAGCGCGGGAGGTCGCCGGTCGAGTGGCAGCGGGCGTTGTTCAGGTGGACGTCGCGGATCCCGACCGACGGGCCGCGGCCCGCATCCCGCGCTCACCGAGGGCGCGATCGACTGCTGAGGGCTCGGCGCTTAGGAACCCCGCCAAGCGTTGCAGCACCGGCTCGAGCGCGAACGGCTTGACGCCCTCCTCCCACCAGACCCCATTCACCCGCAGAGTGGTCGAGGTGCGGTCGCGCTCGACGTCGATCCGGCCGACGATCTGTTCGCCGCGCAGGATCGGCAGCACGTAGTACCCGTACTGTCGCTTCGCCCTCGGCACATACATCTCAAGCCGGTAGAGGAACCCGAACAGCACCTCGGCCCGTGCGCGGTCGTGCACGAGGCGGTCGAATGGCGAGAGGAAGGTCACGCCGTTCGGTATGGGCTCGTCCGAGATCTCAGGGTGAACCCGCAAGCCACCGCGCTCCAGCCAAACGCCGAGCGCCCGCCTCCTCCTCTGCTCGATCAGCCGCTCGGCCTCACGCCACGGGATGGTCTCAGTGGAGGGGTAGACGCGGTCCGCGAGATCCCACAGGCGCTGCCTCCCGGCGCGGCCGGCAACGGCGACGTCGCCGTACGACTGCAGCAGGTCGAGCATCAGCCTCACGTGCGTCGTGCCCCACCAGCGGTGCAGGGTGCTGTCCGACAGGCGATCCGGCCTGAGGTCGCGCGAGCGGAGCGGCCCCTTGCGGTTGAGCTCGCGCAGCACGTGGCGCCGCAGGCGGACATTGGCCCGCAGGAAGTCGCGCGTCCACGCGTTGGCACTCGCGCGTCGGCGACGCATCCGCGAGCGCACGAGCGGAAGGTCCTCGATCGGCCAGATGAACGCGTCCCACTCGAAGAGCTTGCGCTTCTCCCAGATCAGGCGGTCGAGCTCTGCGACATCGAAGCTGCCGAGGCGGCTGTAGAGGACAAGATGCTGAGGCGGAGCGATGGTCGAGATCGGGTCCATCTGCAGGAACCCCAGGCGGCGCACGACGTCGAGCACGCCCTTCGCGCTTCCGTCGAGCGCCTGGGCGCGGACCGCGACCCGGCGTGCCCGCTCGAGCGTCACATCAGTCAAGGGTCGAGCACGCACTGGAAGCTGCGACGGTACCGCCGTTGCGGGTCGATCGCCCCGTACAGCACGGCCCGCAGCCGCCGCCACTGGGTTCGAGGCCCGCGTCGACACCGTCGGGCTCAGCCCGCGCCCACCAAAATCGCCCCGATAAGCGGGGCCTTTCTCTAGAGCCGACGCCCGGACTCAACCGGGGACCCCTTCATTACGAGAGAACGACGAGTAAGGGACGGGCGTCCACGCCTGGGCACTCGCGGGCACGTTCTCGCTGGAAACTGAGCTGATCCGCCAACGGACGACGTCTGGTCGCAGATCCTCAGCTTCTTGCCATATCTGCGCCTTCCCGCGCGCGACGGTCGTGACCGCCGGCTAAGCCAGCAACGTGACATCCTGAGCGGCGGCTTTCGACGTGCTCCGCCGCGGAAACGACTCACAGCGCTCGACGCTCCGGACGCTCGGCGTCGCTTTCGCGCACCTCGCGGCCCTCTCGGCGTTCGCCGTGGCCCAGCCGCTCTTCGACCTGCTCGGCGAGAGCCCGGACTTCTTCGCCGTGCGGGGCTCGAGCCGGTGGGACATCGTGCTCTTCGCGCTCGCGGTCGTCCTCGTCCCGCCGGCGGCGCTCGTCGCGGTCGAAGCGCTTGCCGGCCTCGTCTCCGAGCAGCTGCGGCAGGCGCTGCACCTCCTGTTTGTCGGCGGGCTCGCCGGAGTCGTGGTCGTGCAGGCGCTCGAGCGGACGACCGACCTGAGCTCGACACGCGTCCTGCTCGCGCTCGCCGCGCTCCTCGGGGCCGGGGTCGCCCTCCTGTACTGGCGCGCCCGGCCGTTTCGAACCCTGCTGAGCGTCCTGGCGGCGGCGCCGCTCGCGTTCCTCCTCTACTTCCTCTTCGGCTCCCCCGTCTCCGACCTCACGCTCGCGGACGATCCAGACGTCGCGCTCGCGAACGTCCAGGCGCGGGCGCCGGTCGTGCTCGTCGTGCTCGACGAGTTCCCGGTCAGCTCGCTGCTGGACGGGGATGGCGAGGTCGACGCGGAGCGCTACCCCCACTTTGCGGAGCTCGCCGAGGGCTCGACCTGGTTCCGGCACGCCTCGACGGTGAGCTACTCGACCACGCAGGCCGTTTCGGCGATCCTCACCGGCGTGCGGCCGGAGGAAGCGAAGCCGCCGGTCTTCGCCTCGCACCCGCGCAACCTCTTCACGCTCCTAGGCGGCGAGTATCGGCCCAACGTCTTCGAGACCAACACGCGCCTCTGCCCGGACGTCGTCTGCGGCGACTCCGCGGGTGGGGTGCCGGGAGAGGAGCCCGCGTCGCTCTACTCCGACGCCGGCATCGTCTACCTCCACCTGCTCGCCCCCCCGCGGCTGGAGGAGGGGCTGCCGCCGATCACGGGGCGCTGGATGAACTTCGGGCGCGAGGAGGAGCGCGCCGACGACCTGCTGGCGGAGGCGCTGAAGGAGCCCCCGCGCAAGCGCCGGCGGGCGGGCGAGCGCTTCCACGACGTCCAAACGCGCACGTACGCGCGCTTCCTCGACGCGATCGAGCCGGGCGGCGGGCCGTCGCTCAACTTCGCGCACGTCCTTCTCCCGCACGAGCCGTGGTCGTACTTCCCGTCCGGGAGCCAGTCGTCGCTCGGGCCGACACGCGCCCCCGGGCACGACTCGCGAGCCGACCGGTGGGAGGGCCGCTTCGTGACGCTCCAGGCCTACCAGCGCCACCTGCTCCAGGTCGGCTACGTCGACCGGCTGCTCGGCGACCTGCTCGAGCGCCTGCGGGAGACCGGCATGTACGACCGCTCCCTCGTCGTCGTCACTGCCGACCACGGGATGAGCTTCCGCGAGGGCGAGTCCGGCCGCATCGCCTCTCAGGCGAACCTCGAAGACGTCGCCTTCGTCCCGCTCTTCGTGAAGCAGCCCCGCCAGGAGCGCGGGGAGGTCGTAGACCACCACGTGGAGACGATTGACGTGCTCCCGACCATCGCCGAGGTGCTCGGCTTCCGCATCCCGTGGCGGGTCGACGGCCGGAACGCACTGGAGGATCCCGGGCGCGGGACGATCCGCGTCCGCACGCGTCCGGAGCCCGACGGCGAGGCCTCCGCGCCGCTCGCGGAGCTCGCCCTCGCCCAGGAGGAGGCCGTCGAGCGGAAGGTGGCCCTTTTCGGCGAGGGAGCGTGGGGGAGCCTCTTCGCTGCCGTCCCGCACCGGGTGCTCCTCGGCCGCCGAGCCGACGAGCTCGCCGCGGGATCCGCGGACGACCGCGCCTCGATCGACCACGAGCTGACTCGGGAGCTGCTCGCGCAGGTCGAGCCGGGCCTGCCCTTCGTCCCGTCGCCGCTCCAGGGCCACGTCGAGGGCGACGGAGCGCGCACGGGGCGGACGCTGGCCGTGGCCGTGAACGGAACGATCGCCGCCCTCGCAACGATCTACCGCGCTTCCGGCGAGCAGCGCTTCTCGGCGCTCGCGCCCGAGTCGGCCTTCCGGACGGGGCGGAACACGGTGGAGTTCTTCTGGGTGGACGGCGGGGCGGGCGCAGAGGAGCTGACGCGGCTCGAGCCCGGCTAGGCGTCAGGCGCCGGGCGTCGCGAGGCTCGCGAGGGCGCGGGGGAGCCACTCGAACTGCGCGGGGATGCCCTCCCAGCCGCGGTCCGCGTCGTTAGGCGGATCGAGGGTTCGAATCCCTTCCCCTCCACTTTCCAAGCCGTTCTCGCGCAACCCTGTTGCCCATCCGTGCTTCGAACGGTCTTGGCAACCGTTCCACTCAGTCCACCGAAGTCCGCTGGGATCCAGAGAAAGGGTCGGGCTCGGCCTGGCCGCCGCCTCGCTCGTGGCGACGCTGGTTGCGCTCCGCCGCAAGCACGTGGAGCAGGCCCGACGAAGCGGTTCGGTGCCGGCTTAGGGCCTGTAACACCCGATACGAGAGGGCCGCTCCGGCGGCCCTCTTCCCGTGGGGCGACCGGTCCGCGACCGGGCCGGATCGCGGCTACACTAGGAGAGCGCGCAGGTCCTTGGACTGAAGTCGCTGATGCGACTCTCGCACCTGACCTGAGTGGCGCACGAGGAGAGCTCAACCGAGTTCTCCCGCTTTCGATCGAAAGTCAGGAGCACTACATGCATGTGACCATGCGACGTTATGAGGGGATCGATCACGGTCGCCGCGACGAGCTCAAGCGCAAGGTCGACGAGACCTTCATGCCCAAGCTGAACGACCTGCCGGGCTTCAACGGCTACTTCCTCATCGATGCCGGCGACGGCGTCATGAGCTCCATCAGCCTCTTCGAGACCTCGGCCCAGGCCGAGGAGTCGACGCGCGTTGCCTCCACGTGGGTGCGCGAGGAGAAGCTGAACGAGATCCTTCCGAATCCGCCGAAGGTCACCGTCGGAGAGGTTCTCCTCACCAAGACGAACGGCACCTTCCGGGCGTAAGCGCCCCAGGGTTCTGTTTGGCCGAGGAGGCCCGCTTTTGCGGGCCTCCTCGCTTTTGGAGGGCGGTGCGGGCTGCGCTAGCCTCGCTAGGCAAGCCAAACTCGAGCAAGGGAAGAAGGGAAGAGCGATGGGCGCCGACGCCAAGGCCAGTCCCCGGGGAGTCCTCGATCAGCTCATGCACGCGATGTCAGCAAGGAGACGGCCGTGAGTGACGATGTGGACGCCCAACTCTTGCTTCGCCAGGTTCGCTCGCGACTCCTGGCAAGGCAAGGCCAGTACGACGACGCCGAACGCCTCGCCCGCGACGCGCTCTCTCTTCTCGAAGCCACAGACGACCTTGAAGCGCGCGCTCGTACCCTCATCACTCTGGCGGAGGTTCTCCGCTCATCGGGAAGGCGTACTGAAGCAGTTTCAGCGGCCGAGGAGGCCGTGCGAGTCTGCGAGGAGAAGGGCAATCTCGTGTTGGGACGACAAGCGCAGCAACTACTTGACGCGCTCGCCACCCCTCCGAGGCTGCGCACCCCCGTCTTAAGCCGGACGCCGCATTTCGACGAACTCCCAGTCGCCGCCGTTCGTCGAGTGCATGACGCGCGCTCCCGCTTCGAGCCCGCGCAATTTCGTACTCTCGGTCGCCACCTTCAACCGGCGCGCGATCGCCGTGTATGAGCAGGCCGGCTTCGCTCCCGTCCGGGTCTTCGTCACACGGAAGCGCCACAGGCCGAAGGAAGTACGTCTGCTCGCTGGCGAGCTCGTGCCCATCTGTGATCCCAACCCGAAGCCGCAAGGCCCCCCCCTTTCAGCGCGTGCGCCCCAAGAAGTCTCTTCTGCGCCTACGGCAGTAAGAAGCCCTGCAAATGACGGTTTCTCCATCGGAACATTGGAACACGCACTTGCAGGGATGTGTTCCAAGCGAACGCCTGCCACAGATGTAGAGTCACGCACTTTTCCCCTGCAAATAGGCGGAAAGCCGACGCCCGGACTCGAACCGGGGACCCCTTCATTACGAGAGAACGACGACTGAGGCACGCGCGTCCACTCGTGGGCACGCGCGGGCACGTTCTCCCAGCAGTTCGGGTGGTTTCAGGGCTCTAGGAGTGGCCGCGCGTGCCCGCGCGTGCCGGAGCTCACGTACCCGTTTCGTACCCGCGACGCCACCGAGAGCAGGCGACGAACTGACGCGACCCCGGCCAGGATTTGCTGCACATAGCACCTGCCCGCAGAGATCACCTCCACTCTGGCTCTCAAAGCCGGCAGGACACACAGACGCGCTGGACCAGACGGAAGGGGCCGGACACGACGAATAGCTCGTCGGGCGCTGTTACCTCAGCAACCACTCACTGGAGGCGGTCCTCGACCATGAGCAAGAAGACAAAGACAGAGAGGAGACGCGGGACTCACGACGCCCTGAGGAGCCGACGATCACGCCGACGAGTTACACCACGTCCTGGGACTTGACTCCCACCTCGCGCCCGGTATCCGCATATCGGAGGGGATCACCCACCGGCGCCGGCACGCGATGGCGATCTCCGTGCTTGCGCCGCCCGTCCCTCAGTGGCCGGCCGCTCGCGACTCTCGCGTCTCGTGCAAGGCGAGGGCGCGCAGCGTCTCCGCGCCCGCTTTTGCGCGAGGTGGAAACGAAACAGCTCCTCGCTGGGGGCCGCCCATTCGAACGCGCCCTCGCGGTCGGCGATGAAGCCATCCATCGAGACGCTCATCGAGTAGATCAGCATGGGCTTCACGGGCGCGTGATGCTATTGCTGGGGCATGGCGGGCAAGGCATCGGAGCGTTTCGTCTGGGCGGTCGACACTCTGGAGGTCCGCCCGGCCGACCGCCTGCTCGAGGTCGGCTGCGGCCACGGCGTCGCGGTCTCCCTGGTCTGCGAGAGGCTGACGACGGGAACGATCACCGCGATCGACCGCTCGCCCAAGATGATCGAGATGGCCACGCGGAGGAACCGCGAGCACGTCGA
>JBOHAM010000182.1:0-16238 GCA_050697735.1 Gaiellaceae bacterium | reverse complement strand
AGCGCCACGCCGCCGCCCGGGACGATGCCCTCTTCGAGCGCCGCCCGGGTGGCCTGGAGCGCGTCCTCGACCCGGTGCTTCTTCTCCTTCAGCTCCGTCTCGGTCGCCGCGCCGACCGTGACGACGGCGACGCCGCCGGCGAGCTTGGCGAGGCGCTCCTGGAGCTTCTCGCGATCGAAGTCGGAGTCGGTGTTCTCGATCTCGGAGCGGATCTGGTTGATCCGGCCCTCGATCTCCTTCTTCTCGCCGGCACCGTCGATGATCGTGGTCGTGTCCTTCGCGACCACGACGCGGCGGGCACGGCCGAGCTGCGAGAGCTGAGTGTTCTCGAGCTTGAGGCCCATCTCCTCGGTGATCACCTCGCCGCCGCTGAGGATCGCGATGTCCTCCAGCATGCGCTTGCGGCGGTCGCCGAACCCGGGAGCCTTGACCGCGACGCCGGTGAAGGTGCCGCGGAGCTTGTTCACCACGAGCGTGGCGAGCGTCTCGCCCTCCACGTCCTCGGCGATGATCAGGATCGGCTTGCCCGACTGGATGACCTGCTCGAGCACGGGCAGGATGTCCCGGACCGAGCCGATCTTCTGGTTGGCGATCAGGATGTAGGGATCCTCGAGCACGGCCTCCATCCGCTCGGGGTCGGTGACCATGTACGGCGACAGGTAGCCCTTGTCGAACTGCATCCCCTCGGTGAACTCGAGCTCGAGCCCGAAGGTCTGGCCCTCCTCGACGTTCACGACGCCGTCCTTGCCGACCTTCTCGATCGCGTCGGCGATGACGTCCCCGATCTCGCGCTCGCGCGACGAGATGCTGGCGACCCGGGCGATGTCCTCCTTGCCCGAGATCTCCTTGGACTGCTTCTTCAGGTCGTCGACGACGGCGTCGACTCCGGCCTCGATGCCGCGCTTGAGGCCCATCGGGTTCGCGCCCGCGGCGACGTTCTTGAGGCCTTCGCGAACGATCGCCTGGGCGAGGACGGTCGCGGTCGTCGTGCCGTCGCCGGCGACGTCGTTCGTCGCCGTAGCGACCTCGCGCACGAGCTGTGCGCCCTGGTTCTCGAAGACGTCCTCGATCTCGATCTCGCGCGCGATCGTGACGCCGTCGTTCGTGATCGTGGGCGCGCCGAACTTCTTGTCCAGCACGACGTACCGTCCCTTGGGGCCAAGGGTGACCTTGACCGCGTCAGCGAGGACGTTGACTCCGCGCTCGAGCGCGCGCCTGGCGTCCTCGTTGAACAGAAGCTCCTTGTGAGCCATCTACTTCCTCCGTTTCCCTGAAGTGACGGACGGCGGCCGCTAGGCGGCGGCGCCGGCCATCTCCTTCTTCTTGGACTTCTTGGCCGTCTCGGCGACGACCTTGGCGAGCACGTCCGACTCGCGCAGGATCAGGTAGTCGTCGGCGCCGAGCTTGATGTCGGTGCCGCCGTACTTCGAGAAGATGATCTCGTCGCCGGGCTCGAGGTCCATCGCGATGTACTCGCCGTCCTCGTCCCGGGGGCCCGGGCCGACGGCGAGGACGCGGCCGCGCTGCGGCTTCTCCTTGGCCGTGTCAGGCAGGACGATCCCGCTTGCGGTGATCTCTTCCTCCTCGAGCGCCTCGACGATCAGGCGATCGCCCAGTGGTTGAAGATTCATCCAGCACTCCTCCTTGCGAAGTGGCTTCTTGGCGCTGGCACTCGACGCCATCGAGTGCCAAGGGCCACACACTCTAGCGAATCGCGGCCCGGCTGATCAAGGACTCTCCGGCACTCTGGCGAGTGGAGTGCCAAGAAGCCTGCGTCCGCGGGAGACGGCCAGCAGCGTGAGGGCGCAGAGAAGAGCCATGAGGGCAAACGGGAGCGCCTCGCCCGCGAGGTCGGCGAGCGCCCCGCCGAGCGCGGGTCCGACGGAGTTGCCGCCGCCCCAGGCCGCGTTCATGAGCCCGAAGGCGAAGCCCTGGGCGAGCCCGATCCGTTCCGCTCCGTCGGAGAGGAGCGCCATCGCGGGCGCCCAGAAGGCACCGAAGGAGATGGACGCAAAGACGACGAGCGGCACGATCGCGCTCGGGTGGTCGGCGAACACGAACGCGCCCGTCACGAGGATCCCGGCCGCGAGCGCGAAGCGGAGGGGGAGCAGGCGGCCGCGGCGGTCGGAGACGCGCCCGAGGAGCGGAGCCACGACCATCTCGATCGCGGCGGCGGCGATGAAGACTCCCGCGATCGCCGCCGCGCCCCAGCCGGCGTCGTCGAGCTCGAGCGGGACGAGAACGGAGACGACGCCGAAGAGGAGCGCCGGCAGGACCATCAGCCAGAGCGCGCCCAGCATCAGCGGCTGCCGAACCGCGCCCAGGATCGCCCTCGGGTGCTGGATCTCGACCTCGACCGGCGGCGTCCGCAGCGCCCAGGCGACGAGCGCCAGGGAGATCCCGGCCACGCCGATGAACACCGGCCGTGTTCCGGCCCATTCGGCGAGGGCGCCGATCGCCGGGCCGAGGAGAGCGCCGAAGATGGCGGCGCCAATCGCGGTCCCGAGCATCTCGCCGCGGCGCGAGCGCGGCGTGCCGGCGACGAGCCACGCGAGCGCACCGGCCCACGAGAGGGCACTCCCTATCCCCTGCGCGAGGCGCGCGAGCCCGAGCGACCAAGGGTCGCCGGCGAAGCCGAAGGCGATGCTGGCGACGGCCATGAGCAGGAGGCCGGCGACCACGGCGCGCCGCGGGCCGAAGCGGGCGGCGGCGATCCCGCCGGGAATCGCACCGAGGAAGGCGCCCGCGGCGTAGGCGCCGACGAGCAGCCCGGCCCCGCCCTTGGAGAGCCCGAACTCCTCCTCGTAGTGGGGCAGGAGCGGCACGAGGGCCGCGTAGAGCATCGTGTCCGCGAGCGTGATCGCGCAGACGAGCAGCAGGAGCCGGCGCACCCGGCTGACGATATCGGCGCGGCTAGGCTCTGCCGCATGAGGCGCGAGTTCTCCGCCGGCGGGGTGGTCGTCCGGCGACTGCGGGGCGCCTGGTACCTGGCGGCGATCCGGCCGGGCGGGAAGGAGGTCTGGGCGCTCCCCAAGGGTCTGATCGCGCGTGGCGAGGAGCCGGCGGCGACGGCCGCGCGCGAGGTGGCCGAGGAGACCGGCGTCGAGGGCCGGCTCGTCGGCAAGCTCGGCGACGTCCGCTACGTCTACACGTGGCGCGGCGAGCGCGTCTTCAAGGTGGTGAGTTTCTTCCTCTTCCGCTACCGCCGCGGCCGCATCGGCGAGATCCCGCCCGAGCTCGCCTTCGAGGTGGACGAGGCCCGCTGGCTGCCGCTGGCCGACGCGCCCCGGCTGCTCGCCTACCGGGGCGAGCGCGAGATGGCCGAAAAGGCCTTCGAGGCCCTGGCCGGGGAAGCCGTATGATGCCGCTCGCCGCCGACAACGGCCCGATGTACGCCCTCAACTTCTACTCCCCCATCGTCGCGGACCAGCTGCGGAGCCGGCGCAAGACAGCCACGATCCGGCTCGGGAACAAGTCCGGGAAGTACAAGAAGGGGATGGTCGTTCAGGTGCTCGTCGGCCTCCGCTACGGCCCCCGCCAGAAGATCTTCGACGCCGTGATCGACAAGGTCGAGGTGAAGCCGCTCGCGGACTGCTCCCCGCGCGAGCTGGAGAAGGACAACCCGGAAATCCGGCGCACGGAGGAGATGGCCGTCTTCCTCGGGCAGCTCTACAACAGGGACGTCACCGAGGAGGAGACGGTCACGGTCATCCACTTCTCCGAGATCCACTAGGGGTCTGCCCGGGAGGTGGCCACGGTGGATGACACGCGACACGTGGTGCGAGGCAAGGACGCAGGGAGCGTCGATATGCGGGCATATCGGCGCGACGGAGGACGCCGCCTCGCGCCGCGTGGCGCCTGTCAGGCGCCCTGGTTCATCTCCCGGGCTGGCCCCTAGCTAGAAGGCTTCCGGATCGGGACGCCGAAGGCTTCGGCCGGGCGCAGATCCGCCTCGCACTCGTCGCACGCGACGGCGAAGGCGTTCGCGATTCGGGCGGCGCAGGACGGGCAGCGCGCGCGCAGCTCCCTGCCGCAGGTGGGGCACGCCGCGGGGAGCTCGGCCTCGAGCTCGTCGAAGTAGCGCTGCACGTGACCGCACTCGAGGCAGAAGGCGACCCAGTCGCCCAGGGTCTTGCGACGCTCCTCGCGAAGCCAGTCGGAGGCCCTGCCCATGCCCTCAACCTACCCGCTAGAGTTCGAGCGCGAATGGCGATCGCCAGGGAAGCAGAACCGGTCGGCTCGCTCACGGAGGTCAAGGAGTTCGGCCTCGACCGCGAGGACCTCCTCGGCATCTACCGCCATCTCCTGGTCACGCGCGGCATCGAGGAGCGGGGCCACATCCTCTACAAGCAGGGGAAGATCCCCGGCAGCTTCTACACGGGACGCGGGAACGAGGCCGCCGCCGTGGGCGTCGCGACCGCGATGGCACCCGACGACGTCGGCACCCCGCTGCACCGCGACATGGGCGTCCACATCGTCCGCGGCGTCGAGGCGTGGCGGATCTTCGCGCAGTACATGGGCCGGGCGGACGGGCCCACGAAGGGCAAGGACGGCAACGTCCACATGGCCGACGACCGCCTCGGGCTGATCGCCATGGTGAGCCACCTGCCGGCGATGCTCCCCGTCGCGGTCGGCTGCGCCCTCGCCTTCCGAATCCGGGAGGAGAAGCGCGTCGCGGTCGGCTGGTTCGGGGAGGGCGCCTCGGCCCGGGGGGACACGCACGAGGCGATGAACATGGCCGCCGTGCGCCGCCTGCCGGTCGTCTTCGTCTGCGACAACAACCAGTGGGCGTACTCCACGCCCACGCACCTCGAGTACGCATCCGAGAACATCGCCGATCGCGCCAAGGCCTACGGCTTCGAGGGCGTGGTCGTGGACGGCACGGACGTCCTCGCTGTCCACCGCGAGGCGAAGCGCGCGATCGAGAAGGCGCGCGAGGGCGGCGGCCCGACGCTCGTCGAATGCATGACGCTCCGCATGGAGGGCCACGCGGTCCACGACGACGCCTTCTACGTCCCCAAGGAGATGTTCGAGGAATGGGCGAAGCGCGACCCGTTGGAGCGCTTCCGCTCCTGGCTGCGCGACAACGCCGACTTCACCGACGAGGAGGAGGACGAGATCCGCGCCGAGGTGAAGAAGCTCCTGAACGACGCGATCAAGCGCGCGGACGAGAGCCCGCTGCCGGAGATCTCCACGCTCCTCGAGGGAGTCTTCGCCACGCCCGAGGACCTCGACACCCCCCACCACAAATAGTCGTGGCCGAGAAGACCTACCTGCAGGCGATCTCGGACGGCCTCCGCCAGGAGATGCGCCGCGACAAGCGCGTCTATGTGATCGGCGAGGACGTCGGCGTCTACGGCGGCGCCTTCAAGGTGACGCAGGGCTTCCAAGAGGAGTTCGGAGCCTGGCGCGTGATCGACGCGCCGCTCTCCGAGACCGCGATCGTGGGCAGCTGCACCGGCGCGGCGATCATGGGCATGAGGCCGGTCGCCGAGATGCAGTTCGCCGACTTCGTCTCGTGCGCCTGGGACCACCTCGTCACGGTCGCCGCCAAGCAGCGCTACCGCGCGGGCACGGCCGTGCCGATCGTCGTCCGCTGTCCGTCCGGCGGCGGCTTCTCGGGCGGGCCCTTCCACTCCCAGAACCCGGAGTCGAGCTTCGCCCACATCCCCGGCCTGAAGGTGGTCTGCCCGGCGACACCCGAGGACGCCAAGGGCCTCCTCGTCACGGCGATCGAGGACCCGAATCCGGTCATCTACTTCGAGCACAAGCACCTCTACCGGCGCATCAAGGCGGACGTGCCCGACGAGCGCTACACGACCCCCTTCGGCGAGGCGCGCATCCACCGCGAGGGCGACGACGTCACGGTCGTGACGTGGGGCGCCATGGTGTACACGGCCTCTGAGGCGGCCGACAAGGTGGCCGAGGAGGACGGCGTCTCCACGGAGATCGTCGACCTCCGGACGATCGTCCCCTGGGACCGCAAGGCGGTGCTCGCCTCGGTGGAGAAGACCTCCAAGGTGATCGTCCTGCACGAGGACACGCACACGGGCGGCTTCGGCGCCGAGATCGCGGCCACCATCGCCGAGGAGGCCTTCGAGCAGCTGGACGCGCCCGTGAAGCGGATCACGGCCCCCGACGCGCCGGTGCCGTTCTCGCCGCCGCTCGAGAAGGCCTTCATCCCGCAGGTCGACGACGTCGTCGCCGGGATCAAGGAGGTGGCCGGCTACTGATGGCCACGGGCACGCTCGTCGACGTCGTCATGCCCCAGATGGGCGTCTCGGTCTCCGAGGGCACGATCACGAAGTGGGCGAAGTCCGAGGGCGACGCGATCGAGGCCGACGAGACGCTGCTCGAGATCTCCACCGACAAGGTCGACACCGAGGTCCCGAGCCCGGCGAGCGGGGTCGTGCAGCAGATCATCGTCCAGGAAGGCGAGACCGTCGCCGTGGGGACGAAGCTCGCGGTGATCGCACCGGAGGGCGCCGAGACTGCTCCCGCCGATGCCGAGGCGCCGCCTGCCGAGGCCGCTCCTGCCGAGGAGGCGCCCGAGCCGGCGACGCAGGAGGCCGCAGCCGAGGCCGACGCCGCCTCGAGCGGCGAGGGCGACGCAGCGGCGGTGGCCGAGGCCCCGGCTCCGGCCCCGGCTCCGCCGGAAGACGGCCAGGCCGAGGGCGCGCGCTTCGTCTCGCCCGTCGTTGCCCGCATCGCCGCGGAGCACGGGGTCGACGTCGCACAGGTCGAAGGCACGGGCCGCGGCGGGCGCGTGACGAAGAAGGACATCCTCGGCTTCATCGAGTCCGGCGCTCCGGCTGCTGCACCGGCCGCCCCGGAGGCGCCCGCAGCGCCCGCCGCGCCGGCAGAGGCGCCTGCACCTGCGCCCGCACCGGCGCCGGCCGCGGCCGCTCCTGCCGCGGAGCCGCAGGCGGGCGAGAGCACCGAGCCAGTCTCGGCCATGCGCCGCGGGATCGCCGAGCACATGCGCCGGTCGCTCGACACCTCGGCGCACGTCACGAGCGCGATCGAGGTCGACATGTCGAGGGTCGCCGCGATCCGGCAGAAGCTGAAGAAGGAGTACCAGGCCGCCTACGGTGTCAACCCGACGTACCTCGCCTTCGTCGCACGGGCCGCCGTGGAGACGCTCAAGGACTACCCGTGGATCAACGGGGAACTGCGCGGCGAGTCGATCGTGACCCGGAACTTCGTCAACCTGGGCTTCGCAGTCGAGCTCGCCGACGGCAAGGGGCTCATCGTCCCGGTCGTCAAGAACGCGGAGGGCCTCAACCTGCTCGGGATGGCGAGGGCGATCGCGGACCTCGCGCAGCGGGCGCGGGACAAGCAGCTCCTCCCCGACGACGTCCAGGGCGGGACGTTCACGATCACGAACCCGGGCGGCTACGGCACGTTCCACGGAACGCCCGTCATCAGCCAGCCGCAGAGCGGCATCCTCGGCACCTACGCGGTCGTCAAGCGGCCGTGGGTCGTGCAGGACGAGATGGGCGAGGACGTGATCGCAATCCGCTCGATCATGAACCTGACGCTCACGTACGACCACCGCCTGGTCGACGGCGCGCTCGCGGGACGCTTCCTCCGCGACCTGCGCGAGCGCCTGCAGACCTGGGGCGAGTCGGACTACTAGCCTTCGGCCACTAGTCTGTGGTCGTGCAGCGCGGCGCCTACCTGCTGAACCTCGGCCGCACGCCCTACCTCGAGGCGTGGGACATCCAGCGCTCGCTCGCGGCGGCCGTCTCGCAGGGCGCGATCCCGGACACGGTGATCCTGCTCGAGCACCCGCCCGTGATCACCCTCGGGCGGCGGACCGACGAGGGTGCCGAGGTACACGTACCGGAGGGCGCAGACGTGGAGGTCGTCGAGACCGACCGCGGCGGGAAGTCCACCTTCCACGGGCCGGGGCAGCTCGTCTGCTACCCGATCCTCGACCTGAACCGCCACGGGCGGGACGTGAAGCGCTACGTGCGCGAGCTCGAGGAAGCCGTCGTCCGCACCGTCGGCGCGTTCGGTCTCGAGGCGACCCGCATCGAGGGCCTCACCGGGGTGTGGCTAGAGCGGCCGCCGCGCAAGCTCTGCTCGATCGGTGTGCACATCTCGCGCTGGATCACGACCCACGGGTACGCGCTCAACGTCGACCTCGACCCGGCTCCCTTCACGCAGTGGATCACGGCCTGCGGGCTCGAGGACGCCGCGTTCACGACGGTGGCGCGTGAGCTCGGCCGCCCGCTGGGCGTCGACCAGGTGCGGACGGCCGCCGCGGAGGCCCTTGGCGAGGTCTTCGGGCTCGAGCTAGAGGAGCTGCCGGCCGAGGACGGGCTCGCCGGCCTCTGGCCGCAGCCCGTTCACGCCAAGCTCGGCGCGGCCGGCTAGGGCTCCGGCAGCCAGCCCGGCCGAAACGGCGTCGGCTCGGGCTTCGGGTAGCGCGCGTACGCCTCCTCGCCCGTGGTGGTCTCCCGCTCGACACCGGCGCCGTGGCGGAGCGCGACCTCGGCGACCGGATAGACGACGTCCCCGCCGGAGCGCGTCCCCATCGCGAGGATGGCACAGTCCTCCTCGCCGGCACCGACGAACACGTGGTCCGTCCCCGGAGGGCAGTGGACGAAGTCCCACGCCTGCAGACGCCGCTCCTCCCCCTCGACGAGCAGCAGGCACTCGCCGGCGAGCACGAGGAAGTTCTCCTGCTCGTCCTCCCGGTGGTACATGCAGGCCGGCTGGCCGGGCTCGAGCACGGCGATGTTCACGCCGAGCCGGGGGAAGCGTTCGTCGCCCTCGAAGCGGACGAAGGGGCCGAAGGCATCGTCCTCCCACCACCGCGCTTCGCGGGCGTTGACGACGAACCAGCCTTCGCCCTCGGGGACGAGACCGGCGTCGGTGGCTCGGAGGGGCGCTTCCGGGATCACGCGGCGACTAGAGTACTGACGATGCAGACGTCGCTGCCCGTCGCCCCGAGGCCGCGCCGCCCGGAGTGGATGAAGGTGCGCGCGCCGAGCGCGGAGTCCCGCTACTTCGAGGTGCGGGAGCTCCTCCACGGCCAGAACCTGCACACGATCTGCGAGGAGGCGCGCTGCCCGAACATCGCCGAGTGCTGGGGCCGGGGCACGGCCACCTTCCAGATCCTCGGCGACACCTGCACGCGCGCCTGCCGCTACTGCTACGTGCACTCCGGCCGGCCGGACGCGCCGCCCGACCCGCTCGAGCCGCTCCGGCTCGCACAGGCGGCTGCGCAGATGGAGCTCAAGCACGTCGTCGTCACCTCGGTCGACCGCGACGACCTGCCGGACAAGGGGGCGAAGCAGTTCGCGGCTACCGTCCGCGCCCTCAAGACGAAGCTTCCAACAGTCTCGGTCGAAGTGCTGACGCCGGACTTCCTTGACTTCGAGGAGGACGCGCTCAGCATCCTCCTCGATTCACGGCCCGAGGTCTTCAACCACAACATCGAGACGGTGCGCCGGCTCCACCGCCGCATGCGCGGGGCGAAGGCGTCCTACGACAAGGCGCTCTGGCTGCTGCGCCGCGCGAAGGAGCAGGCCGACTATCCGGTCCTCACGAAGTCGGGGATCATCGTCGGGCTCGGAGAGACGAACGACGAGGTGATCGAGACGATGCGCGACCTCCGCGAGCACGACGTCGACGTCGTCACCATCGGCCAGTACCTGCAGCCCTCCTCCCGGCACGCCGAGATCGACCGGTGGGTGCACCCGGACGAGTTCCGCTGGTTCCGCGAGCAGGGCGAGGCGATCGGCTTCGGCTCAGTCTTCTCCGGGCCTCTCGTCCGCTCCTCGTACCGCGCGGACGAGCAGCGGCACGCGGCCGAGACCGGCCGCGGCGCGGTCGCCTACTGAGCAATCCGCGGCGACGCGGAGGAGCCGCCTGGCGGCGGCTCCACTCGCGCGGCTCTTCCCCCCACCTGACGGCCAGGAGGCCACGACGGGCGTGCGACGAAGCTAACGGCGCATCGACCTTGGGAGAGTCTCCCCTCGCGGCATCCCGGACGCGCGGGTTCCATGAGAGTAAACGACCTCGGGGCCGGCGTGTCAAGCAGTTTCGCGTTTGGCCTTAGCCGTGCGGCCGGGCCATCGCGCGGTAGTCGAGCGCCTCGTCCAGAACGGCCTCGTCCACGCCGGCCTCGCGGGCGACGTCGCGGAGCGGACGCCCAGTCCGCGCGGCCTCCTGGACGATCTCCGTCGCCTTGTCGTAGCCGATGTACGGATTGAGCGCGGTCGCGGCCGAAAGGGTCAGCTCGGCGTAGCGCTCGCACGTCTCCCGGTTCGCCTCGATCCCGTCGACGCACTTCTCCGCGAGCAGGCGAGACGCGGCGGCGAGGAGCGCGACGGAGCCGAGCAGGTTGCGGGCGATCACCGGCACGAAGGTGTTCAGCTCGAAGTGGCCCTGCATCCCGCCGGCGACGATCGCCGCGTCGTTCCCGATCGCCTGGGCGGCAACCTGCGTGACGACCTCCGGGATGACCGGGTTCACCTTGCCGGGCATGATCGAGCTGCCCTTCTGGAGCTCGGGCAGCACGATCTCGGCCAGGCCGGCGCGCGGTCCCGAGCCCATGAGCCGGAGGTCGTTGGCGACCTTCGTCAGGGAGACGGCGACCGTGCGGAGCGCTCCCGAGGCCTCCACGAGCCCGTCGCGGGCGGCCGTTGCCTCGAAGGGGTCGGCGGGCGGGAGGATCCTCAGCCCCGTCTCCCTGGAGAGCCGCTTGCGCACGCGCTCGGCGAACTTCGGATGCGTGTTGAGCCCGGTGCCGGTCGCAGTGCCGCCGAGCGGGATCCGCCCGACGCGATCGAAGGTGGCCTCGATGCGCTCGATCCCCTGGCGAACCTGGGCCGCGTAGCCGCCGAACTCCTGCCCGAGCGTCACCGGCACCGCGTCCATCAGATGCGTGCGGCCGGACTTGACGACGTCGGCGAACTCGACCGCCTTGCGTTCCAGCGACTCGGCCAGGCCGTCCAGGCTGGGGACGAGGTCGTTCGCGAGCTCGTCCAGCGCAGCGAGGTGCACCGCCGAGGGGAAGACGTCGTTCGAGGACTGGCCCATGTTGACGTCGTCGTTCGGGTGGACGTCCTCGCCTGCGAGCGCCGCGATCACCTCGTTCGCGTTCATGTTCGAGGAAGTGCCCGAGCCCGTCTGGAAGACGTCGATCGGGAACTGGTCGTCGAACTCGCCGGCCGCGACCCGGTCGGCGGCCTGTGCGATCCGGTCGGCCTTCTCGGGTTCGAGCAGGTTCAGCTCGGCGTTGACACGCGCGCCAGCGGCCTTGATGCGCCCGAGCCAGCGCGCCACCGGCGCCGGGATCGGCTCGCCGGAGACCGGGAAGTTCGCTACCGCCTTGCGCGTCTCTCCACCCCACAGCTCCCGTGGCGCCGTCTCGCTCACGCCACGAGTGTAGTCGGGGCGGTCCCTTCTACTACGGGGCACCCCATCCCACCACCCGCCTTCGAGCGTACAGCGGAAACGCGCGCGTGTGGTGCGTGAAACGTGCCGGAAGCGTGACGATCTACGACCGGCTCAGTCCGTCGAGTACTTCGGCTGGACCTTCTCGCCGCGGATGCGCGCGATCGCCTGGTTGGCGGCGATCGCCGCCTCGCCGAAGCCGACCGAGATGAGGGTGATCTTGCCTTCGTAGCCCGCTACGTCCCCGGCCGCGTACACGCCGGGGAACGTCGTCTCCATCGACTTGGGGTCGACGAGGATCTGCTTCTTGCCGTGCAGCTCCAGGCCCCAGTCGACGATCGAGCCGAGGTGGGAGTGGAAGCCGAGCAGGGTGATGAGGGCATCGCACTCGACCTCGTACTCCTCGCCGGTGGAGGTGTTCTCGAGCGTGACGGCCTGGATGGCGCCGTCGCCGCGCACGCCGCGGACCTCGGCCGGCACGACGATGCGGACGTCGCCCTTGCCCTCCAGCTCGCGCGCCTCCTTCACCGACGTCTCGAGCGCGCGGAAGCGCTCGCGCCGGTGGACGAGCGTGATCGGCAGGCGGGCCGTGTCCTGGAGGCCGAGCGTCCAGTCGAGCGCCGAGTCGCCCCCGCCCACGATCACGCAGCTCTTGTCGCGGAAGCTCTCCTTGCGCTTGACGAAGTAGTGGAGGCCGTGGCCCTCCCAGTCGTCGATGCCTTCCACCTCGAGCTTCCGCGGCTCGAACGCACCGTGCCCGGCCGTGACGATCAGCGCGCGTGTCGGGAACGACTCGCCCTCGTGGGTGGTGAGGAGAAGGACCTCCTCGCCGTTTTGCCCCACGCGCACGAGGTCCTTGACCTCCTGGTCGAGGTGGACGTCGGCGCCGAACTGGAGACCCTGCTCGACGCACAGGTCGACCAGTGCCTGCCCCTGGATCTTCGGGTGCCCGGCCACGTCGTAGACGTGCTTCTCGGGGTAGACCGCGGCCACTTGCCCGCCGAGCTGGCCGAGGCTCTCGAGGATGCGGACCGAGGCGTCGCGGTGACCCGCGTAGTAGGCCGCGGCGAGACCGACGGGGCCGGCGCCGATGATGGTGACGTCGACGACGTGGTGCTCGCTCATCTGGCGAGGCTAGGTTACCCCGGACGCCGGGAAACCCTGCCTAGTGACTGCAGCCGGGGCCGCAGCCCCCGCCGGCATGCGCCGCGACGGGCTCGCCCTCCGCGTCATCCTTTGCCTGGAAGGAGGAGCCGCACCCGCAGGCGGCCGTCACGTTCGGGTTGTTGATCGCGAACCCGGCGCCCATGAGGGCGTCGACGTAGTCGATCTCCGAGCCCATGAGGTACGGCGCGCTGTACGGATCGACGACGACCCGCACGCCGTGCATCTCGACCTCGTTGTCACCGTCCTGCGGCCCGCGGTCGAAGCCGAGCGCGTACTGGAACCCGGAGCACCCGCCGCCCTGAACGGCGACGCGGAGGACGCTGACCTCCTCCTCGGCCTCTTGGGCGAGGAGCTCCTTGATCTTCGCCGCAGCGCTCTCGGTGACGGTGACCATCGAATCTCAGTCTAGCAACGGGCTCAGCGGGCGAGAACCCCGCGACTTTGTGACATCCCGCAACACGCTTCGTCCCTTGATGGGAAGCGGAATTCCCTGCACCCGCGCAGACCGCTTGTGAGCGCTAGGATGCCAAGCGTGCAGGGGGTGATCTTCGCCGCGCTGGACGACTGGTTCCCCTTCCTCGTCTACGCGCTCTTCGCGGCGGCGATCCCGCTCTCGATGCTCGTCTTCTCCTTCGTTCTCTCGACCAGGCGGACGGGACGCCCGCCGCGCGCCCAGCGCATGCCCTTCGAATCGGGGGTCTCCACCGGCCCGCCGGCCCAGCAGCGCTTCACGGTCAGCTTCTACCTGACGGCGATGCTCTTCATCGTCTTCGACATCGAGATCGTCTTTCTCTATCCGGTGGCGGTGGTCCTCGACGCGGTCGGGCCCTTCGCGCTCGCCGAGTTCGGCTTCTTCATCGGGATCCTCGTGATCGCCTACGTCTACGTCTGGAAACGGGGTGCGCTCGAGTGGCGGTGAGCAAGAAGCGCCTCGCCGACTACGGGCTCCAGTCCGAGCGGACGCTCATGAAGGGGAAGGGCCCGAGCGTCTTCGAGCGGGAGCTCGGCGCCGACGAGCTCGAGGACAAGCTCATGCTCACGACCGTCGAGAAGGCGGTCGCCTGGGCCCAGGGCTACTCGATCTGGCCTGACACGTTCGGCCTCGCATGCTGCGCGATCGAGATGATGTCGATCGTCTCCGCGCGCTACGACGTCTCGCGCTTCGGGGCAGAGGTCTTCCGCTCTTCGCCGCGACAGGCCGACCTGCTGATCGTCTCGGGCCGCGTGGCCCACAAGATGGCGGCGCCCCTGCGGCAGATCTACGACCAGATGCTCGCGCCCAAGTGGGTGATCGCCATGGGCGCCTGCGCGAGCTCAGGCGGCATGTTCAACAACTACGCCGTTCTCCAGGGCGTGGACAAGATCGTTCCCGTCGACGTCCACGTGCCCGGCTGCCCGCCCCGCCCGGAGGCGCTCCTCGAGGGCATCGTCCGGCTGCAGGAGCGAATCCACGCCGGCGTGCCGCCCGCCTACGAGGTCCGCGGGGTCGCGCAGTGACGTGGGAAGCCGTCCCCGGCTTCGTCGCGGAGCGCGAGGAGCGCGGCGAGACCACGGTCGTCGTCGAGCGCGAGCGGCTCCTGGCAGCCGCGCGCCATCTGCGGGACGAGGCCGGCTTCAACTTCCTCTCGGACATCTCGCCGGCCGACTACCTCGGCTGGGCGCGGCCGCGCGTCGCCGGCTACTGGGGGGACGGCGGCGGCCGGGACATCAACAGCCCGGGCTCCTGGGGCCTTCAGGCGCAGCCCGAGCCGAAGCCGAAGCGCTTCTCGGTCTCCTACCACCTCCTCCGGGTCGAGTCGGGCGCGTGTGAGGCGCCCCGCCTGCGCCTGCAGGTCTGGTGCGACGAGGGCGAGCCCGTCGCGAGCGTGGTCGAGGTCTGGCCGACGGCCGACTGGCACGAGCGCGAGGCGTATGACCTGATGGGCATAGCGATCGAAGGCCACCCCAATCTCACCCGGATCCTGCTGGAAGACGACTGGGAGGGCCATCCGTTGCGCAAGGACTACCCGCTCGGCGGCGAGCCTGTGCGGTTCTCGGACGCCGAGTAGGGCTGCTCCGTGGCGGTCGCCGAGCCGAAGAGCGCGATCTACGAGGGCACCAGGGTCCCGTCCCCGATCCCGACGGTGCTCCAGGTCGATCCGGCGCTCCGCGAGCAGGGCGACATCCTCGAGGTCAACTTCGGGCCGAACCACCCTTCGACCCACGGCGTCCTCCGCCTGGTCGTGGAGCTGAACGGAGAGACGGTCGTCGGCATCCGGGCGGTCGTCGGCTACCTCCACACCGGCTTCGAGAAGAACATGGAGGCGAAGACATGGTGGAAGGCGATCACGTACCCGGCGCGGATCGACTACGTCTCCTTCCAGAACAACGAGCTCGTCTTCGTGCTCGCGATCGAGAAGCTGCTCGGCATCGAGGCGCCCCCGAAGGCGCAGTGGATGCGGATGCTCCTCTGCGAGCTCAACCGCATCCACTCGCATCTCGTGTGGCTCGGGACGGCCGCGCTCGAGCTCGGGGCGATGTCGATGTTCTGGTACTGCTTCCGCGAGCGCGACGCCATCCTCGACCTCTTCGAGCTGGTGGGCGGCGTACGCATGCACACGCGCTACTTCCAGGCGGGCGGCCTCGCAGAGGACGTCCCGACCGGCTTCGACGCCGAATGCCGCGCCTTCGCCGACACGATGCAGAAGCGCGTCGACGAGTACGAGGCGCTCCTCACCGGCCAGGCGATCTGGCTCGAGCGCACCAAGGGCATCGGGCTCCTCTCGGCGGCGGACGCGATCGCGCTCGGCCAGTCCGGTCCGGTCCTGCGCGCCTCGGGCGTCGACTGGGACCTGCGCAGGACGCAGCCCTACCTGCCGTACGACCAGGTCGACTTCGACGTGCCCGTGTACGCGAACGGGGACGTCTACGACCGCTACCGCGTGCACATGGACGAGATGCGTCAGTCGACGCGCATCGTCCAGCAGGCGCTCGACGCCATGCCCGAGGGGCCGTGGATCGTGGACGACCGCAAGATCGTCCTCCCGCCGCGGCACGAGCTGCACACCTCCATGGAGAGCCTCATCCACCACTTCAAGCTCGTGACCGAGGGCTACCGCGTGCCCGCGGGCGAGGTGTACGTCGCGGTCGAGTCCCCACGCGGCGAGCTCGGCTGCTACCTCGTCTCCGACGGCGGCCCGAAGCCGTGGCGGGTGAAGTTCCGCGCGCCCTCGCTCGTCGCCCTCGAGGCGACCGCGACGTGCATGAGCGACGCGCTCGTCGCCGACCTGATCGCCATCGTCGGCTCGCTCGACACCGTGATGGGTGAGGTGGACCGGTGAGCGACCTCTACGCGGAGATCCGCAAGGTTGCGGCGCAATACCCCGAGCGCCGCTCGGCGATCCTGCCCGCCCTCCGGCTCGCACAGGCCGAGCACGACGGCTGGCTCCCGCCCGAGGCGTTCCACGAGGTGGCGGAGGCGCTCGAGGTCACGCCCGCCTACTGCCACGCGGTCGCCAGCTTCTACGACATGTTTCACCTCGAGCCGGTCGGGCGGCACATGGTCGAGGTGTGCACGAACGTCTCCTGCGCCCTCGTAGGCGCCCAACAGGTGCTCGAGGCCTTCGAGCGCGAGCTGGGCGTGAGCGCCGGCGAGACCACGGCGGACGGCGAGGTGACGC
>JBOHAM010000181.1:0-5345 GCA_050697735.1 Gaiellaceae bacterium | reverse complement strand
AGGCGCAGGCCGTGCCAGTGGACGGTCGCCTCCAGGTCTCCGTGGTTCGCCACGTTGACCGTCACCGTCGAGCCCTCCCGGACTCTCAGCGTGGGCCCCGGGATCGACCGGTTGTAGCCGAGCATGCGGACGACTGAGTCGCCGAGCCGCTTGGCGACCGGCGCGATCACGAGATCGACGGCGTCGCCGTCGGCGAGCTCGATGACTTCCGGGCGAAGCGCCTCGGGAAGGCCTTCGGTCTCGGTCGGCAGCCGGTCAAGCGTCTCCACGTGGCCGTGATGGTGATGATGCGACATCGATCGCTCCTTCCGTCACGCGGCGCTGCGCGCACGCGCCTGCTGCTCGGCGCGGGTCTCGTGGTAGGCGGCAACCTGGCCCGCGACGAACTCCGCGTCATCCTTGACCCAGCCGAGCAGCGCCGACCCGCGCGTGTGCTGCCACTCGACGCCGAGGAAGTAGAGACCAGGGAGATCCGTGACGCCGCGCCGGTGGCGGATCCGCCCCTCGGCGTCGGTGACCGCAGGATGGATCCAGGAGACGTCGAGGCGGTATCCGGTGGCCCAGATGACGGCGTCGACCTCGAGCTCGCTCCCGTCCTGGAAACGCACGGTTCGGCCCGAGACGTCCGTCGCCCGCGGCTCGAGCACGACCCCGGCGCGGCGGATCGCCCGTGGGCTGGAGCCGATGAGCGGCGAGGCACGATCGCGCAGGCGCCGCCCCAGGCGCGAGCCGACGGTCTTCTGGAGCAGCCCGAGCCTCGTCAGCCACCAGAAGAGGTCGCGGCCGAGAACTCTCTGCGGGAGCGGCATCTGGCGTGAGCCGATGGACAGGTGCACCCGGCGCATGGCGGCGAGCTCCTCCGCGATCTGGAAGCCCGTGTTGCCTCCGCCCACCACCAGAACCGTTCCCTCCGGGACGTCGTCCGGCCGGCGGTAGCCGGTGCTGTGCATCTGGACGACCTCGGGGGCGAGGCGATCTGCGAACCGCGGGACGTACGGCGTCTGGAAGGGGCCGGTGGCGAGGACGACCTGCTCGGTCTCCAGCGTCCGGCCGTCCTCGAGCTCGAGCCGGTACCCGCGCTCTACGGCGGTCAGCGAGCGCACGGCGCTGGTGAGCTCGACCGGGAGCTCGAAGGTCGCCGCATAGCGTTCCAGGTACGCGATCACCTCGTCGCGCCCCGGATAGCCCTCCGGGTCACCGGGGAACGGGAGCCCGGGCAGGCTGTCGTAGCGGCGCGGTGTGAAGAGGGTCAGGGAGTCCCAGCGATCGTGCCACGCCGCCCCGACCGAGCCGCCCGCTTCGAGGATCGCGAACCGGCGGCCCTGGCGGGCGAGGAAGTGCCCCATTGCCAGGCCCGCCTGACCCGCTCCGATGACGACGACGTCTAGTCCCATCCCTCTGGGGGTAGCCGCCGCCGCGCTAGCTCAAACGTCGTCACCCGCGGTTGCCACGTGGTCGAAGACGGCTCCGAGTCTAGGGCGCAGTAGGATGGCCGCGTGGCGCAAGAGGTCGGCATCGCGGGAAGTGGCTCGACGGCGAAGATCCGCAGCCCCGTCGCGGTCGCGATCCTCGCGGTCGTCACGCTCGGCATCTACCTCATCTTCTGGTGGTACTTCGTCAACCGTGAGCTGGCCGACTACGGCCGCGCGAAGGGCACCGAGGAGCTGGGCGACAACCCGGCGCTGTCGACGCTCGCACTCTTTCCCGGCGCGCTCGTGATCGTGCCGGCGCTCTGGACGACGGTGACCACGTTCAAGCGTGTGCAGGCGGCTCAGCGCCTCACGGACGAGACGCCGATCAACGGCTGGCTCGGACTCGTGCTCTACCTCGTCATCTCGCCCGTGATGTACGCCTACATGCAGAGCGGCCTGAACGGCGTGTGGAAGGCGCAGGGCGCCACGACCGCGTTGCCCGACTAGACCTCGCCCTCCTGCTGGTCGCGGACGGCGGAGTCGAGGATCTCCCGCACCTCCGCCGGGCTCCTCAGCGCCTTGAACTCGAGGGCGCCGCCCTCCGAGCCGGCGGTGTCGATCTCGAGCGTTCCCACGCCGAAGAGGCGGTCGAAGAGCGACTGGCGCAGGAGGAGGTCCTGCACGCGCTCGAGCCTCGCCGTCTGCTCGTTCACGGTGATGAGGCCGTGGCGGACGAAGACCCGGCGGTTGGTGATCGTGTACTTCCAGCGGATCGTCTCGAGCAGGCCCCAGGCGAGCGTCACGACCACCACCGCGAGGGCGAGCAACAGGCTGATGCCGGCGCCGACGCCGGTCCAGAGGCCGGCCACCAGCACCACCACGGCGAGCAGGAGCCCGGGCGCGAAGATCGACACGCGCCCGCGCCAGGAGGGGCGGCCCGTCCAGACGACCCGTTCCTCGTCGGTCAGCACGGCGCGACCGTAACACGGTGCGGATACCCCCACCGGCAGAGGCAGGGTGGCCTCCTTCCCGCTCCCTCGCGGCCCGATCAGAGTGAGGGCCGCCATGAAGGAACCGCCCGCACCACCACGAGGGAGGGCCATGACCACGAGCATTCACCCCGATGCGGAGGCCGCAGGCGTCGGCGTTCTCCGCGACCTCCTCGACGGGGAGGTCGTCCTGCCCGGCGACGACGACTGGGACACCGCGCGGCAGGCCTGGAACCTGGCCGCCGACCAGCACCCCGTCGCCGTCGTGTTCCCCGAGACCTCGGCCGACGTCGTCGCGGTGGTGGACTACGCGCGCGTCCGCGGCCTGCGGGTCACGACTCAGGGGACCGGCCATTTCGCCGGCAGCCTGGACGGCTTCGAGGACACGATCCTCGTCCGCACGACGCGCATGCGCGGGCTCGAGATCGACCCCGAGGCGCGCACGGCGCGCGCCGAGGCGGGCGTGCTCTGGGAGGACCTCGTCCTCGCCGCGGGCGAGCACGGGCTCGCCGGGCTCGCCGGCTCCTCGCCGGACGTCGGCGTGGTCGGCTACACGCTCGGCGGTGGGCTCGGCTGGCTCGGGCGCCGTTACGGCCTGGCCGCGAACAGCGTCGTCGCTATCGAGCTCGTGACTGCCGACGGCCGCCTCGTGCGGGCGGACCGAGACAACGAGCCCGACCTCTTCTGGGCCCTGCGCGGCGGCGGCGGCAGCTTCGGCATCGTCACCGCGATCGAGCTCGCCCTCTACCCGGTCCCCGAGGTCTACGCAGGCGTCCTCTTCTTCCCCGCCGAGCGCGGAGCCGAGGTCCTGAACGCGTGGCGCACATGGATCGAGGACACGCCCGAGGAGCTCACCTCCGCTGGGCGCCTGATGCACTTCCCGCCCATCCCCGAGGTGCCCGAGCACCTGCGGGGGCGCTCCTTCACCCTCGTCGAGGCCGCCTACATCGGCAGCGAGGAGGACGGCGCGGAGCTGCTCCGCCCGCTCCGCGAGCTCGGTCCCGAGCTGGACACGGTCGCCATGATCCCCACCTCGGAGCTGCGCTTCATGCACATGGATCCGACCGAGCCGGTGCCGGCCGCCGGCGACGGGACGGCACTCGCCGACTTCCCGCCCGAGGCCGTGGACGCCCTCCTCGCCCTGGCGGGCGCGGGCACGGGCACCCCGCTCGTCTCGGTCGAGCTGCGCCAGCTCGGCGGCAGCGTCGGCGCCGCGCGGCCCGAGCACGGGGCCGTCGGCCACCTCGAGGCCGACTTCGCCCTCTTCGCCGTGGGCATGGCGCTCAACCCCGAGATGAAGGCCGCCGCGAAGGCCGCCGCCCTGGCCGTCAAGGACGCGGTCGCTCCGTGGGCGCACGAGCGCGGCTACTTCAACTTCTCCGACCACCCCATGGACGGCAAGAGCCTGTACCCGCCCGCGACCTACCGCAGGCTGCAGGAGATCAAGGCCGTCTACGACCCGCAGGAGCTGTTCCGGGCGAGCCACCCGATCCGCCCCTCGTAGCGCGGTAGCGTTCCGGGCGTGCGCCTGACGCTCGTCCGAAACGCCACCCTCCTGCTCGAGATCGGCGGCCGGCGCATCCTCGTGGAGCCGATGCTCGACGAGGCGGGCGCCAGGCCGCCGGTCGAGAACTCGCCCAATCCCCGCCGGAACCCGCTCGTCCCGCTCCCGTTTCCGGCCGAGGAGATCGTCGCCGGGCTCGACGCGGCGATCGTCACGCACCTCCACCGCGACCACTTCGACGAGGCCGGCGAGCGCTTTCTCCCGCGGGACGTGCCGATCTTCTGCCAGCCGGAGGACGAGGAGCGGCTGCGCGGGCTCGGCTTCGCGGCCCGGCCGGTCGTGGACGCGGTCGACTGGGACGGGCTGCGCATCGCCCGGACGGCCGGGCGGCACGGGCACGGCGCCCTCGCGGACGAGCTCGGCCCGGTGAGCGGCTTCGTGCTCGACGGGCTCTACGTTGCGGGCGACACGGTCTGGTGCGCGGAGGTCGAGGAGGCGATCGAGCGCCACCGGCCGCGGGTCGCGGTGGTGAACGGCAGCGGCGCCTGCTTCCGCAGCGGCGGACCGCTCGTGATGACGAGCGCCGACGTCCGCGAGGTCGCCGCCCGGGTGCCGTCGGTCGTCGTCGTCCACCTCGAGGCGATCGACCACTGCCTGGAGACGCGCGCCGAGATCCGCGCCGCCGTGCCGACCGCGCTCGTGCCGGAGGACGGCGAGACGCTCGAGCTCGTCTGAAGGTAGGTTCCGCCGGTGGCGTCCGAGCACGACACCCTGGTCTTCGTCCCGGCCTGGAACGAGGAGGAGAACCTGCCGGCCGTGCTCGCCGAGATCGCCGCCGACCTGCCCGCCGCGGACGTCCTCGTCGTCGACGACGGCTCCACCGACGGCACCGCCCGCGTGGCCCGGGAGGGCGGCGCGACTGTCGAGAGCTTCGAGCGGAACCGGGGGCTTCCGTACGGCGTGGCCGCGGGCTACGCGCACGCCGCCGCCGCCGGCTACGCCTACTGCGGGCGAGTGGATGCCGACGGCCAGCACCCCGTGACCGAGCTGGCGCGCCTGCTCGCCCTCGTGCGCTCGGGCGCCTGTGACGTGGCGGTCGGCTCGCGTTTCGTCACCGGAGACGGCTACGAGGCCTACCGGTACCGCCCCAGCCCCGCGCGCGTGCTCGGCACGTCGCTCCTGCGGCGCGGGATGAGGGTCGCCCTCGGCCGGCCGTTCGGCGACGCGACGAGCGGCCTCTATGCGGTGAACTCCAAGGCGATGCCGGTCCTCTCAGACCCGTACGGGACGGGAGCCCCGGAGGTGGAGGGGCTGCTCCGCCTACGCGACGCGGGCCTCCGCGTCGAGGAGGTGCCGGTGAACATGCGGGTCCGGGCCGGAGGCGAGTCGAAGCTCGCCGGGAAGAAGGCGGCGCTGCTCGTGCTCACGGTCATCGGGACG
>JBOHAM010000180.1:0-7048 GCA_050697735.1 Gaiellaceae bacterium | reverse complement strand
TCTCCGTGTCGATCCCAACGCGGATGGACGACGACTCGATCACGACCTTCCAGGGCTATCGCGTCACCCACAACATCGCGCGCGGACCGTCGAAGGGCGGGATCCGCTACCACCCGGACGTCACGCTCGACGAGGTGAAGTCGCTCGCGATGTGGATGACGTGGAAGTGCGCCCTCATGGGCATTCCGTTCGGCGGCGCCAAGGGCGGGGTCGTCTGCAACCCGAAGACGATGTCCGTCAAGGAGCTCGAGCGCATGACCCGCCGCTACACGACCGAGATCATCAACCAGATCGGCCCGGAGGTGGACATCCCGGCGCCCGACGTGGGCACGAGCCCGCGCGAGATGGCGTGGATCTTCGACACGTACTCCATGAACAAGGGCTACTCGGTGCTCGGCGTCGTCACCGGCAAGCCGCTCGAGGTCGGCGGCTCGCTCGGCCGCGTCGAGGCGACGGCGCGCGGCGCCTACTTCTGCATCCGCGAGGCGCTCGAGCGGCGCGGCCGGCCGATCGAAGGCTGCCGGGTGGCCGTCCAGGGCTTCGGGAACGTCGGCCGGAACCTCGCGCTCATGCTCGCCGCGGACGGCGCGAGAATCGTCGCCCTCTCGGACTCGAGGGGCGCCGTCGCGAATCCGGAAGGCATCGACGTCGGGGCGGCAGAGGCCTGGAAGGACGAGAGCGGGGCTCTCGACGGCCTCGCCGAGACGGACCCGATCTCGAACGAGGAGCTCGTCGTCATCGACTGCGACGTCCTCGCCCCGTGTGCACTCGAGCATTCCCTCACGGCCGAGAATGCCGACCGCGTCCGGGCGGAGATCGTCGTCGAGGGCGCGAACGGCCCGGTGACGCCCGCGGCCGACCGCATCCTCGAGGAGCGGGGCATCCTCGTGCTTCCCGACGTCCTCGCCAACGCGGGCGGTGTCGTCGTCTCCTACTTCGAGTGGGTCCAGGGCCTCCAGGAGTACTTCTGGAAGGAGTCCGAGGTGAACGACAAGCTGAAGGAGATCGTCACGGGCGCGTTCGCGGAGACGTGGCGCGTGCACGAGGAGCGCTCGATCACCCTGCGCGACGCGGCCTACGCGATCGCCGTGGGCCGCGTCGCCGAGGCGACGATGACGCGCGGCCTCCATCCGTAACGGCCGGGTGCGCCGCGTCACGCTCTACCGCGCCGAGGGCTGCCGCCTCTGCGAGAGCGCCGCGCGCGTCCTGGCTGCCGTGCGCGCGGAGGTTCCGTTCGAGCTCGAGGAGGTCGACATCACCGGCGACCCCGAGCTCGAGCCGCGCTACCGGGAGCGGATTCCCGTCGTCGCGGTCGACGGCGAGGAGGCCTTCACGTACTTCGTCCACCCGGACGGGCTCCGGCGTCGCCTGGGCGGCTGACCCCCAGCAGGCTGACCGGTGGCAGCGCCGGTACTCGCGCCTGTGCCCGCGGCCCGTGGTTATCCTGTCCCTCGCGGATGGCGTTGAGAATTGCCAGCGAGGGGGGCGCGAAGGCAGGCGACCGCCTGACCGTCGGAGTTGCGGCCCGTCTCTCCCAGTACCTCCGCGTCCTCACCCAGGCGCGCAAGATGGGCAAGGATCGGATCTCCTCCCAGGAGATCAGCGAGTACACGAACATCAACGCGACGCAGATCCGCCGCGACCTCTCGGCCTTCGGGAAGTTCGGCAAGCGCGGCGTCGGCTACTCGATCGACGGCCTCATCGGCGAGATCCGCAAGATCCTGCGGACTCAGGGGCAGCACAACATCGCGCTCTTCGGCGGCGGTCGGCTCGGCCAGGCCATCGCGAGCTCGACCATCTTCGCCGACCACGGGTTCAACGTCGCCGCCGCCTTCGACACGGATCAGAGCAAGGTGGACGAGCCGATCGGCGACACGACCATCACGGCCTACGACGAGCTGGGCGACGTGATCCGGGAGAAGAACATCATCGTCGCCGTCCTCGCCGTCCCGCCCGAGGCGGCGCAGCAGGTCGCCGACGACGTCGTCGAGGCCGGTGTGAAGATCATCTTCAACTACACCGAGGCGCTCCTCGACGTCCCGCCGGAGGTCACCGTCCACACGACCAGCCCGGCGGTCGAGCTCCTCTACGCACTCTACTTCTACCTGACGTAGCTCCCCTTTCCGAGGATCGTGCCTCTTGTAGCGAGAGCGCGAGAGGAGTAGCCTCGACGGCGAAGCCGCCATGGAGCTGAGAGCTTTCCGGCGGGGGGTCATCGCCGCACTGGCGGTCACACTGTTCACGGCCGGCAACGCCTACGCCGACAGAAACCGCATCTCGGACGGGAACGACATCCGCGGCCCGCTCGACATCCGCTCGGCGACCCACGGGCACGCGGGCGGCCGGGTGGTACACACGATCTCGACCTTCGCCAGATGGCGGCCGGGCCTCCTCGGCCCGAGCACGCCCAACCTCTTCGCGCTCGAGATCAGCACGGACGGGGATCGCGCGTTCGAGCGGGTGGTCCTCGTCTACTCGAGGAACGGCCGCATGATCGCGCGGGTTTTCAGGCTCTCGCGCGGACGCTTGTTCCTCATCGGGCCGGCAGCTGCCTCGAAGCCCAACGGACGAACCGTGCGCGTGACGATCGCCCGCTCCCGCCTCGGCAATCCGGCCGGCTACCGATCGACTGCGCACTCCCAGTACCAGGCGGCCGGGGTCTGCAGCGGCTCCTGCGTCGACCACGCGCCCAACTCGGGCGGCGTCCTCCACGACATCACGGCACCGGCCGTCGCGCTGACGTCGTTCCCCGCGATTCCTCCTGACGTCGAGTACGACGTCTCGTTCAGGATCTCCGACAGGGGAGGTGCCGGGCTGCGCCGCTGGCTGCTCCAGCACCGCCCGTTCGGGACGGCGGCTTGGACCACGGTCGACAGCGGAGCAACGGCCGGGTCGAAGAGCCACCACCACGTGTCTGCAGAGGACGCCGACGACGAGTTCCGTGTCGTCGCCCGGGACCGGCACGGGAACGAGCGGATCAGCCCCCTGAGGCTCGTGTCGGTGCCGATCGACGACGCCTCGGCGTCCCTCGTCTACACCGGGACGTGGGCCCACGGGCCGGGCGACCCACTCGACTTCCGCGACACGCTCAGCACCTCCGCGACCGTCTCCGACACCGTGGCGCTCACCTTCACCGGACGGTACGTCGCCCTGGTGTCACCGGGACGCGAAGTCGAGGGAGATGGCGACGCGCTGGTCTCGATCGACGGCGCGCCCGCGGCGTCCGTGCTCTTCTCGACGTTCGACGGGCGCCGCAGGATCGTCTTCGAACGCACCTTCTCGAGTGTCGCCACGCGGACGATCAGCATCGCGGTGGTCGACGGCACCGTGCCGGTCGACGGAATCGTCGTCCGGTAGCGGCGCTCCGACTACTTGACGTAGACGTCGACGGGACCGGCGGCCCGGCCTTCGAGCGCGGCTTCCACCTCGCCGGCGCGTCCCTCCGCGACCACCGCGCCCTCGACCACCTCCGCCGCGATGCCCTCGGCCTCGAGGAGGCGGACGACCTCGGCCGGCGGGCCGGCGACGCTGCGGACGAGCGTTCCCGGCGCGTCGAGGGCCTTCGCGCTCGTGTCGGCGCCCCCGGTGTCCGTGCGTTCCATCTCTGCGCCGCCTCCCGCGTCCTCGGCCACCTGGGCCGCCTCGCCAGCGTCGCCGCTGTCGTCGTCGCCTCCACCGAGGTCGAGCTGCGTGGCGAGGACGAAGACCCCCACGAACGCCGCCGCCGCCGCAACCGGGGCCGCGACGACGAGCGCGCGCCGCACCGGCCGGAACGGCCGCCACGGGTCGCGTCGCTCGGGCAGCGCGGCCACGAGCTCCTCCCGCCGGCCCTCGGGGAGGTCGAGGAGCGGCGCGGCGCGCAGCGCGGTGCGGCCGGCTTCCAGCCGGCGCACGCTCTCGGCGCAGGAGCGGCAGGCGACGAGGTGCTCGACGACCTCCCGCCGGTCGTCCGCCGCCAGCTCCTCCTCGACGTAGGCGAGCAGGGCGAGCTCGTCCGGGTGCTTGTCCGTCATCAGGGGTTCGACTCCGCGGATTCGGCAGGTGTTCCCAAGCGTGCCGCGAGCTCGGTGCGCCCGCGGAAGATCCTCGACTTCACCGTACCCTCGGGGACGTCCGTCAGCTCGGCGATCTCCGCGTACGAACAGCCGAGCACGTCGTAGAGGACGACGGCCGTGCGGTAGGTCTCGTCGAGCGCGTTCAGCGCGGTCTGGAGCTCGCCCGACAGCTCTCGGTCGGCGAAGCGGTCGCGCGGGTCGACGGGATCGGGCGGCTCCTCGAGCGTCGGCTCGCGCCGCTTCGCGCGCACGTCGTGCGCGGCGTTGACGACGATCCGGTAGAGCCACGTCGAGAAGCGCGCGTCCCGCCGGAACTTCGGCAGGGCGAGCCAGGCGCGGACGAGCGCCTCCTGCACGGCGTCGGCCGCGTCCTCGCGGGAGCCGAGCACACGCGCCGCGAGCGTATAGAGGCGCTGCTCGTGCCGCTCCACGAGCTTCTCGAAGGCGAAGCGCTCACCTCTCTGTGCCCGCCGGACCAGGAGCTCGTCGGGATCCATCGAGAATGGATTCTCCTAGAGCGGTAGGGCGTTGTCGCTCTGATACTTTCGGCCCGTGGGTGACGCCCAGAAGCTGACTCCCGAGGAGCAGATCAGGACCGCGCGCGAGGGGTTCGAGACCGGCCGCGACTTCACGGTCGCCGTGGAGGAGGAGTTCGCCATCCTCGACCCCGAGACGCTCGGCCTCGTGAACCGCTTCGAGGAGCTTCAGGCCGCGGCCGCCGGCACCCCGTTGGCCGAGCACCTCGTGGGCGAGCTGATCGCCTCCGAGATCGAGGTGCGCACCGGGCGCTGCGACACCTTCGCGGAGGCCGCCGCCGCCATGGTCGAGCGTCGCCGCCAGCTGCTCGAGCTGGCGATGAAGTTCGACGTCGTCCTCGGCGCCACGGGGACACACCCCTGGAGCCCGTGGCAGGAGCAGCGCATCATCGACACGCCGCACTACCGCCGCAACGACGAGATCCTGCGCTACGTCGTCTGGCGCAACAACAGCTTCGGCTTCCACGTCCACGTCGGCATCCAGGGAGCCGACCGCGCCATCGCCGTCACGGACGGGCTGCGAACGTTCCTCCCGCACCTGCTCGCCTACTCGGGCAGCTCGCCCTTCGTGGACGGGGTCTTCACGCACCTGCACTCGGCGCGCACCCAGATCTTCACCCGCATGTTCCCGCGCTGCGGGATTCCCGACGCATTCGGCGACTGGAGCGAGTACGAGCGCTACGTCCGCTTCCTCTACGACACGGGCTCCATCACCGAGCACACGCAGATCTGGTGGAGCGTGCGGCCGCACCTCGCCTTCCCCACGGTGGAGATCAGGATCTGCGACGGGCAGCCCGACCTGGCCGAGGCGCAGGGGCTGGCGGCGCTCATGTACGCGCTCACGGTGCGGATCGCGCGTGCTCTCGACGAGGGCGAGCCGCTGCCGGAGCATCCGCACCGACTGCTCGAGGAGAACCTCTGGCGGGCCATCCGCCACGGGCTCTCCGGCGAGCTGATCGACCTGGACACCGGCGTCGTGCGCCCCGCCCGCGCCGAGCTCGAGCGCCTCGTCGAATGGGTGCTGCCCGTGGCCGAGGAGCTCGGGTTCGCCTCGTACCTGGCGATTCCCGCGGTGAGCGCCGCCGAGCGCCAGATGGCCCGCCACGAGGCGGGGGAGTCGCTGTTCGAGATCTACGCCCAGGAGCTCCTGGAGCCGGTCCTTGCCTGAGCCCGTCGACGAGCAGGGGCAGCTCGCCCGCGAGCTGGCCGAGGAGCTGCGCAAGCTTCGCGTCGAGGACGTGCTCGTGAACACGCTCGTCCAGGTCTCGTCGATCGCCTACCGCCGGCTTGGGCTCACGGAGGACTCGCAGGAGGAGCGCGACCTCGGCCAGACGGCGCTCGCGATCGAAACTATGCGGGCCCTCGTGCCGGTGCTCGAGGGCTTTCTCGAGGAGCAGATCGTGGACGGGTTCGAGGAACAGGTCGCCAACCTCCAGCTCGCCTACGCGAAGGCTGCCAAGGAGCCGGGTGGCGCCGACGACGGCTGACATCGGCGTCTTCGGCGGCTCGGGGTTCTACTCGTTCCTCGAGGACGTCGAGGAGGTGGAGATCGAGACCCCGTACGGAAAGCCCTCGGCGCCCTTCACGATCGGCGCGGTCGGCGGGAGCAGGGTCGCCTTCCTCCCGCGCCATGGGCGGGACCACGAGCTGCCCCCGCATGCGATCCCGTACCGCGCGAACGTCTGGGCGATGAAGGAGCTCGGCGTGCGCCGCCTGATCGGCCCGAACGCCTCGGGGGCGCTGAAGGCTGAGCTCGAGCTGGGCGAGTTCGTCGTCTGCGACCAGTTCGTCGACCGCACGAGCGGGCGGGAGGACACATTCTACGACGGCCCCGAGACGACGCACGTCTCGGCCGCCGATCCCTACTGCCCCGAGCTGCGCGGGCTCCTCGTCGAGACGGCCCGCGAGCTCGGCATCACGGCGCGCGACGGCGGCACCGTGGTCGTCATCCAGGGGCCGCGCTTCTCGTCCCGCGCCGAGTCGAAGTGGTTCCAGGCGATGGGCTGGGACACGATCAACATGACCGCGTACCCGGAGGGCTTCCTCGCCCGCGAGCTCGAGCTTTGCTACGCGAACATCTCCATGGTGACCGACCACGACGTCGGCGTCGAGGGGACGCCGCCGGTCTCGCACGAGCAGGTCGTCACGGTGTTCCAGGAGAACAACGAACGCCTGCGCGAGCTGCTCTTCGGCGTCATCCCGCACATCCCGCCGCAGCCGGAGGAGCACCTCTGCGCGACGGCGCTCCGCGGGGCCCGCTTCTAGTGCGCGCGCCGTGCGGCCGACTCGTGTGATAGAACTCCGCGCGGCCGTTTACGGCGTGGGCGCAGGGATCCACGTGCTTTCGGCCGGCGCCCAGGTTCCGAAGCCGTGACCGACTTCTTCCAGAGCCACACAGTCCTGTTCGCGCTCGTTTGCGCGCTCTTCGGGATCGCGGTCGGCCTTTACTTGACCTGG
>JBOHAM010000179.1:0-12099 GCA_050697735.1 Gaiellaceae bacterium | reverse complement strand
GCGAGCGCGACCGGCATGAGCGCGCGCCGCTGGCTGGCGAGGGAGACGCCCGCGCGCGTGCGCGCGAACCAGGCGAGGACGGTTGTCGCCAACACCGACTCGGCGAGGACGACCCAGGCGACCTCCGTGATGCCCCCGGCACGGGCGGCCGCGTAGACCGTCGGCACGAGCAGGACGAGCATGGCGAGCGAGATCCGACCGAGGATCGCCTGGTGCCCGACGGAGTTGAGAAGCCATGCGGTCGTGTTCCGGACCGGCTTCACGGCCGCCCAGATCCCGAGGACGGCGAGCGGGCCGATCATGCCGGCCCAGCGCTCTCCGAAGACGACGAGCGCGATCGGCTCGGCGGCCCCGGAGAGCAGGATCCCGAGCGGGCAGGTCACGAAGGCGACGAGCTTGAGCGCAGACAGGAACGGGGGCGTCACGTCCTCGCCACGGTGCCGCATGCGCGCGAAGGCGGGGAAGGTGACCCTGGCGACCGACTCCGCGACGAACCAGGTCGGCAGCTCGCAGAGCCGCACCGCCATCGAGTAGAAGCCGAGCCGGGCGGCTCCGAGCACCCGCCCGACGACCAGGATGTCCACGTTCTGGGCGGCGAAGCCCGTCACCGTCTGGACGAGGAAGCCGCTTCCGTCCCGCACGCCCTCGGCCGCGACCGCCCGGTCCCACGCGGGGCGCACGCGGTAGGGGGCGAGCGCGAGCAGCGCGATCGCGTAGGCGGCCGCGGCGACGATCTGCGCGGCGACGAGGCTCCACACGCCGGCGCCGAGTGCGGCCAGGACGATCCCGGTGCCGGCATACGTCACCGCCTGCACCATCTGGGCGGCGAAGCGGTTCCGGAACTCGAGCTCCCGCTGCATGAGCGCCTCGTAGAACCAGTTGAGGCCCCCGCTGAAGAAGACCATCACGGAGAGGCCGAGCACGATGTCGTCCAGGCGCGGCTCGGCGAAGGCCCGCGCGGCGAGCGGCGAGAGCGCCGCCATGAGCACGGCGAACCCCGCGCCCATGACGAGGAACATCGTCAGGTACGTCCCCTGCTCGCGCTCGTCGAGGTCCTGCCTGACGACGAAGACGCCCCCGAGCCCGAGGCTCGCCACGAGCCCGAGGAAGATCGAGATCGTGAGCGCGAGCGCGACGAGGCCGAAGTCCTCCGGCTCGAGCAGCCGCGCGAGCACGACGGTCGCCGCGATCTGCACCAGCCGGCTACCGGCCAGCGTCAGGAACGTCCAGGGGATGCCGCGTATCGCTTTCTCTTCCATGCCGCCCTTCTTCGCCACGCCGTCTCTATCCTGACTTCAGCCGATGAAGGAGCCGCGCGCAAGCGTCGTCGTCCGTGCGAAGAACGAGGCGCGGGCGATCGAGCGGACCTTCGGGGCGCTGCGCCGCCAGACCGTCCCGGTCGAGATCGTGGTCGTCGACTCGGGCTCGACGGACGGCACCGTGGAGATCGCCCGCCGCTTCTGCGACCGGCTGGTCGAGATCCCGGCGGAGAGCTTCACGTACGGCCACAGCCTCAACGTAGGCGCCGAGGCCGCAAAGGCGCCGTTCCACTTCTCGCTCTCGGCCCACTGCGTCCCGGAGCGCGACGACTGGGTCGAGCGCTCGCTGCGCCACTACGAGCGCGACGACGTCGCGGGGACGAACGGGATCCAGACGCTGCCCGACGGGAGGCCGCCGGACGGCGTCTTCTACCAGGATGCGGCTCACGTCCGCGCGCACCTGCTCTGGGGCTTCTCGAACCACGCGTCCTCGTGGCGCGCGGAGGTCTGGCGGGAGTTCCCCTTCGACGCGGAGCTGACGAGCTCGGAGGACCGCAAGTGGGCGCTGGAGGTGACGGAGGCGGGCTGGGTCATCGCCTACGACCCTGCCCTCTGGGTCGACCTCTCGCACCAGTGGGACGGCGGCGCCCTCTTCCAGTACCGGCGGAAACGGATGGAGACGCGCGGGCTCGCCGAGTTCGCGCCCATGCCTCCGTACCGCCTCCGCGACGCGCTCGGGGACTGGTGGCGTCCTCCGGACGAGCGCCACTCGGCGCTCTTCCACCGGCTCAACTACCGCCGGCTGGCGGGGATCCTGGGGACGTACCGGGGCCTGGCGGCGACGCGCCGCCGCCGAGGCTCCTGAGCCCCCGCGCGAAGCCGCTCCAGGTGCCGACCGTGCGCGCGGCGGCCACACGCGCCCGCAGCGGCGAGCGGCGCTTGAGCGCGCTCGCGAACATCTTCGCGTCGTCCTTCACCTGCACGAGGAGAAAGAGCGCCGCCCGGGCGTCGCCGCCGCGCAGGTGCTTGGCGCAGAAGGCCGCGCCGCCCATGTTGTAGCCGTAGAAGAGCCGGGGCAGCGCAGCGGCCTCGCGCCACTGCTGGTGGACGATCTCGAAGCGCGGGCTGGACGCCACGCGGTAGCCGCTCTTGAGCAGCCGGTAGGCGAGGTCCATGTCCTCCGCCCCACAGAAGCGGGAGCCGGGGCCGAGGCGCGGGTCGAAGCCGCCGACCTCGAGGAAGGCGGTGCGGCGGCACACGAAGTTCGCGGCGTAGCCGACCCTGTTTGGATGCACGGGCCGCTCCCAGACGCGCGCCTCCTCGATGTGGAAGAGGCTCACGGGGAGGTGCGTGCGGTCGGCGACGAAGCCGACCGGCTCGTGCACCTCGCCGAAGAGCGCGTCGGGGAAGCCGAGGCTGCGAAGCTCCGCGCGGACGGAGGCGAGCCACGAAGGCGCGAACTCGACGTCGTCGTCGAGGAAGGCCACGTAGTCGCCGCGTGCCGCCCGCGCGCCGACGTTCCGGGCGGCCGAGGTCGAGGGGGGCTGGTGGGCGAGGCGGCTAACGCGCCCGTCGCCGAGCTCCGCGAGGGCGTGCGCCGTTCCGTCGTCCTCGCTCTGGTCGACGACGAGGATCTCGAGCGGCGGCTCGCCCCCGGCGAGCACGGCGCGGGCGACCGCAGCCGCCCGGGCAGGCCGGTCGAGCGTGGGGACGACCACCGAGACCGCAACCTCGGCCTCGGGGGCGCTCATCGGCCAGTCTCTGGCCGAGGAGCGTGTGGAGGGTGTGTGAGGGAACCGGGAGGTTCCTTCACTGCATCAAAGAAGGGGGCACGTGGGGGAAACATGGTTTCCCCCGCGGGAGCGAGCCGACGAGCGACGGTCATTCCCGTTCGCGCAGGGCCGGGAAGAGGATCACGTCGCGAATCGTCTCGCGGCCGGTGAGGAGCATGACCAGCCGGTCGATGCCGAGTCCGAGGCCGCCGGTGGGCGGCATGCCGTAGGAGAGGGCCTCGACGTAGTCGGGATCGCCGTGCTCGACCCCGACGTGGCCCGCCTGCGCGGCGAAGCGTCCGGCCTGCTCGTCGGCCTCGGTCAGCTCCGTGTAGGCGTTGCCGAGCTCCATGCCGGCTGCGAAGTACTCGAAGCGCTCGGTGACGCCCGGGTCGTCGTCGGTCGTGCGCGCGAAGGGCGAGAGCTCGACCGGGTAGTCGTAGAGGATCGTCGGCTGGATCAGCTCGGGCTCGACGAAGTGGCTGAGGGCATGGTCGACGAGCTGCGACCACGACCGGTCGGCGGCGGTGTCGACGCCCCGCTCCTCCAGGAGCCTCCGGAGCTCGCCTTCGTCCCGCGCCCAGACGCCGAGCTCCTCGAGGGCGTCGACGAGCTTCAGGCGGCGCCACGGCGGAGCGAGGTCGACCTCCCAGCCGCGAAAGCTCACCTTGGTCGTCCCCAGCACGTCCTGCGCGACGCCGGCCACGAGCTCTTCGATCCGCGTCATCGTGTCCTGGTAGTCGGCGTAGGCCTCGTACCACTCGAGCATCGTGAACTCGGGCTGGTGCTTGTAGGAGACGCCCTCGTTGCGGAAGTCCTTGCCGATCTCGTAGACCTTCTCGAGCCCGCCGACGATCAGCCGCTTGAGGTAGAGCTCGGTGGCGATGCGGAGATAGAGGTCGGTCTCGAGCTCGTTCGAGCGCGTCACGAACGGCTCGGCGAAGGCGCCTCCGTAGCGCGGCTGGAGCGTGGGCGTCTCGACCTCGACGAAGCCGGCCTCGTCGAGGCGCCTGCGGATGGAGGCGACGATGCGGCTGCGCAGCACGAAGTCGCGCCGCGTCTCCTCGTTGACGAGCAGGTCGAGGTAGCGCTTGCGGTAGCGCGTCTCGGCGTCGACGAGCCCGTGGTAGGTGTCCGGCAGCGGGCGCGCGATCTTGGCGAGGAGCTCCAGCTCGTCCACGGCCAGCGACGGCTCGCCCCGCCTCGTCTTCGCCGGCTTGCCGGTCGCCCCGACGACGTCGCCGAGGTCGAGGTCGACCTCGCCCGTGCGGTCGGCGGCGCACAGGAGCTGGATCTGCCCGGACCGGTCGACGAGATCGAGGAAGACGAGCTTCCCGTGCCCCCGCCGCCCGAGCACTCGCCCGGCTACCCGCCGCGTCTCCCCCGCCTCCTCGCCGGCCGCGAGCGCGTCCGCCTCGGCCCGCACGGCGGCGATCTCGCCCCGGTCGGGGAAGCGCTTCGGCAGAGCGCGCGCCGTCATCGCGGCGAGTCTAGTGCCGGGCGCCCGGGGAGAGCTTCGCTCAGCCTCCGTCCCCGCCCTCGCGGGAGCGCGCCACCGCCTCCTTCACCTGCTCCGGCCCGAGATCGAATTCGCGGAGAATCTCGACAGCCGGGCCGCCCACGCGCACGAGTGCGAGCAGGACGTGCTCGGTCCCGACCTCGCGGTCGTCGAGGCTGAAAGCCTCCTGCAGGGAGATCTCGAGCGCCCGCTGCGCCCGCTTCGTGAAGGGGATCTGGCCCTCAGGGGTTCCAGGACCTGGCCCCACCAGGACGAGGAGCCGGGCGCGCGCCTCGTCGATGGTGACGTCGAGCCCTTCCAGCACCTGCGCCGCGAGGCCTTCCTCTTCCCGTAGCAGGCCCAGAAGCAGGTGCTCGGTGCCGATGTAGGAATGCCCGAGCGCGCGGGCCTCGTCCTGCGCGTGGACGACGACCTGGCGCGCTCGTCTCGTGAAGCGCTCGAACAACGCAGGCCGGAGCCTACGCCGCCTGGATGTCCATGATCTTGTACTTGAGGGAGCCGCGCGGGGCGGCGACCTCGACGGTCTCGCCCTTTTTGCGCCCGATGATCGCGCGGCCCACGGGCGACTCGTTCGAGAGCTTCTGCTCCGCCGGGTTCGCCTCGGCCGAGCCCACGATCGTGTACTCGAGCGTCTCCTTCGCGTCCACGTCACGCAGGCGGACGCGCGTGCCCACGCTGACCACGTCGGTGGTGATCTCGTTCTTCTCGATCACGCGCGCGTTCTTCAGGCGCTCCTCGAGGGTGGCGATCCGGTGCTCGAGCATCGCCTGCTCGTTCTTCGCGTCGTCGTACTCCGAGTTCTCGGCGATGTCGCCGAACTCGCGCGCTTGCTTGATGCGCTCGGCCACCTCGCGGCGCTTGACAGTCGAGAGGAGCTCGATCTCCTCCCTCAGCCTGACATGACCCTCCGGAGTGAGAATCACTTCCTTCACAGCGGTTTCCTCCACCCCCAAGACAGACGAATGCGGCGCCTCGTGCGCCGCCTGCGGCGGACATTGTAGCCGCTCCGTCAAACGGCGAAGTCCCGCTCCGGGGCTACGATTCGCCTCGATGGCCGTGGACATCCAGTCGCCCTGGCGCATCCGGGAGGTCGAGATCCCGTCGCGCGTCGTGCTCGCGCCGATGGCGGGTGTGAGCGTCCAGGCGTTCCGCCGTCAGGGGCGCCGGTTCGGCGCCGGGCTCGTCTGCTCGGAGATGGTGAGCTGCGCCGGCCTCCAGCACGGGAACGAGCGCACGCTCGGCTACCTGCGCCTCTCCCGAGACGAGCGCCCGCTCGCCGTGCAGATCTTCGGCTCGGAGCCGGGCGTCATGGCCGAGGCCGCCCGCATGGTCGAGGACGCCGGCGCGGACATCGTCGACGTGAACTTCGGCTGCCCGGTGCGGAAGGTAACCAAGACCGGCGCCGGCGCGACCCTGCTCGAGGATCCCGACCGCGCGTGCGGGATCGTGAGCGCGATCGTGGACGCCGTCGACGTGCCCGTGACCGTGAAGATGCGCCGCGGCCTGGAGAACGGGTCGCGGGCCGCGCTCGCGATCGGGCCGCGCCTGGTCGAGGCGGGCGCCGCCTCGCTCACGCTCCATCCCCGCTCCGCGAAGCAGATGTATACGGGCACGGCCGACCACTCGCTCACGGCCGAGCTGGTCGAGCTCGTCGAGGTGCCCGTCGTCGCCTCCGGGGACGTCGTCTCGCGCGAGCGCGCCCAGGAGATCCTGGACGACACGCGCTGCGCGGCCGTGATGGTCGGACGCGCGGCCCAGGGAAACCCCTGGGCGGTGGGCGAGATCGCCGGCACCCGGAGCGGCGAGCCGACGCGCGACGAGGTCGTCGCCGAGCTCGTCCTCTTCATGCGCGCGACGGTCGAGGAGCTCGGCCCCGAGCGTGCGACCGGCTTCCTGAAGAAGTTCTATGGCTGGTACCTCGGCCGCGGCCGTTTTCCCAAGCCCTTCAAGCAGGAGCTCGTCCAGCTCGGGACGCTGCAGGAGGTGGAGGACCGCCTCTTCGCCGCCGCTCCCGGCGCCGCCGGGGCGCTCGCCCGCCTGGAGGGCGAGCTGCCCGCGGACGACGACGTGCTCCTCGACCTCCCGATCTCGATCTACGGCGGCGGCTAGGCCCTCCTAGCTCCTCCTGGTCCGCCGAGGCTGCGCCGTCGGGTCCTCCAGCAGAGGCTCTTTCGAGGTCTCGGCCGCCGGCTCCTGGTACGGGGCGACGACGGTGTCCGTCTCGGCCGGCTGCTCCTCGGCGCGCCGCTGCGCCTCCGCCTTCGCGCGCTCGGCGCCCACGCGGACGTCCTGCTTCACCTGCTCGCGCGAGCCCTCGTAGGCGCCCCGCAGCATCTCGGAGGCGACCTCGCGCCCGCCGAGGCCGAACGCGAGCGCCATGCCGAGCGCGAGCGCGCCCACGAGCGCCGCGTAGGTGATCGTCACGATCTCCTCGGCGATCATCAGCTGGTCGAGGATCATGAAGCCGGCGATCGCCATGATCAGGATCGGGGCAGCGGTCCCGACGACGCGTCCGGTCGAGGTGTCGCCCATCGTGCGGGCCACGAGTGTCGCCACGCCCGCCGCGAGCGCCCCGGCGACCAGGAGGATGAGGAGCGCCGCGATCACGTTCGGGACGTAGGCCCAGACCTCGCCCACGAAGTCCTGCAGGGCCTGGATGCCGAGGGCGTCGAGGGCGATCGAGATCGCCCCGACGAAGATTGCCCAGAACGCGATCGTCCCGAGCAGCTCGGAGGGGCGGCTGGTGATCTTCGACACCCAGGCACCGGCGCTCCCGGAGTGGAGCGTCCGGTCGAAGCCCACCCGTTCGAGCAGGCTGCGAACGAGCCGCGCGACGAGCTTCGCGACGAAGTAGCCGATGACGAGGATCACGAGGAAGGCAAGGAGGCGCGGCACCCAGGTCGCGAACTCGTCGAAGCCGCGCTGGACGCTGTCGCCGACGTCTGCCAGAAGCATGAGGGAGACCCCCTTGGTCGCTGATCTGCTGGTCGCCGTCTTTCCTTCCCGCGAGGCCGCTACTCAACCGTCGCACGGCTATAACTCCTCGTATGGCGGTGGCAACGGGAGAGCGGAGGATCGTGTCCGTCCTCGTGGCGGACGTGGTCGGCTCGACGGCGATCGGGGAGAAGCTCGGCCCCGAACGCTCGAAGTTCCTGATCGACGAGGTCATGCGGATCATGGCCGAGCAGGTCCGGCGCTTCGACGGCACGGTCGCCCAGCTCGTCGGCGACGAGCTGCTCGCGTTCTTCGGGGCGCCGGTCGCCCATGAGGACGACTCCGAGCGCGCCGTCCGCGCCGGCCTCGCCATCCAGCGCGCGATCGCCCAGTACGCGCACGAGGTGGACGCCGCCTACGGCATCGAGCTCTCGGTCCGCATCGGCGTCAACACGGGCCCCGTCGTGGTCGGCGTCGCGCGCGACGGCGACGAGGGGTACGACCCCTGGAACGCGCTCGGCGAGACGGTCAACGTCGCCGCGAGGCTCCAGCAGATCGCAGACGAGGGCGGGATCGTCATCGACCCGACGACGAAGCGCCAGGTCGAGACCTGCTTCGAGCTCGAAGGACTGGGCGTGCAGGAGCTCAGGGGCGTCAGCGCCCCGCTCGAGGTCTTCCGCGTCACGCGCATCCTCGAGGCCGACCCGTCGCCGCCGGCGCACCCGCTCGTGGGGCGGGACTTCGAGCTCACCGTGCTCGAACGGACGATGGACGCTCTCGTCGAAGGTCGCGGCTCGATCGTCTCGATCATGGGCGAGCCGGGCATCGGGAAGACGCGCCTGGTCTGGGAGATGCGCAACCGCTACCGCGACCGCGTCCGCTTCGTCGAGGCGCGGGGCGTCTCCTACGCGCAGAGCTTCCCCTACTGGCCGATCCGGGACCTCCTCCGGGAGCTGCTCGAGGTCGGCGCCACCACGCCCGAGGCCCGCGTGCGGCTCGAGCTGAAGGCCGAGCTCGCGCACCTGTTCGGACAGGAGGACGCGCAGGAGGCCTACCCGTTCCTCGCCAGCGTCGCCGGGCTGACGCTCGAGCCCGATGCGGCGCAGGCGATCCGCGAGCTGAACCGGGAAAGCATCCAGTCGCGGACCTTCGAGGTCTTCTACGAGATGGTCTGCCGGCTCGCCGAGGAGCAGCCGGTCTGCCTCGTCTTCGAGGACCTCCACTGGGCGGACGAGGCGACGCTCGAGCTCGTCGAGTCGCTCCTGGCAATCGCGGACGAGTCGGCCGTCTCGCTCTTCTTCCTCTACCGGGCCGAGCGCGAGCACGGCTCCTGGCGGCTCGGCGAGCGAGCGCGACAGCATTATCCGCACCGCTACCGCGAGATCGAGGTGCGGCCGCTCCCCGCGGACTCGTCCCGGCTGCTCGTCGGGAACGCGGCCGAGGGCGATCTGCCCGAGTCCGTCTCGGAGCTCCTCGCCGAACGCTCCGGCGGCAACCCGTTCTTCCTCGAGGAGGCGTTTCGCGACCTCGTCGAGCGTGGCGCGCTCCAGCGCGTCAACGGCGGCTGGCAGCTCGCCGTGGACGAGGACGAGCTGGCCATCCCGGCCGTCGTGCAGGGCACGCTCCAGGCGCGGCTCGACCGCCTCGACCCCGAGACCCGCGAGGTGCTGTCCATCGCCGCCGTGATCGGGCGCACGTTCGGCCTGCCGCTGCTCGAGCGGCTCAGGTCGCGTGACCAGCTGATGCAGGCGCTCACCGAGCTCCAGCGCCTCGACCTGATCGTCGAGAAGCGGCGCCGCCCGAACCCGGAGTACCGCTTCCGCCACGGCCTCGTCCAGGAGGTGGCCTACGCCAGTCTGGTCGACTCGAAGCGCCGCAAGCTGCACAAGCACGTCGGCGAGGCACTCGAGGACATCTACGCGAACGCGGAGGACGAGGCTCCCTACGCGCTCCTCGCGCGCCACTTCACAGAGGCGGACGACCCCGAGAAGGCCGTCGACTACCTGCTCAAGGCCGGCGACGCCGCCCGGGCCCTCTACGCCGACCGGGAGGCGCTCGAGCACTACGACAAGGCGCGCGGTTTCCTCGCGCGGCTTGGCGACGAGCGCCGCGCCCGCGACACCCTGTTCAAGATGGCGCTCGCCCACCACCTCGCATTCGAGTTCGAGCAGGCGGAGGAGATGTACGACGAGGCGTTCTGCTGCCGCGTCGGCGAGGAGCCGCGACTCGAGCCGACGGAGCGGCTGGAGACGGCCTCCGAGCGTCCGCAGGAGATCGCTCCCGGGGACGTCTACACGACCGAGGGCGGGCAGTTCACCGAGCTCCTCTTCCGCGGGCTGCTCATGGTCGACGCCGAGCTGAACGTCGTGCCCGCGGTCGCGGACAACTTCCGCGTCTCGAGCGACGGGCTCACGTACCTGTTCCGCATCCGCGAGGGGGAGCGCTGGAGCGACGGCGAGCCGCTGACCGCCGAGGACTTCGCCTACGCGTGGCGCCGCATGCGCGAGCTCGAGACGAGGACGGCGTTCCTGATGGAGGACGTGGAGACGGCAGAGGCACTCGACGACCGGACGCTGGAGGTGACGCTGCGCGAGCCGCGCAGCTACTTCCCGTACGTCCTCTCCTCGGCTTGGGCGTTCCCCTGGCCGAAGCATCGCTGCGAGGAGCTCGGCGACGAGTGGACGAAGCCGGAGAACCTCGTCGGCAACGGCCCCTTCGTGCTCGCCGAGTGGGATGCCGACCACGCGCTCCTGCGAGCGAACCCGTACTGGGCGGGAGCTCACGGGAACGTCCGCGAGATCCACGTCTCGTTCTTCTCGAAGGGCTCGCGGATGATCGAGGAGTGGGAGCAGGGCCGCCTCGACCTCCTGCAGGTCTACCAGCCCGTGAAAGCTGACGACCGCACGCTGGTCGACGTGGTGCCCGAGCTCGGCCTCCAGTACATCGGCTTCGCGGCCGACCGGCATCCCTTCTCGAACGAGCACGTCCGCAAGGCGTTCTCGCATGCCGTCGACCGCGATCTGCTCGTGAGCACATATCCGACCCTGGCCCTGGCGGCGACCCGCGGCGGCGCGATCCCGCCCGCGATGCCCGCCCACTCGCACCGGGTCGCGCCCGACTTCGATCTCGACCGGGCCCGCGCGCTGCTCGACGAGGCCGGATATCCCGGTGGGAAGGGCCTGCCCGAGCTCGAGCTGGTCGTCCCGCACTGGCTCGCGCCGCCGGAAGAGCTCGTCGAGCAGTGGAAGGCGATCGGCGCGCGCGTCCGCATCCGCATGGCCCCCGCACCGGTCGAGTGGGACCAGCTCGGGGACTCCCACATGTGGTGGACGGGCTGGATGGCCGACTTCCCCGATCCCGACGGCTTGTTCCGCGGCCTGCTGAGAGAGCAATGGCCGTTCCACCGCGACGACGACATCCTCGAGCTGCTCGACCGGGGAAGGTCGCTCCGCGACCAGAGCGAGCGCATGCGCGCCTACCACGAGGTCGACCGGCTCTGGGTCTCCGAGCGTGCGGCGATCCTGCCGCTGGCCTATTTGCGTTCCGAGCTCTTGCGCCGCCCCTGGATCGAGGGCCTCTGGGCGAGCCCCCTCGCGCGCGCCCACCTGGACGCCGTGGTCGTCGGCGAACGCGACTCAGCGCCCGTCGGCGTTTCGCTCCCAGACGAGCCGTAGGCCCTCGAGCGTGAGCAGCGGGTCGACGTGGTCGATCGTCTCAGCGTGCGGGGCGATCAGCTCGGCGAGCCCGCCCGTGGCGACGACGGGCGCGGTGTCGCCGATCTCGCCGCGAACGCGGCGGACGATGCCGTCCACCTGGCCGGCGAAGCCGTAGACGAGGCCCGACTGGAGGCCGGCCACGGTCGTCTTCCCGATCACCGACGGCGGCTCGACGAAGTCGACCTTCACGAGCCGGGCGGCGCGGGCAAAGAGGGCTTCCATGGAGGTCTCGATGCCCGGCGCGAGCACCCCGCCGACGTACTCGCCCGCGGCCGAGACGATGTCGAAGTTCGTGGAGGTGCCGAAGTCGACCACGATGCTGGGGGCCCCGTAGCGCTCGCGCGCCGCGACCGCGTTCGCAATGCGGTCTGAGCCGACCTCGCGCGGGTCGTCGTAGACGATCGGGATCCCCGTGCGGGTGCCCGGCCCGAGGACGAGGAGCCGGGCCTCCGCGTAGTCGCGCGCGAACTCCTCGTAGGAGCGGACGAGCGGCGGCACCGTCGAGGCGAGGCAGACGCCGCCGATCTCCTCGAAGCCGACGTCGCGCAGCTCGAGCAGCCGCCCCACGAGCACGCCGAGCTCGTCGCCGGTCCGCTCCGCCTCGGTTGAGACGCGCCAGTGCTCGGCCAGCCGGTCGCCGTCGTAGAGCCCGAAGACCGTCTGCGTGTTGCCGACGTCGACGGCCAGCAGCATGCAGGACCTTCTAGGGGCCTGTCCGGAAAATGAACCAGGGCGCCTGACAGGCGCCACGCGGCGCGAGGCCGCGTCCTCGGTCGCGCCGATATGCCCGCATATCGACGCTCCCTGCGTCCTTGCCTCGCCCCACGTGTCGCGTGCCATCCACCGTGGCCACTTTCCAGACAGACCCCTAGGGCAGCTCTTCTTCGCCGCCGAGGGTC
>JBOHAM010000178.1:0-4761 GCA_050697735.1 Gaiellaceae bacterium | reverse complement strand
GGATGGTGGAGGAGGAGGCTCTTGACGGGCGTGGTGGAGAGACGCGCGACGCTCGGCACCGCTACTCGCTCCTCGGCGGCGGCTCGCCCTGGCCCCAGGCGTCGGCGCCGCCGTCGACCACGACCGTCGTCCCAGTCACGTACGAAGCCGCCGGCGAGGCGAGGAACGCGATCACCGCGGCGGCCTCTTCCGGCGTCCCCGCCCGGCCGAGCGGAATCGAGCACTCCCACGCGGCAATCCGCTCGGCCCCGTAGCCCTCGAGCCCCTCGGTGAGGATCGTGCCGAGGGCGACGCAGACGGTGCGGATCCCATAGCGGCTCCATTCTCCCGCGAGCCCGGCGGCGAGGTTCTCGATCGCCGCCCGGGCGGCGGCGGCGTGCGCGAAGCCGGGGATCCCCCGCCGTGGGCTGAAGCCGACGAAGACCACGACGCCGCTCCGGTTAGGGATCAGTGAGCGCGTCGCCACGGTCCGCGTGACCTCCCACGCGGCGTCGACGGCGAGCCGATGCACGGCGCGCCAGTCCTTCGCGGAGATCTCCTCCGCCGGAGCGACGAATTGGCCGCCGGCGTTGTTGACGAGGACGTCCACGCGGCCGAAGCGCTCGAGCACGGCATCCACGAGAGCCTCCACGGCCTCCGGCTCGCGCACGTCGGCGGGGACGGCCAGGCATTCGGCTCCCAGCGCCTCGAGCTCGGCACGGACGGCCTCCAGCGGCTCCGGCCGGCGGCCGCAGATCGCCACGGCCGCGCCGGACCGCGCCAGCTCCAGCGCGGTCGCCCGGCCGATGCCGGTGCCGCCCCCGGTGACGAGGACCACGGTCACGGGCTGTTCACCGCGCCCTCCGGGTCCCTGCCCTCGAGCACGGCCCGCACGGAGAGAGCCGGCCGCGTGTAGACGGCCTCCTCCGCCGCGGCGCTGTACCAGGCGACGTGCGGCGTGACGACGAGGCGAGGCCAGTCCGGCGCCGGCTGCTCAGGGGTCGGCGGCTCGACCGGAAGAACGTCGAGCGCGGCGCCGCCCAGCCGGCCGCTCTCGAGCGCGCGCCGGAGCGCGGCGAGATCGACGAGCTGCGGCCGCGCCGTATCGACGAGGACGGCTCCTTCCGGCATGAGCCCGAGCTCTCGCTCGCCGATCAAGCCGTGTGTCTCGGGCGTGAGCGCGACGTGCAGGGAGACGGCTTCGCACGCGGCCAGCAGTTCCTCGAGGGGCGCCGGGCGCGCGCCCGCGGCGGCGATCTCCTGCGAGGAGAGCGCCGGATCCGTCCCCCAGACCTCGAAGCCGAGCGCCGTCGCGCGCTCCGCGAGGGCGCGGCCGGTCCGCCCGAGGCCCACGACGCCGAGTCGTGTCCCGCGGACGCGCCTGAGCACGCCCGCCGCGGTCCAGTCCCAGCCGCCGGAGCGCACCTCGCGGTCGAGCACGACGATCCCGCGGAGCAGAGCCAGGACGAGCGCGAGGGAGTGGTCGGCGACCTCCTCGACGCAGTAGTCGGGAACGTTGCAGACCCAGACGCCCCGCCGCTCGGCCTCGCCGACGTCCACATGGTCGAAGCCGACGCTGCACGTGGCGACGACACGCAGCGCCGGGAGGCGGTCGAGATCGGGCGCCCGCACCTCGGTCTCGGTGCCGACGAGGAGGGCGACGACGTCGTCTCCGCCCCACGGCTCCCGGCCCTCGACCACGGCCACGCCGGCGCCGTCGAGGAGCGCGGCGATCCGCCCGGGGTCGTAGCCCCGGTCGCCCACGACGACGCGCCTCTGCCCGCTCGGAGCCACGGCCCGCGGTTACTATCACCGCCCCCTCCGGCAGGCAAGAGCACACCGTGCACGAGAAGGAGATCGAGATCCGCTGGCGCGACCTGGACGCCTACGGCCACGTGAACCACGCGGTCTTCGCCACCTACCTCGAGGAGGTGCGAGACGAGTGGCTCGAGCGCGCGCTCGGGCGCGACGGCGACCTGTGGGACTACGTGGTCGCCCGCGTGGCGATCGACTACCGGCGCGAGCTGACGCTTGAGGACGACCGCGTGCTGGCGCGGTGCCGGCTCGACTCGCTCGGGACGTCCAGCGTGCGGACGCGCGAGGAGCTCGTCACCTCGGGTGGCGAGACGGCGGCCGAGGCGGAGGCCGTTCTCGTCGCCCTCGACCGTGAGACGGGCCGCTCTCGGCCCCTCACGAGCGACGAGCGGAGCGCGCTCGAGGCGGCGTAGGATCGCGCGATGATCCCGACCGTCCCGGAGCTCCCGGCGGACGTCCGTGCGCTGAAGGAGCGCGTCGCCGCCTTCCTCGAGCGCGAGGTCTACCCGCTGGAGGAGCGCGTCGCCGAGGCCGGCCGGATCGAGGACGCCTGGGTCGACGAGCTCCGCCGCAAGGCCCGCGCTGAAGGGTTCTCGATGCTGAACATGCCTGCGGAAGCTGGCGGCGGCGACCTCTCGATGCTCGGGCAGGTGGCGCTCGAGGAGGAGTCGGGCAAGGCGACGAACGGGCTCGGCTTCGCCGTCGTCGACCGGGGCCCGGCGGAGCTCTGGGACATCGCCACGCCGGAGCAGCGCGAGCGCTTCGTAGCGCCGGTCTTGCGCGGAGAGTTCCGGGAGGCGTGGGCGGTGACGGAGCCCGGAGCGGGCTCCGACGTGAGCGCGCTGGCGGCAACCGCCCAGCGGGACGGCGACGACTGGATCCTGAACGGCGAGAAGTGGTTCGTCACCAGCGAGGGCGAGCCGGGCTTCTACCTGGTGCTGGCCGTGAGCGAGGGAGAGCAGCTCCTCTTCATCGTCCCGCGCGGCACGCCCGGACTCGAGCTCACGCGCACGCCCGGCTTCCTGCACGACCCCTATCTCGACCACCACCCCGAGCTCGTGCTGCGCGACTGCCGCGTCCCGGAGGCGAACCGGATTCCCGAGGGCGGCGGCGAGGGCGCGCGGGAGTGGTTCCTCGTCGAGCGGCTGTTCATCGCGGCGCGGTGCTGCGGGGCGGCCGCGCGCTCGCTCGAGCTGGCCCGCGAGTACGCCCTCGAGCGAGAAGCCTTCGGCGCGAAGATCGCCGAGCACCAGGGCGTCTCCTTCCAGCTCGCCGACTCGCTGACGGAGCTGCTCGCCGCCCGCCTGCTCACCTACCACGCCGCGGCGGCGTTCGACACCGAGCCCGACCGCAGGGTTGTCCACGGCAAGGTGGCGATGGCCAAGCTCTACGCCTCCGAGGCCGCGGGCCGCATCGTCGACCGCGCCCTCCAGGTGCTCGGCGGCCGCGGCTACATGACGGAGAACCCGGTCGCGCGCTTCTACCGCGAGGTGCGCGTCGACCGCATCTGGGAGGGCACGAGCGAGATCCAGCGCCTGATCGTCTCCCGCGGCCTCCTGAAGCGCGGCGCGGAGCCGTACCTGCGCTAGTCGCGCGGCCGGAGCGCCGGGAGGTAGCTCTCCTGCTCGAGCCAGTGGCCGCCGTCGATGGTGAGGTTCTCGCCCGTGATGTAGCTCGCGGCCGGGGAGCAGAGCGCCGCCGCCCAGACGGCGACCTCGTGCGGCGTCGCCAGCCGGCCGGCCGGGACCGTCGCTGCCACCCGCGCCCGGTCTTCTTCCGTCGGCCAGAGGGCCTGGCCGGCGCCCTCGGTGTCGGTCGGGCCCGGGCAGATCGTGTTGAGCCGGATGCCGTGCGGCGCCCACTCGACGGCGAGCGTCCTCGTCATGGCGAGGATGCCCGCCTTCGCGGCGGCGGAGTGCACCGTGCCGGGGCCTCCGGTCCAGGCGTAGCTGGCGATCACGCTGAGAATGGCACCGCCGTCGCCCTGCTCGATCATGCGCTTCCCGGCCGCGCGGGTGCAGAGGAAGCCGCCGTCGAGGACGATGGCGACCACCGCGCGCCAGCCGTTCGGCGAGAGGTCCTCGCCGCGCACCACGAAGTTCCCGGCCGCGTTGTTGACGAGCACGTCCACCCGGCCGAACTCCTCGACGGTCGCGGCCACGAGCGCGTCCACCGCGTCCGGATCACGAACGTCGGTCGGCACGGCGAGCGCCTTCCCGGCCAGGAGCGCGACCGTCTCGTCCAACGGTTCCGGGCGCCTTCCGGCCACAGCCACGGCGGCCCCGAGCCGGCCCAGCTCGAGGGCGATCGCCCGCCCCAGGCCGCTGCCGCCGCCGGTGACGACGGCGACCTTGCCGTCGAAGGTGCCCTCAGCGAGCATCGCCGACCAGGACGATACGCGCGTCGAGCCCGAGCGCGCCCTCGGACGTCACGAGCAGGGGGTTGATCTCGATCTCGGCGATCTCGGGGTGCTCCGCCGCGACCAGCGAGAGCACGGCTGCCGCGCGGGCCGCTGCGCCCACGTCCACCGCCGGCCGGCCGCGCGCACCGTCGAGGAGCGGCGAGATCCTGAGCGAGCGGAAGAGGGCCTCCGCCGCCTTCTCCGAGGCCGGGGCCAGCGCGACGGCGACGTCCCTCACGACCTCCGCATAGAGCCCGCCCGCGCCCACGAGCAGCACCGGCCCGAAGCGAGGATCGCGCTTCGCACCCACGATCAGCTCGAGGCCCTGGGAGAGCGGCGCCAGCTCCTCGACCGAGAACCAGGGCGGGGTCAGGGCGCCCTCCATGCGTGTGAGCGCCTCCGCGAGCTCCCGCGGGTCGCGCAGGCCGACCGCGACGCCGCCCGAGTCGGACTTGTGCAGCGGACCCACCGCCTTGAGCACGACCGGGAACCCGAGCTCGGCGGCCGCGGGAAGCGCTTCCTGGACCCCTGCGACCTGCCGCGCCTCGGCGAACGGGATGCCCGCC
>JBOHAM010000177.1:0-4151 GCA_050697735.1 Gaiellaceae bacterium | reverse complement strand
CTCCCGGCCGACGCGCTCGTCGGCGAGGAGGGTCAGGGCTTCCGCTACATCCTCGACGGGCTGAACGCCGAGCGCGTCCTCATCGCCGCGGAGTGCATCGGTGACGGGCGCTGGTTCGTCGAGAAGGCGGCGCGCTACGCCTCCCAGCGCGAGGTGTTTGGGCGGCCGATCGGCGCGAACCAGGGAGTGCAGTTCCCGATCGCGAGGGCGCACGCCGCCATCGAGGCAGCCGATCTCGTGCGCTACAAGGCGGCCTGGCTGTTCGAGCAGGGGGAGCCGGCCGGAGCGGAGGCGAACATGGCGAAGCTGCTCGCGTCGGAGGCCTCCTGGGCGGCCGCCAATGCATGCCTGGACGCACACGGCGGCTGGGGCTTCGCGGCGGAGTTCGACGTGGAGCGCAAGTTCCGCGAGACCCGCCTCTACACCATCGCGCCGGTCTCGAACAACCTCGTCCTCGCCTACCTCGGCCAGCACGTCCTCGGCATGCCGCGCTCCTACTAGTCGCCGACGCGTGCGCTTCGGGATCTTCGTCTCCGCGCAGTACCCGGCCAGGGAGGATCCGGCGGCCCGGCTCGCCGAGCACCTCGAGCAGGTGCGCTTCGTGCGCGACGCGGGCTTCCACTCGATCTTCGCCGGCCAGCACTTCCTGCCGGCGCCCTTCCAGATGCTCCAGCCCGTGCCGCTCCTCGCCCGCCTCGCGGCGGAGTCGGGGGACCTGCGCGTGGGCGCCGGCATCCTCCTCCTCCCGCTCCTGAACCCGGTCGAGGTGGCCGAGCACGCGGCGACGCTCGACGTCCTCACCGGCGGCCGCTTCATCCTCGGCGTCGGCCTCGGCTACCGCGCCGAGGAGAACGCCGCCTTCGGCGTCCCGGAGCGCCGCGTCCGCGTCTTCGGCGAGAAGCTCGACATCGTCCGGCGCCTCCTCGAGGGCGAGGAGGTGACCGCGGAGGGGCACGGCTACCGCCTGGAGGGGGCGCGCCTCGCGCCTCGCCCGGTGCGGTCGCCCCGGCCTCCGATCTGGATGGCGGCGAACGGCGACGCGGCCGTGCGGCGCGCCGCCCGGCTGGCGGACACGTGGTTCGTCAACCCTCACGCGTCCGTCGCGGAGGTGCAGCGCCAGCTCTCGCTCTTCCGCGCCGAGCGCGGCTCCGAGCCGGAGGAGCTGCCCATGCTCCGCGAGGCGTGCGTGGCGGCGACCGACGAGCAGGCCCTCGCCATCGCGCGGCCGCATCTGGCGCGTAAGTACGAGGCGTACGTCGACTGGGGGCAGAGCGACGTGCTCCCGCCGACGGACACGCTCCGCCGCGGGTGGGACGAGCTGCACGCCGGGCGCTTCCTCCTCGGCTCGCCGGAGACGGTCCTCGAGCAGATCGCCGCACTCCAGGTGCTCGGCGTCACCGAGCTCGTCCTGCGCGTCCAGTGGCCGGGCCTTCCCAAGCGCGACGCCATGCGGACGCTCGAGCTGCTCGCGACCGAGGTGCTGCCGCATGCCTGACCGCGCGGCGCTCGACCTCGTCGTCTACGGGACGGAGTCGCCGTCGGGGATCCTCGACTGCGTCGAGCTCGCCGAGCAGGGAGGCCTCGCGGGCGTCTGGGTGGGCGACTCGCCGGTGCTCTGGCGCGAGCTCTACGTCCTCCTCGGCGCCGCAGCCGAGCGCACGGAGCGCATCCGGCTCGGGCCCGCGGTGACGAACCCGGTCTCGCGCCACCTCGCAGTCACCGCCAGTGCCCTCCTGACCCTGCAGGAGCTCTCGGACGGGCGCGCGGCGCTCGGCCTCGGCCTCGGAGCGAGCGCCGTGCGCACCGTGGGCGCGAAGCCCGCGCGGCTCGCGGAGCTCGAGCGGGCAGCGACGGAGCTGCGTGCGCTGTGGGCTCACGGTGACGGCGGGCTGGGCTACGGCGAGGGCCAGCCGTCCGTCCCGATCCTCGTCGGCGCGAGCGGCCCGCGCATGCTCGAGCTCTCCGGTCGCATCGGCGACGGCTGCCTGGTCGTCGTCGGCCTCCATCCTCGCCAGCTCGAGGCGGCGCGGGCGCGCCTCGCGGCCGGCGGGGCGGACGAGGGCTTCGAGGTCGTCTGGTGGGTGCCGATCGCGGCCTCGGAGGACGCGGAGCGGGCACGCGAGGACGTGAAGCCCTACGTCGCTCGCTCGCTCCGCCATCCACTCCCGGCCGAGCTGACGCCCGTCGAGCACGAGGCAGCCGAGCGGATTCGGGCGTCGTACGAGTACGGACGCCACCTGGAGCCCGGAGCGCACGCCGACCTCGTTCCGGACGAGATCGTCGCCGACTGGGCAGTCGCCGGAACGCCGGCCGACTGCCGCGTCCAGCTCGCCGCCCTCGGCCTGCGGCCCGGCGAGCGCCTCGGTCTCGTCCCGATGGGACGGGAGCCCAAGGCCGTACAGGTCCGCCGCCTGCTGGAGGAGGTCCTCTGAGCTACGTCCGGCGCGCGGCGGCGTCGAACGCGGCGAGCGACTCCTCCACCTCGTCCTTGCCGATGCCGCGGGCGATGATGACGAGCCGCGAGCGGCGGTCGCCGTCGGGCCAGGCCTCGAGGTGCTCGGGAGGGTGGACGACGTGCTGGACGCCGTTCAGGACGACGGGCCCCGGGGCACCCACGTCGAGGAGCCCCTTGACGCGCAGGACGTCGGCGCCGCGACTCGCGAGCAGCATCGTCAGCCAGATGCCGAAGGCCGTCCAGTCGACGGGGCGATCGAGGAAGAGGACGAAGGGCCGGATGTCGGCGTGCTGTGGGCCCTCGGCCACCCGGAGGTGGCGCGGGTCGATGCGGCCGGGCGCGAGCAGGAGGTCAGGATCGGCCTCGCCGAAGGAGATCTCGAGCAGGTCGGCGGCCGGATTGAGGCCGCGGAGCCGGTCCACGAGCTGGTCCACGGAGCCGCGCTCGGCGACGTCGGCCTTCGTGACGACGAGGCGGTCGGCGACGAGCACCTGCTTGAGCGTCTCCGCCTCGCGGTCGAGCTGCCGGTTCCCGTTGAGCGCGTCGACGGTCGCGATCACGGCCCCGGGCTCGAAGTGGTGCATGACGACCGGCTCGGCCAGCAGCGTGTTCAGGACGGGCGCGGGATCCGCGAGACCCGTCGTCTCGACCAGCACGCGCCGGAAGGGTGGGATCTCGCCGCGCGTGCGCCGGCTCAGCAGGTCGCGGAGCTCGTCGGCCAGGTCGCCGCGCAGGGTGCAGCACAGGCAGCCGTTGCCGAGGAGGACGGTCCGCTCGTCGACTCGGCGCAGGAGGTGGTGGTCGATCGCCACCTCGCCGAGCTCGTTGACGATCACCGCCGTCTCGCCGAGCTCGGGCCGGCCGAGCAGGCGGGCGAGAAGCGTCGTCTTGCCGCTCCCGAGGAAGCCGGTGACGAGGACGACCGGAAGGCGCTCAGCCACCGCGCAACGCCGCGACGAGAGCGGGGTCGAGCGGGTCCAGCGGACGCCCGGCGAGCCGTTCCGCCGCCGTCCAGAGGCCGCCCAGGTCGTCGACCACCACCGTCTTGCCCTTCCGGTCCGAGAGGACGTACACACGACCGCTCCAGTCTCCGAGCTCGAGCCCGAAGTGCGAGAGCACGCGGTTCAGGAGCCGGACGCGGAAGACGCGCTCCCGCCGGCCGGAATCGCGCTCCGCCCAGTGGCTTGTGGAGAGGACGCCGCAGAGAGCGCACATGGCGCTTGCTTTCTAGCACGCGCCCGCACTACGTTCACGCCCCCGTCCCAAGAGCTCCTAACGCAATGAGGAGCGATGCCGCCTGGCCGCGCTGGGCGCCCCGAGGCGGCGTCCTCAGTCGCGCCCATACCGCTCTGGGTATGGGCGCTCCCTGCGTCCTTGCCTCGAACCACCCAGCGCACCCAGCCGGCGCGTCATCATTACGTTAGGAACTCTAAGAAGGAGCCGCGACAGAGCGTCTCTATCATTCTCGTTCGTGGCACCAGCGAATCCGTTGCGGGAGCTGCCCTCGGTCGACCAGCTTGCCGGCAGCCCGGAGCTCGAGGCTCTCGCCGAGCGGCACGGGCGGCCGCTCGTCGTCGCCGCGGCGCGGGCGGCCCTCGAGCGTGCGCGCGGGGACGTGAAAGCCGGCCTTCCGGCCGGCGATCTCGCTGCCCGAACGGCCGACGAGCTCGAGGCACGCCTGCGACCGCGCCTGGGC
>JBOHAM010000176.1:0-15883 GCA_050697735.1 Gaiellaceae bacterium | reverse complement strand
CGCGGGTTCGATTCCCGCCGCTCCATTGGGACAGGTGTGCCAATCGTTTGGGATTGGCACGCCGGAGCCGCCAGAAACACGGAAAGGGCCGCCGAAGCGGCCCTTTCTCGTTCTCTCGTGCCGACTTATCGCGAATTGATGCTGAGATGCGCAAAGCCGGGCAACACGAGGTTGCCCGGCTGGGAGTTGGTTGGACTCGGTTGCGGGAGCGGCCGGCGCTCTAGGGCGAGGCCGTAGGCGGCGGGCTTCCTCCGGCGCCTCCGCCGGAGCCCGATCCCTTGCCCGCCTAATCCTCCGGGCGGTGGCAAACAGCCTCAACGTTGTGGCCGTCCGGGTCAAGGACATAGCCGCCGAAGTAGTCGGCGTGGTACCGCGGACGAAGACCGGGCGAGCCGTTGTTGCGGCCACCTGCGGCGAGGGCCGCGGCGTGGAACGCTTCGACGGTCGCGCGGTCTGGCGCGGCAAACGCAATGTGCATCGGCGCCGCGGGCTCGCCTTCCGTGACGAAGAAATCAACGCTCCCGAGGTGGAAGCCCACCGCGCCTTCCACCTCGGCCATCTCGATTCCGAACGGTGCAAGCGCGGCCTCGTAGAAGTGCGTGCTCGCCGCTATGTCACGGAGTGGGATGGCGAGGTGGTCGATGAAAGCCATGTCGCTTGACTGTACTGACGTGCGCGACTACGAGGCGTACAGGCTTCCGTGCACCTTCCGTACTCTGGCTCCTTGCGACGGGGCCGCAATCGCGCATGGGTAGGGAATCCCAAACCGTCCCATCATGCCGCGACGCACGGCCGCGCTGCGGTCAGTTCCCCCACAGCGGCCGGACCTCGATCGTTCCAGTCTGGGCGAGGGGATGGCTCGCGGCGATACGACAGCTTCGTCGAGGCTGCCGCACTCGAGGAGATCGAATCCGCCCACGGCCTCCTTGGTCTCGCTGAACGGGCCGTCCGTCACCATCTTCCTCCCTCCGCGGACGCGGACCGAGCGAGCCCGGCGCGGCGGGGCCAGTTGGTCGCCGGTGAGCCAGATGCCCTGCGCCTGGAGGTCGTCAACCCACGGGAAGCCCTCCTCGTCGTCCGCCGGCGCCGTGCTCGGATCGGGCTCCGTCTGACCATTCATCCGCTCGGCGTCCCAGCAGGCCAGCAGCAGGTACTTCATCGTCGCTCCTCTCGTCGTCGGTAATCCAAGCCTGGCGTATGACGACGAACGGGACGGGCCGAGATCGACATTTCGCTAGCCCGCGAGCTGCCTATTCGGGCGCCGCATTTGACGTCCTGCGTGGAGACGGCGTCGGAGTTCTTAGGTCAGCCAGCGAGGGAGGTTTTCGTGCTGGCGGGCGGCCGCTTGACCGCCGGCCTTTGAGGGGAGTACGCTCGCTTCGCGGCGGCCGGAGAACCGGATGCCTCGACTCGAAGTCACGCTGGAGCCGACCGCGCGGGAGGAGGTCGTCCCGGGCGAGTTCGGCGTCCGCGTGACCGTTCGCAACCCGGGGGACGAGCCGGCCCCGTTCCACACACGTCAGGCTCGCCAGCCGGCGCTCGTCCTCGAGCTCCGGGACGAGCGCGAGCAGCCGATCTTCCTGCCGCCGCCCTCACCGCCGGACGAGCGCGACCTCGCTCCGCCGGACGAGATCCAGCCGGCCGAGTCGGTCGCGGTCGAGTACGTCGGCTTCCTCGAGGTCGGGCTAACGCCGGGGCGGTACCGAGTGCGGTTCTTCTCGGCGCAGCCGGTGCTCGGCGGCACCCGCGAGGACCCGCTCGCGAGCGAGTGGGTCGACTTCACCGTCGCGAAGGCCGAGATCCCAGAGGGCCGCCCCGTCGGCGCCCCAGCCGGTCCATACCGCCCGACGAGGTTCGTCTGGCTCTGGCGCTTCTGGCGGCGAATCCGCGACTGGATCCATCGCCTGATCTGCTTGATCCTCCGGGTGCTCTTCCGGCGGCGCTGCGATCGCGTCTTGACGGCGGAGGTCGACGAGCAGCGAACGGAGATCATCTCCAACGCTCCGGCCGGTTCGGAGGCGTGGAACGGGACCTACGGCTGGCGAGCGCGGTTCCACCTCGCCGTCGACGAGGCGCGCTGCCGCGCGACCGTCACGGTTCGCATTCGATTGAACGGCGCGATCACGCCCGCGCAGCAAGCGGCGTGGGAGACCGCGATCGAGAACGCCTGGAACAATCGGTTCAAGCTCTGCTGTCGCTGCTGCTGCTGTCGAGGCGGGTATGCGATCGTCGCCGACGTCCAGTTCGTCGGGACGGGAGAACACCAGGTGGTGAACGTCGGGACGGCTACGACGAACATGGGGAACTGGGGCGCGGCCGATACGGTCGACGTCCGCCACGAGTTCGGCCACATGCTCGGCGCCCTCGACGAATACTTCACGGTGAACGGCGTCGACCACGACGGCGCCAGGCGGGCCGACGGGAACATCATGAACAACCCCGCGAACGATCCAGTCGCGCACCACTACGACGTGGTCCGCGCGGGCGTTCAGACCCTGCTCGGCACCACCTGCGCGACGCGGGCGGTCGCCGCCCGCTGTTGACGCGGTGGGGGCGGACCTCACGGCCGAATTCACGGTCGAGCCTCGGCGGACGGCTCGTCGGGAAGATCTCGTCGCGCGCGGCGGCCTGCAGAACCGAGGAGACGACCCCATCGAGCTCGACCCCGCGCCCCTGAGCTCGCCCTCGCTCGCGCTCGAGATCGTGGACGCGTCGGGCTCGCCGGTCCACCTGCCCCCTCCGCCGGTGCCGGGAGGCGAAGCGCCCTTGGCCACGCTCGCGATGGGTGAGCGCCGGCCGGTCGAGTTTGCCGGCTTCCTCCCCTCGTGGACGCCCGCGGGCGCCTACCGCGCGCGACTCCGATACGTCGGGCTCGTTGCCGAGCGGAACGAGCCGGAGCGGACGGTAGAGGTCGTATCCGACTGGGCCGAGTTCGTCGTCACCGACCAGTGAGCGGGGACCGTTTGATCGTGTACGTCGATACCGCGGACGTTCGTGAGGGAGCGCTCGACGAGCTGAAGCGGGGCATGGAGGAGTTAGTCGACTTCGTCGCTGCGAACGAGCCGCGGGTCATCGCCTACAACGTGTACTTCAGCGACGACGGCACCAGGATGACCGTCGTGCACGTGCATCCCGACTCCGCCTCCCTCGAGTACCACATGGAGGTGGCAGGACCGGTCTTTCTCCGCTTCGTGGAGCTCGTCAGGCTGACTTCGATCCACGTCTTCGGCGAGCCGAGCGAGAAGCTGCTGACGGAGTTGCACGGGAAGGCACGCTTGCTGGGAGACGGCGCCGTCGTGGTCGTCCCCTGGCACGCAGGGTTCGCTCGTTTCTAGGCTCGGCTACTGGTCGCCGGAGAGCAGGCGCTCATAGACGTCGCCGCCGGCCGTCAAGCGCGTGACCTGGATCCGGCCGAGCGGCTGTTCGCTGCCCGGTCGCGCCCGCGCGTTCACGTCCTGCGTGAAGACGGCGTCGAACTGCTCGGTCAGCCAGCCGAGGAGGTCGTCCGGGATGCGCGGATCGTTGGTGCCGTCCTGGCCGTAACTGCCGTACGGGAGAGCGAAGGCGAGCGGCTCGTACGACGGGACGTGCTCCGACAGCGTCTCCTGGCCCCACTCGATGTCCGAGCGCACCCGCTCCTGCCACTCGTCGAAGCTCTCCCCCTCCTCCTTGTAGGCGTAGTACGGGCCATAGTCGTCGGCGCCCGGGCCGTACTGGATCTGCTGGTGGCCCTCGCCGGAGTGGAGCTGAAGCTGCCAGCGCCCGCTCGCCTGCACGGTCTCGAGCTCGGCCCACGTGAGGTACTCGGGATCGCCGTCCTCGACTCGGCCCACGTCCACGAACATGACCGCGGTGAAGCCCAGCTCGTCCAGGATGCCGTCGCCGCCGGTCCAGGAGTCGGCCCGGGCGTCGTCGAACGTCAGGAGCAGCGGTCTCGGGGGAAGGTCGACCGGCTCTCCCTGCACGAAGCGGACGAAGGTCTCGAGGTCGACCGTCCGGTACCCGGCGTGCCGCATCATCGTCATCTGCTTGGCGAAATCCTCGAAGCCGATGCCGTACTCGGCGTCGGAGGCGTTCGAGAAGTCGCTCTCCGGGCCGATGCCGTGGTAGAGGAGCACGGGAATCGCGGAGCGATCCGCGGGCAGCCGTGCCCACGCGTTCTCCTCCTCGGGCGTGAGGACGACCTCAGGGGCGGGGAGGGGCGTCCGTTCGGAGGATGCATCCGACGAGCCCCCGCAGCCGGGCGCCACGAGGAATGCGCCGCAGGTAAAGGCAACGAGCACCGCCGCCGATACCCTCATCGCGGCCCACTGTACCGCTTAGCTCTGCGGCTCTCGCCGTGCCCGCGAGAGCACTCACCCCCTCATGCGTCTCGCCCAGTTTGCTCTCGTCTGCGTGCTCACGGCAGCCGTCGTCCCGGCGGCTCCGGCGTCCGCCCGCACGACCGACCGGCTCGCCTCGAAGGTTGTCCGGATGGCGGCCGACTCGCTCGTCTCGCGGAGCAAGGCGATGCCGTCGGGGGGTCGGGCCTGGCGCTCCGCGATCCAGGCGCCCCACTACCAGACCGACCGGGACGTCGGCGCCGCCTCGATCGGAGAAGGCTTGCTGGCCGCCTACGCGGTCACCCGCGACCGTCGCTACAAACGGGCCGCGGTCGCGGCGGGCGACTTCCTCCTCGGGGTCGCCGAGCCGGCCGCGGGAGGCCTGCGCTGGCCTGACTGGGCCGATCCGAACCGACGACGGTCGACGACGCACTTCACGAGCTTCGACGACGGCGCTGCCGGAATCAGCGATTACCTCTGGCGGCTGTACGAGGTCACGCACAGGTGGCGCTTCCGCAAGGGCGCGCTGGCGGGGATGCGCTGGCTGGTCGCGCAGGCGACGGGCTCTTCCTGCCCGGAGATCTCGTGCTCCTGGCGCTGGACCGACGATCCGGACTGGCGCGTCGCCTACAACGGCGTCGGCATGGGCCAGGCGGGCGTCGTCCTCGTGCTCGACGCCTTCGCCGACCGCACCGGGAGTCAGACGTTCAGGACGTACGCACGCGCGGGCGCGGCGCGGCTGCGGGTGCTGACCGAGAACGGCACGCGACCGTTGCCGCGCGGGTCCGAGAGCGCGGCGCTCGAGACCGGGTTCCTCTCCGGCTCCGCGGGGGCGGCGTATATGTTCCTGGAGCGCTACCGGCGCGATCGAGATCCCGCCGACCTCACCACCGCGCACGGCCTGCTGCGCTGGGTGAACGACCAGGCGATCGCAGATTCCTCCGGCGGGCTCCGCTGGCCGATCGCGGACGAGGACCCGTCTAGGGCGCCTGGCTTCGAGCTCGGCGCCGCCGGGATCGCCTGGGTCAACCTTCGCGCCGCGCGGACGACGGGCGACGCCGACTACCGCGAGGTCGCGCGTCGAGCGGGAACCTGGCTCAGGCACGTCCGCCTCGCCGGCGGCGAGTGGCACGAGCTCGCGGGAGACGGGACCGCGCCGGTCCACGTCGGGCTCGACAGCGGGGCTGCGGGGATCGGCTGGGTGCTGGAGGACCTCGCCCGTGCCGGCCTCGACACGACTGCGAATCGGAGAGCCGCGCGCGCGGCGCTCAGGGGGCTCAGGCGCCAGTCGGTCAGCGACCGTCTCGGGCCGTTCTGGTACGAGAATCGGACCGGGAAGCGCCGGCTGCTCCGCGCCGAGCCGTCCTGGCACTGGGGCTCGGCTGGAATCGCCGCGTTCGCCGCCCGGGTCGCGGGCTGGTCGGGCAGAGGCCCAGGCGGCCAGAGCGCGCCCTAGCTCGAGCTGGCATAGTCGAAGCTCCTCGTGAGCAGCGACACCGAGCCGTCGGCACGCTTCGAGCCGCTCCGTCCTGCGTCCGGTTGGCGCCTGATCGCCGCCTTCATCCTGGGGCCCCTCCTCTGGTTGGTTGCTCTCGCCGTGGCCGCTTGGCTGATCGCCGAGAGCCGGGCGATCGAGGTGGGCCTTCTCCTCACCGTGGCGTCCTTCCTCCTCTCGCTGATCGTCCTCGCCGTACTGCGCACCGGGCGCCGGCGTCAAGAGAGGCGGTATGTGGACGGCGGCTGAGCTGCTACTGGCCTTCGTGGCTCTCTACCCGGTATGCACCGCGGCGCTCTGGATGGCGGGAGGGGTGCTCTTTCGCGTGCTCGAGGAGCAGAGCAGCGCCGAGACACCCGCAGGAGGCTGGCCGGGAGTGTCCGTGCTGGTTCCCGCCTACAACGAGGAGACCGTGATCGCGACGTGCGTCCGCGCGGCTCTGGAGGCCGACTACCCGGAGCTGGAGGTCCTCGTCCTCGACGACGGGTCGACCGACGACACCGAAGCGGCGGCGCTGGCGGCCGGCGGCGGAGACCCGCGCTGCCGGGTGATCCGCGATCCCGTCAACCGCGGCAAGGCGGACCGGCTCAACGCCGGCCTTCGGCAGGCGCGATACGAGCTCGTCGCCGTCACGGACGCCGATACGCACGTGCACCCCCAGGCGCTCAAGCTGCTCGTCGCCCGCATCTGCCGCTCGCCGCTGGTGGCCGCCGTCGCCGGCGCGCCGCACGTGACCAATCGCGGCAGGCTTCTCCTCGCCATGCAGGTGCTCGAGACGGCGGCGATCATCGGCCTGATTCGCCGCACGCAGGCCCTCACCGGCCGGGTCGGGATCGTCGCAGGGGTCCTTGGCCTGTTGCGCCGCGACCGCGTCCTCGAGGTCGGAGGCTACGACCCGCGCATGGCCACCGAGGACATCGACCTCACGTGGAGACTCTTGCTAGCCGGCTGGCACACGGCCTACGAACCGCGGGCGCTCGTCGGGATGCAGGTCCCCTCGACGCTGCGGGCGCTGTGGGCGCAACGCACACGGTGGGCGCGCGGCCAGGGCGAGGTGCTGCACGTCCACCTCCGTGACGTGAACCGCTGGCGCAACCATCGCATGTGGCTGCTGAGCCTCGAGTCGCTCGCGTCGCTCCTGTGGATCATCGCCCTCGTCGCGTCCCTCGTAATCGCGGTGCTCGCATTCGCGGTCGGCCACGGTCAGGACCTGTTCGGCTTCGGGCTCGGGTGGGGGGTCGCGATCGCCGTGGTGGCGACGGCGCAGCTCGCCGTCGCCCTCACGATCGAGCACGGCTACGACCCCACGACTCTGCGGGCGTTCCTTATCGGCGCCCTGTACCCAGTCGCCTTCTGGACGATCTCCGGCGCGGCGGCGCTCCGTTCGCAGACGGTCGGCCTCTTGCGGGGCCCGCGGAAGGAGCGCGTCGTCTGGGACATCCCGCGCGAGCGGGTCGACGAACGAGTTTGACACGTAACCAGTTGGTTACGTATTATCGCGGTCATGGACGCGGTGTTCAGGGCACTTGCAGACCCGACGCGGCGGAGCCTGCTCGACGAGCTGTTCGAGGATGACGGGCAGACCCTGACCGCCCTCGAGCGGCGCCTGCCGATGACGCGCATCGGCGTCATGAAGCACCTGCGGGTGCTCGAGGCCGCCGGCCTGGTGACGACCAGGCGGCGCGGCCGCGAGAAGCTGCACTTCCTGAACCCCGTCCCGATCAGGCTCGTCCACGACCGGTGGGTGAGCAAGTACGCAGAGCCCTGGGCGGCCACGCTCACCGGGCTCAAGAGAGAACTGGAGGAGACGATGGAGAAGATCTTCGAGATCTACATCAAGACGACCCCGGAGCGCCTCTGGGAGGCGATCACCGACCCCGACCTGCGGGCACGGTACTCGTTCGGCGTGCGCGCCGAATCGGACTGGACGACCGGCTCTCGCTACGAGAGCGTCCACCCGAACGGGCCCGTCGCGATCGCCGAGGGCGAGAATCTCGAGGTCGACCCGCCGCGCCGCCTCGTGCAGAGCTTCACCGCCCTGTGGAGCGACGACGTCAAGAGCGAGGGGACCTCGCGGGTCACGTGGGAGATCGAGCCGGTCGCCGACTCGTGCCGGCTGACCGTGACCCACGACCAGCTGCGCGAGGGCGCCAACGACGAGCTCTACGGCGGGTGGCCGATGATCCTCTCCGGCCTGAAGACGCTGCTCGAGACCGGGGAGAACCTGACGACGCCCGGCTCGCTGCTCTACGCCGAGGACTGGTCGGCCGCCTGACCTGGGGCCCGATCGAGGCGCCGCCGGGACTCGGCGGCGCCTCGACGGCTTTCCTAGGAGGGCTTGGCGGAATGTCGTTCGTCGCAGGGGTACGATGGTCGTTCCGAGGCAAGGACGCAGGGAGCGCCGATATGCAGGCATATCGGTGCGACTGAGGACGCAGCATCGGGGCGAGCAGCGCGGCCCTGCGGCACAAGCGCCTATTTCGCCAAGCCCTCCTAATCGTCGGCCTGCATCATGCGGAAGTGGTTCCCCGACTGGTCGCGGAAGCCGGCGTCGAGGCCGTAGGGCTGCTCCACCGGTTCCTGCAGGAACTCCACCCCGCGGGCCTTGAGCTCCTCGTAGCTGGCCTGGACGTCGTCCGCGGCGAAGAAGAGGCCGCCCGAGGCACCCTTGGCCAGGAGCCCCTGGATCTGGGCGCGCGTGTCCTCGTCGAAGACCGGCGGGCCCGGGACGGCCATCAGCGTGATCGAGACGTCGGGCTGACCGGGAACGCCGACGGAGAGCCAGCGGAAGTCGCCCAGCTCGGGCACCGTGACGTCCTCGCGGAGCTCCAGCCCGAGCTTCTCGGTGTAGAAGGCGAGCGCCTCGTCCTGGTCGTGGACCCAGACCTGTGCATGGGTGAGCTGCTTCAGCATGTCGTTCCTCCGGATGTCGTGAGCGGTCGGAGGCGACGCTATCCGTGCGCGGTCCGGCTGTCTTCTCCAAACGTGCTGGCCTGTGGGCGGGCGTAGGCCTGCTGCACGCAGGTCGGAATTCTGATGCGGGTGACCGCGGGCGCGTGCGCGGCGCGGTAGGCCGTCGGGGAGAGCCCGAAGGCCCTGCCGAAGCTCGACGTGAACGACCCGACGCTGCGGAGCCCGACCAGGAGGCAGATCTCCGCGACCGTGCGGTCGGTGTTGCGCAAGAGCGCCGCCGCGCGCTCCAGCCGCCGGGTCAGGAGGTACTGGTGCGGCGGCTCGGCGAAGGCACGCCGGAACTCGCGGCTGAAGTGCGCCGGCGAAAGGTGCGCGGCGTCGGCCAGCGCCGCCACGTCGAGCGGTTCCCGGTAGCGGGCGTCGACGAGGTCCTTGGCGCGAAGGAGGTGGCGTGCCGGGTGCACGGCCTTCACCCTCCTAGTATCGCGGTCTCTCCCTCCTGCGGAGGAGCCGCGCTCCCTCGCCGGGCTGAGAAGGGACGTTGGCTGCCCACCCCCGCTCGGCGACGGAAGATCCTTCGCGCGGCCGACGATTTCCGGCGCCGGCGGTCCTAGCCTCCCTGGTGTGCTCAACGACATCGAAGGAGGCACAAGATGATCCGCACGGGAGACACCGTAGAGAACCCGGTCACGGGCGAGCGCATCACCTTCCTCGCCACCTCCGCAGACACGAACGGCGAGGCCGTCGTGATCGAGACCGTCGTCCGGCCGCAGGGCTTTGTTGCCGCCGCCCACGTGCATCCCTTCCAGACCGAGCGGTTCGAGGTCGTGGCGGGCAGGCTCGGCCTGCGGGTCGGGGAGGAGACGATGGCGCTTGGCCCGGGGGAGTCGGCAGCCGTCGAGCCCGGAACGCCGCATCGCTTCTGGAACGGCGGCGGAGACGACGTCCGCTTCGTCTGCGAGATCCGCCCGGCGCTCCAGTTCGAGTCGCTGCTCGAGACGATGTTCGCGCTCGCGGCAGACGGCAAGACGACCCGCAAGGGGCTGCCCAACCCGCTCCGCCTCGCGGTGATCGCGAGGGCGCACTTCGACACCGTGAGGCTTCCGTTCCCGCCGGCCTGGCTGCAGAAGACCGGGCTGGCCTTTGGCGCTCCCGTTGGCCGCCTGCTCGGCTACGGCTCGACCTACGTTTCCGAGGGGGCCTAGAACTCAAGCTCGCGCCGTTCGATACTTGGCGCTGATGGAGCCGCTGCTGCGCACGCGCGAGGACGCCGCCGCTGGGATCCGGGTCGGGTGGGAGCTGCTGCACCTCCTCCAGCTCTCCGTGCGGAGCCTCGAGGACACGGCGACGCGGGTGGTCGCGGCCCAGCTTGCCGGGGTGATCGCCCTCTGGACGCAGCTCTACACGTTCGAGGAGACGGCGCCCCAGGCACTCGCGTGGACCGCCTGGGGCGTCGTGCTCGTGTCGATCGGCCTCCTCGGCCTGCGCATCTCCCCGCGCCGGCTCTCGGTGTTCTGGCAGGTGCTCGACGCCGGCTGGGACTCGCCCTGGGAAGCGCCCCTGGACGAGGCGCAGGAGGCCGGCATCGTCGAGAGCCTGGCCACGGCTCTGCGCGCGCAGCGCGACCGGCTCCAGCGGGCAGTCCAGACGTCGGTTGCGCTCGGCGTCCTCGGGCTCGGGCTGACCGCGCTCGCCTACCTGGTCGACAAGGGCCTCTACGCGCCGTAGCCGCGCCAGGTCGGTTGACCCAAAAGGTAAAAGCGTGATTCGATAGCCCTCTCTGTCAGGCATTGGCAACCGGACGAAAGGGACCTACATGAGCACTAGGGGGATGTGGCGGGCGCTGCTCGCCCTTGCCATCGTGGCGCTGGCAGGCACCGGCGGCGCGGCTGCGCAGAGCGACGAGCGCGGCATCGACCCGAACCAGGGCGAGAGCCTGGTCGAGGTCACAGTGCCGAGCAAGTCGGCCGCCATCGAGCTGCAGCTCGAGGCCGACTCGTACGGCATCGACTTCAACGAGCACTACCTGCGCCAGAACCGGAGCGGCACGTTCACCGTCACGGTCTTCGGCAACGAGGACGAGCTGGCGGCGCTCGACGCGGCCGGCTACGAGCTCGGGGTCACGATCGAAGGCCCCGACACGTGGCGCGAGCGAATCTCCGACCTCAAGGCCGGCAGGCGGGCGGAGAACCGTGCCGACGCCGCTGCCCTTGGGAATCCGGTCGGGGACCCGCCGACGGTCGTCGACGAGGACGAGATCGTCATCCTGCGGGTCGACTACTTCGAGAACTACGCCGGCCGCTTCCTCTCGGTCGAGGCGAAAAACCGCCTCGGCGGCGCAGAGCCCAGCGGCTCGGACTACATCGGCCCGGAGATGTCCCTCTCCTGGAACACCGGGGCGGGCACTCCGATCGACTCCGTCCCCCGGTCGATGAACGTCAACATCGACGCGGACACGACGCCTGACACCTACATCGAGCATCGCGAGCTCGTGCGCATCCCCGACGGCGCAGGCGCGCCGACGATGATCCGCATCGGCTCCAGCACCGGCGCGATCAAGGAGGCGCCGGTCAACGTGTGGTTGGGCGGCGGACTTCCCCCCATGAACTCCGGCTTCCTGAAGGACTTCACGACGCGCTACATCGACCCGACCGAGGTCTACGCGCGCTTCGACGAGCTGGCGGCGGAGTTCCCGAACATCGCGGAGCTGATCCCGCTTCCGTACGAGACGAACGGCTACCAGCGCAGGGCGCAGGCGACCATGGCCGGCACCACCCTTCCTGGCAGCTCGCCTTCGGGCGGAACGGCGCAGTCGCAGGCCGTCGTGCTCACCTCGCGTGCCTGGGGCCACGAGGGCGGGAACGACATCACCGCCGAGTTCGTGAACCCGGGCGTCCCCGACTCGCCGCTCTCGGTGGCCGTGCTGGGGAACGACATCGTCGTCAACCTCGCCACGAACTCGACCGGGGCGCTCTCGAGCACGGCCTCGCAGGTCGTCGCGGCGATCAACAGCCACCCGGGCGCGAGCGCGCTCGTGGTGGCGCTCACGTACCGCGGGAACGCGGGCGCGGGGACGGTGCAGCCGCGTGTGAAGGTGAATCTGTCCGACTTCCTGACGACGGAGGCGAACGGGCACGTGCAGCGCGGGCCCTTCTCCTACGACGTCATGCGGATCGGCAAGCACCGCAACGGCAACCAGGTCGGCGTGTTCCTCTACTGCCAGCAGCACGCCCGCGAGTGGGCGACGCCGCTGACGTGTCTCGAGACCGCGGAGCAGCTGCTGCGGAACTACGCCATCGACCCGGCGACCCGCAAGCTCGTCGACAACCTCGACATCTTCATCCTGCCGTCGGTGAACCCGGACGGCGCCCACTACTCGATGTACAACTTCAACAGCCAGCGGCGCAATCTGACGAATCAGTGCGTCGTCGGCGGCAAGGAGACGGACGACCCGTTCGCGGCCGGCTACTGGACGCCGCGGATCAACCCGTCCACCGGCCTCCCGTACACGAACAGCGATCCCGCCTCGCGGAACCTCTGGGGCGTCGACCTGAACCGGAACAACACCATTGGGACGCTCTTCGACGGCTACATCGGAGCATCGACCTCGTGCACGAGCGATGTGTTCGCAGGCCCGTCCGAGGCGTCTGAGCCCGAGATCAAGAACGAGCACTGGGTCGCGGACACGTTCTCGAACATCAAGTTCTCGAACAACATCCACAGCTTCGGCGGCTACTTCATGTGGGGCCCGGGCGCGTACCTGCCGGACCGCTCGGAAGGCGACCTCGTGCACGCCAACATCGGCATCGAGAAGTACTTCTTCGCCGCCGGCGACCAGATCCTCAACCGGATCAAGGAGGTCCGGAACACGGTCATCCTCCCGGAGCGCACGGGTCCGATCGCGGACGTCCTCTACTCGGCGGCCGGGAACAGCGCCGACGAGCACTGGTACAAGCGCGGCGTGATCGCGTACAGCTTCGAGACGGGCGCCGACCGTTTCGTGAACACGACGCTGTCGGTCGCCTCGGCGGCCGGAGCGACAGGCATCAGGGCCTCCAACCGGAACGGCTTCGCAGCCGGCGACCGGATCGTGGTCGACGCCGGCACGCCGGACGCGGAGACCCGGACGGTCGTCTCGGTCGCCCAGCCGAACACCTCGAGCCCGAACCCGAACATCACGCTGGACGCCGCGCTCACGCTCGACCACCCGGCGGGCGCGGTCCTGGGCGGCGGCATCTTCCAGCAGGGCGTCGGCTTCCAGCCCGACTACGCGACGGAGGGCAAGCACGAGGCGCTCGAGTTCGCCGCGGGCAACTACGGGCTTCTCGAGTCCGCGTACGCCTACGCGAAGGACACGAAGCCGCCGGACGTGAAGATGACCGGCAAGGAGGTCGTCTCCGGCACGCTCGACGTGACGTTCGAGTACGTGAACGAGCCGTCTGTCATCCGCTACACGACCGACGGGTCGAAGCCGGACGGGACGTCCGCCCTCTGGGACTCCACCGGGCCTCGCGAGCCCGGCGAGGTGTTCCGGGTCACCTCGACCACCACCTTCAGGTGGATGGCGACGGACATCAGGGGCAACGTCTCCTTCGACGTCAAGCGCTGGAGGGTCAAGGACTGACCTCCCCAGGCACGTGAAGGACCAACGAGCGGCTCCTCCGGGAGCCGCTCGTTCGTTAGGTTGCTCGTATGGCGGACGAGATCCAGCTCCAGCCCGACGAGACGGTGCCCGGCAGGCCCTTCACGGACCCGGTCCACTCCACGAATGAGGAGCGCGCCCTCCGGCAGCTCCTCGTGCACGAGCGCGAGCGCGCAGGGCGGTGGACGGACGAGGCGGAGGTGGTCCTCCGCGAGACGACCGTCGACGGGCTGCGGCACCTCCTCGTCGTCCCGGATACCGAGCGGCTGCTCGCGGCGGAGGATCCCACGGTCGTCGGCTTCTTCGGGCGGCCGCGGGACGACGCCGACGTTCCTCTGCTCTTCGAGCTCGAGGAGGAGCTGGTGGCCGGCATGGGCGCGTATGCGGCCGGCGGCCTCCTGAGCTACTACGACGTCGAGCTCGTGAAGGGGGCGTACGGGAACCTCATCCTCTTCGCCTCGCCCGCGGGGGTGGACGCGTGGCGGGAGAACCCTGTGCACCGCCGGGCCGTCGAGATCTCGCCTCCCAACTACCACGAGATCAGGCTCCACCTGGGGAGGCTCGAGGGTCGGCTCCTCGACGGCGGCACCCTGCACCTGACGCGCACGCGGTACCTGGACTACAGCGGGCCGGAGACCTGGCGCGCGATCCGCCCGGTGCTGGCTTCCGCCGAAGGTGGCTAAGGTTCACGGCGTCGTCTTGCGCAAGGCGCTCGTCATCTCAGTCCTCGCGGTCGCGGTCCTCGCGGGCTCGGCCGCCGCAGCGCTCCACCGCTACGACGCCTCGCGCGCCGACCTGATCGCCGAGAACATCACGCTCGCGGGCATCGACGCCGGCGGCATGGAGGTCGAGGAGGCGCGCGCGACGCTGGCCCGGGAGGTGGCGCGGCGGCTCGAGCAGCCGGTGACGATCAGGTATCGCGACCGGCGCTTCAGCGTCGAGCCGGCCCTCGTCGACGTCAGCACGAACCTCGACGAGATCCTGCGAAGCGCGGTCGCCGAGAGCCGCGAGGGGAACTTCCTCACCCGCTCCTTCCGCGACCTCACCGGGAGCGCGCCCGAGGAGGAGCTCGAGCTGAGCGTCAAGTATTCGCGCGAGGCCGTGGCCAGGGTCGTGGCCGGGATCGAGCGCGAGCTCGAGCGGCCGGCGCGCGAGGCCGAGAGCTCGGCCTCCTTCGCCGGCGTGCAGATCACGCCGTCGCGAACCGGCCTCGCGGTTCGGCGCGCCAAGCTCCGGGATGCCATCGTCGCCGGCTTTACGAGCCTCGAGGCGAGCCGGGTCGTCACCGTGCCTGCGAGGGTGCTCAGGCCGAAGGTCACGACGAAGGAGCTCGCCTCGGAGTACCGCACCTTCGTCGCCATCAGCCGGAGCCGGCGGGAGCTGCGGCTCTTCGTGAACCAGCGCCTCGCCAAGACGTATCGCGTCGGCATCGGCGCGATCGGCTTCGACACCCCCGCCGGGGAATACGAGATCGAGTCGAAGGCGGCCAACCCGGCCTGGTACGTGCCCAACAGCGAGTGGGCGGGCGACCTGGCGGGCAAGGTGATTCCCGGCGACGACCCGTCCAATCCGATCAAGGCACGCTGGCTGGGCTTCCACGACGGCGCCGGCATCCACGGCACGGCCGACGAGGCCTCCATCGGCACGGCGGCCTCCCACGGCTGCATCCGCATGCTCGTGCGCGACGTGATCGACCTCTACGACCGCGTGCCGCTGCACGCGCCCCTCTACATTTCTTAGGGGTCTGTCCGGAGGGTGGCCACGGTGGATGACACGCGACACGTGGTGCGAGGCAAGGACGCAGGGAGCGTCAATGTGCAGGCACATTGGCGCGACCGAGGACGCCGCATCGCGCCGCGTCACGCCTGTCAGGCGCCCTGGACTGCTTTCCGGGCAGGCCCCTAGACCCGAACTCGCCGACCCCGAACAGGGCAACGCCTCTCACTTCCTGCCCCGCGCATCCCGGATCGGGATGAGGTTGGGGGTTCGAGGCGTCCTTGCTTCTGGGATCGACACTCGGGAGGTCTGCATGAACATCATCCGTGACAAGGGAGCCTCGGCGCGAGCGGCAGTGCGGGGGACGGCGTCCTCCACGGCCGAGGCGCACCCCTTGGGCGTCTTCGACCGGTCGCGGGGCGGGCGACGCTGGGTGTGGTCGTCTGGCCACGATCGGGAAGCCCTGCACCCCGCAGGGCAGATCCGGCTCCAGCGCCCGCCCGAAGCCGCGGTCTGTGTTGCGGTACGCGGCAAGCTCCTGTCGAGCAGGCGCGCCGGGCGTGTCCATGAACGCCGATGCAGCCGCGAGGTCGCTCACGACTTCGGGCGCAGGGTCGGGATCACTTCGGCCGCAAGACGCTCGGCCTGCTCGGCGGCGTCGGGTCCGCTCACCATGAAGTTGAACGCGGTGAAGCCGAGCTCGACGAAGCCGGCGAGCCGTTCGACCCCCGCTTCCGGCAGCTCGACGTTCAAGGCGCAGGTGATCTGGGCGGGGTCGCGGCCGGCCTCGCGGGC